>NZ_NFIH01000030.1 GCF_002161675.1 Pseudoflavonifractor sp. An44
GTGAGCATGAGGCCGAAGTAGATGACCCCGTGGAAGGGGCGGCCCTCCCCGGTAAAGGAGGGCTCCATGCTGGACCCCATTCTGAAAAGTGCTGGCTTCCAGCAGGCCGTCCACGACGCTGTGGTGGATGTGCTCCGCTCCAAAGAAGGGCAGCAACTACTGGAACAGGCGGTAGCCCGTTACCTGCGCAAATAACCACAAAAAAGATCGGACCAGGATGTTCTCTCATCCCAGTCCGATCTTTTTTCTTATAACAGCGGTGCAAACACCTGCAAAATCTCCCGCCCCAAGCGGCGGTAGTAGGGCACGCTCTTACACTGCTCCAGGGTCACCGCCACGCTCTTGTCCTGGGTGCTCAAAAAGTCGTCCCGAATGTGGTGGACGGTGGGGGTGCCGTACAGAAGCACCCCGTTTTCAAAATGCAAAAACATGCTGCGATAGTCCATGTTCACGGTGCCTACGGTGGCATAACAGTCGTCCACCACAAAGTTTTTGCTGTGGATGAAGCCGGGGGTGTACTCATAGATCTTCACGCCCGCCTCTATAAGCTCGTCGTAGTGGGCCCGGGTCACCTCAAACACCGTCTTTTTGTCCGGGATGTGGGGGGTGATGATGCGCACGTCCACCCCGGACTTGGCGGCGGTGGTGAGGGCCACCGTCATGGAGTAGTCAATGACTAGGTACGGCGTGGTGATGTACACATACCGCTTGGCCCGGTTGATGAGGTTGAGGTACACCGACAGCCCCACCGGCTCATTGTCCCAGGGGCAGTCCTGGTAGGGCTGCACATAGCCCACCTCGCTCCACGCCGAGGGCTCCGGCCGGTAGCCGTCAAAGTCCTCCGCACTGTTCTCGGTGAAGTCCCACATGGACAGGAAAGACACGGTCATGGACCACACCGCATCCCCCTCCAGGCGGATGGCGGAGTCCTTCCAGTGGCCGAACCGGGATTTGACGTTGATGTACTCGTCAGCCATGTTGATGCCCCCGGTAAAGGCCACCGTTCCGTCGATGATCATATATTTCCGGTGGTCCCGGTTATTCTGGCGCAGGGACACCACCGGGAGGATGCGGTTAAAGACCCGGCACTGGATGCCCAGCTTTTCCATGCGCTCCGGGTAATCCGCCGGAAGGGTGAAGATGGACCCCACGTCGTCGTAGATCACCCGGACCTCCACCCCCTGCTGCACCTTCACTTGCAGCACGTCCAGGATGGAGTTCCAAAGCTTACCCTCTTCAATGATAAAGTATTCGATGAAGATATACCGCTTGGCCCCCCACAGGGCGGCCAGAATGTCGCTGTAACAGTTGTCCCCCAGGGGGTAATAGTGGCTCTTGGTGTTGCCATACACCGGGCAGTGGGCCACCTGCTCCAGGTAGTTGGCCATGCACGATGCATCCGAGCCAATGAGCTGGGTCAGAGCCCCGGCCCGGTGGCACTCATCCCCCAGGTTCTGGCACACTTTCTCCTCCATGATGCGCAGACGCTTCTGGTTGAAGTTGGACAGGTGGTTTCCACCCAAGAGCAGATAGGCCAGCGACCCAAAGGGCATCAGACCCAGGACAATGATAATCCAGCTGATCTTATACCCTGGATTGCTCTTACTGGCTACAATCCACACCACCACCAGAATGGACAAGATCAAAAAGGCCCCATGTATCATGTCGTAATGGGGAATCTCCTGTAGCCTGGAAAGGGCAAACCCGTAGAACCCCAACTGAACGACGATCAACACCGCCATAATGCCCAGTCGGTGAAACAACAACTTTCCGATATGCGTCAGTATCCGATTCATGGTATCTCCTCTTTACCGCAAAACCACGCTGTCCTCGCCCAGCGTCTCTCTCAGTTCCTCCAGCAGCACCGCATGGTGCAGACAGCCCGCCAGCAGCTTCTTTTTGCTGTCTTGCAGGTAGACCACCGTGCGGCTCTGGCCGGGGAACATACTCAGCAGCTTTTTCAGCCACACCAGGGACTCATTTCCGTCGGGCAGGCGAATCCACAGGGTCTTTTCTGCCTCGCTCTCCTCTGGCATTGGGCTCTGCTGGTCCTCTCCACTCAGGGGCCCAATCCAGTCGGCCATAATTTGAGGCTCCTTTTCATCCCGCTGGGACAGCCGCCCGGTGACGGCCACCGGCAGACCTGCCTTGAGGTAGTGGCCACACTCCCCCAGCACCCGGGAGAACACCATCAGCTCCATAGCCCCCGTGGCGTCCTCCAGGGAGACGTAGGCCATCATGGTGTTGTTCTTGGTGGTCTTGGTCTTCACCGTGGCCACCACACCCGCCACGGTCACCTTCTGGCCGTCGGAGAACTTGGGAGGACGGTCCCCCTCCTCCGAGCAGCCCTGGATCAGGGTGGCAATGGGCACCGCACGGAGCTTTTGCACTTGGCGGCGGTACTGGTCCATGGGATGGCCGGACAGATACAGGCCTGTGACTTCCTTCTCCATGGCCATGAGCTCCGCGGGAGAAAACTCGGGAATGTCCGGCAGCTTCATCTCCGGCTCCAGGCTCTCCTGACCACCGAAGAGGTCAAACTGCCCCTCCAGTTTCTGCCGCTGGTCCCGGAGAATGGAGTCCACCACCTGCTCGAAGACCTTCAGCAGCTGGCTGCGGCGGTAGCCCATGCGGTCAAAACACCCCGCCCGGATGAGACTCTCCAGCACCCGCTTATTGAGATCGTTGTGGCTCATGCGGGCGCAGAAGTCGGGGAAGGAGGTGAAGGGGCCTCCCTGCTGCCGCTGGGTCAGCACCGCATTCACAAAGCCCCGGCCCACCCCCTTGAGGGCGGCCAGTCCGAATCGGATGTTATTGCCCGACACGGTAAAGCTCAGCCCCGACTCGTTGATATCGGGGGGCAACAGGGCAATGCCGTTCTCTTTGCACTCGGCGATGTACTCCGCCACCTTGTCCTGGGAGTCCAGCACAGAGGTAAGCAGTGCCGCCATATACTCTCGGGTGTAGTGACACTTAAACCACGCCGTCTGATAGGCCACAATGGCGTAGCTCACGGCGTGGGCCTTGTTGAAGGCGTAGTTGGCAAAGGCGTAAATTTCATCATAGATGGCTTGGGCATCCTCCGCCGGAATACCCCGAGCCACACAGCCCTCAATGTTGCGCTGAGGGTCGCCGTTGATAAAGGCCTCCCGCTCCCGCTCAATGTCCTTGACCTTCTTCTTACTCATGGCCCGGCGCACCATGTCCGCCTGGCCCAAGGAGTATCCCGCCAGGCGGCGGAAAATCTCAATGACCTGCTCCTGGTAAACAATACACCCGTAGGTCACGGACAGAATGGGCTCCAGGGCGGGATTCCGGTAGGAAATGCACCGGGGGTCCTGCTTGCTGGCAATAAACTTGGGGATGGAGTCCATGGGGCCGGGACGGTACAGGGCGATGATAGCGGTGATGTCCTCAATGTTCTGGGGCTTGAGGCCCACGCACACCCCCGTCATGCCCGCCGACTCCATCTGGAACACCCCCGAAGTGTGCCCCTCGGAGAGCATACGGAATACCTCCGGGTCATCGTCTCGAATCTCGCTGAGGGAGAAGTTCGGGTTGTGCTCCTTGACCATCTTCACAGCGTCGTCCAAAATGGTCAGGTTCCGCAGGCCCAGAAAGTCCATTTTCAAAAGGCCCAGCTCTTCCAGGGTCACCATAGTGTACTGGGTCACGGGCACATCGTCGTTGGTAGCCAGGGGCACATACTCATACACCGGCCGCCGGGTAATGACCACGCCAGCGGCGTGGGTGGAGGCGTTGCGGGGCATGCCTTCCAGCTTCCGAGCCATATCCACCAGCTGCTTGACCTTTTCGTTGCCGTTGTACAGGTCTGCCAGACCCTTGGACAGCACCAGCGCCTTGTCCAGAGTCATATCCAGGGCAAAGGGCACCTGCTTGGCAATGGCATCCACCTCGGCGTAGGGCATGTCCATCACCCGGCCCACGTCCCGGATGGCCGCCTTGGCCTTCATGGTACCAAAGGTGACGATCTGGGCCACGTGGTCCTCCCCGTACTTCCGGGACACGTAGTCGATGACCTCCTGACGGCGGCGGATGCAGAAGTCAATGTCGATATCCGGCATGGTCACTCGCTCAGGGTTGAGGAATCGCTCGAAGTACAGGGAGTACTTCATGGGGTCAATGTCGGTGATATACAGGCAGTAGGACACCATGGACCCCGCAGCGGAACCACGCCCCGGGCCCACGGGGATGCCCTGGCTCTTGGCGTAGCCAATAAAGTCGGAGACGATGAGGAAGTAGTCCACAAAGCCCATGCGGCGAATCATGTTCATCTCCATCTCCAGCCGCTGCTGGTACTCCTCCCCGGCCCCCGGGTACCGCTGCTGGAAGCCCTGGCGACACAGGCGCTCAAAGTAGGCGTCCCCATCGGTCTCCCCCTCCGGCAGCTTGAACTCCGGCAGGTGGTGGACTCCAAACTGGAAGTCCACCTGACACATCTGGGCAATCTTGGCAGTGTTTTCAATTGCCTCCGGGCACTGGGGAAAGAGGGCGCACATCTCCTCTTCGCTTTTGATGTAGAACTCCTGGGTCTCGAAACGCATACGGTCCGCGTCCTCCAGCCGCTTGCCTGTCTGGACGCACATGAGCACGTCCTGCATCACCGAGTCCTCTCGGGTGAGATAGTGGGCGTCGTTGGTGGCCACCAGGGGAATCCCCGTCTCGGCGTGGAGGCGGAAAATTCCGGCGTTCACCGCCTTCTGCTGGTCGATGCCGTGGTCCTGAATCTCCAGGTAGTAGCTGTCCTCCCCAAAGATGTCCCGCATCTCCAGGGCGTGGGCCAGCGCCCCCTGGTAGTCCCCCGCCATCAACCGCCGGGGGATTTCTCCGCCCAGGCAGGCAGACAGGGCGATGAGGCCCTCACTGTGGGCCCGCAACAGCTCCATATCCACCCGAGGCTTGCCATAAAAGCCCTCCACATAGGCCATGGACACCAGATAGCTGAGGTTGCGGTACCCCGTCTCATTTTTACACAGCAGCACCAGGTGGCGGGGAGAGCCGTCCAGCTCTCGGGTGTGGTCGAACCGGGACCGGGGGGCCACATACACCTCACAGCCGATGATGGGTTTGATGCCCGCCCCCAGGCAGGCCCGGTAGAAGTCCACAGCGCCGAACATCACTCCGTGGTCGGTGATGGCCACGGCCTCCTGCCCCAGTTCCTTGACCCGCTCCACCAACTGCTTGATGCGGCAGGCCCCGTCCAACAGGGAGTATTCCGTATGTACATGTAGATGGACAAAAGCCATGAATGTATCCTCCTGGGTAAAAAAGGTTTTTTCTCTCTCAGCTCTCCGCCAGCTGGGCCAGCTTGCGCAATCGGTGATTCAGGGCGGACTTGGACACCGGGGGGGTGCACAGCTCCGCCAACTGGGCCAAGGTCAGCTCCGGGTGGGCCATGCGCAGGTCCACCGCCTCCTTTAATTTATCGGGCAGGTCTTCCAGCATTCCCCGCTCTTCCAGACGGTAGATGGCATCCATCTGCCACCGGGCCGCCTCCACCGTCTTATCCAGATTGGCGGCATCGCAGTTGACCCTCCGGTTGACGCTGCCCCGCAGGTCCCGCTCCAGCTTGGCGGTCATAATCTCCATGGCGGAGACAGGAGCGCCCACGGTGGTGAGAAAGTCCTCGATGTGGTCGCTCTGCTTGAAATAGGTCACGTGATTGCCCTTGCGCTGGGTGTCCTTGGGGGTAAAGCCCAGCTCCTGAAGCAGGGCGATGCTCTCCCGTCCCACCGCCCCGTGGGAGGTGGCCAGCTCCAGATGATAGCTCTTGCCCGGGTCGGTCACCGAGCCTCCCGCCAAAAAGGCGCCTCGGAAAAAGGCCGTCTGGCAGTGTTCCTCCTCCAGATGGGCAAAGTTGATGTGCACCGACACAGCGGAGTCCCGCTCCAGTCCGAAGGTGTCAAAGAGGATGTGCAGCTTCTCCGGGTCCTCAATGAGAAAACTGCCCTTCCCCTCCCCGGTGGGAATTACGTCAAACTCCACCTTAAACGCCTTGCGAAACAGCAGGGGCAGCCGCTGCTTGAGCTGAGGGGACTCCGTGATAATGCGCACCTGTCGGGGCTGGAAGGTGTTGCAGTAGAGCAAAATCCCGTAGGCCTCCGACTGAGCGCAGCAGCGGCGGCTGAGGGGCTGTTTGCATAGTTCTTGTTTTACCTGGGCAGAAAAGGTCACATGCATCTGCTCCTTTTGTCAAAATGTCTTGGTGTGCCCCCGCTGCTGGTACAGCTCCAGCACCGCCTGGGCCACCTTGTCCCCGGCGTGCCGGGCGAAATCCACCTTTTCGTCGGTGAGGGGGCGGCACACCACCTCAGCCCCCAGAATCTCCATCTCCCGGCGGTCTACCACCAGAGGCACAGCGTCCTCCAGCTGGTAGCGGTACAGCATCTCCCGGGGCAGAGTGGCGTTGTTGCACAGACACAGGTCCACCAACTGGGGCCCGCCGTGCTCCAACAGGGCCGCCAGGTGCTCAGAGGCCGTCATGCCCTCGGTCTCCCCGTCCTGAGTCATGATGTTGCAGACGTAGATTTTCAGTGCCTTGCTCTCCTCAATGGCGTCGGAGATGCCGTCCACCAGCAGGTTGGGAATGACGCTGGTGTACAGACTGCCGGGCCCCAGCAAAATGATGTCCGCCCGGCTGATGGCCTCCACCGCCGCAGGCAGTGCGGGAGGATGCTCGGGAATCAGGCGCACATGGTGAATCCCGCAGTTCTGCTGCTTTTTAAAGTTGAAGATCTTGGACTCTCCGCACACCTGGGTGCCGTTTTCAAATACAGCCTCCAACTGAATATTCTCATTGGTTACGGGCAGAATGGTGCCTCGAATGGCCAGAACCTGGCTCATCTGGGCCACCGCCTGGTCAAAGGAGGTGGAAATTCCGTCCAGGGCCGCCAGAAGCAGATTGCCGAAGGCCTGCCCCGCCAGCCGTCCCTCGGGATAACGGTAGGCAAGCAGAGTACGCATGAGCGACTCTTCGTCGGCCAGGGCCTCCATACAGTTGCGGATATCCCCCGGCGGGGGCATACCCAGCTCCTCCCGCAGGGTGCCAGAGCCGCCGCCGTCATCCGCCACCGTGACAATGGCGGTGAGGTCATCGGTGCAGTTCTTCAATCCACGCAACACGGCAGACAGTCCGTGTCCGCCGCCAATGGCCACAATGGCCGGTCCGTGTTTCTTTCCCATATCTCAAGCCCTCGTCATGTCCCGGTGGTTCTCCGAGACCTGATAGCCCAAACTACGCACATACTCTGCCAGCGCATGGGTCATGGCCACCGAGCGGTGCTGGCCGCCCGTGCAGCCGATGGCCACCACCACCATGCTCTTCCCCTCCTCGACAAACTGAGGCAGCAAAAATCCCACCATGTCCTCCAGCTTATCCAGGAATTCCCGGCTCTGGGCGAACTGGAATACATAGTCCCGCACGCCGTCGTCCAAGCCCGTCTGGTGCTTCAACTCTTCGATGTAGAAGGGATTGGGCAAAAACCGTACGTCAAAGACCAGGTCCGCCTCCATGGGCAGGCCGTATTTAAATCCAAAGGAGGTGACGCACACATTCAGCTGACTGACCTTCTTCCGTCCAGGGTACACCAGTTCCAGCACTCGGTCCCGCAGCTTTCGGGTGGACATGGCGTCGGTCTGGAGCACGATGTCCGCCCGATCTCGCACCGGCTTCATGAGCCTGCGCTCCATCTGAACGGCTCGGGCCAAAGTGCCCTGGCTGTCCATCAGGGGGTGGCTGCGGCGGGTCTCCTTGTATCGCTTGATGATGGTCTGGTCATCCGCCTCCACAAACAGAATCTGATAGGGCACCTTCATGCTGTCCAGGGTGTCCAAAGCCTGGAACAGACCGTCAAAGTGGCTGCCACCTCGGATGTCACACACCACGGCAGCCCGCTGATGCTCCCCGCTGCCCATCTGGCACAGCTCCGCAAATTTGGGGATCAGCTCTGGGGGCAGGTTATCCACACAAAAATAGCCGCTGTCCTCCAAAATGGAGATTACCGTGGACTTTCCCGCCCCGGACACACCCGATACGATGAATAACTGCATATTCTCTGCCTCCTTACTTGAGGTATCTGACCTCTGGCTCCAGCTCCACACCGGTGTCCTGGAACACCCGCTCCCGGACCTCATCCATCAGACGCAGAATGTCGGCACAAGTGGCCCCTCCTACGTTGACGACAAATCCAGCGTGTTTCTCCGAAACCATAGCGCCGCCCACACGCAGGCCCTTGAGGCCGCACTGGTCAATGAGGGCAGCGGCAAAATGGCCCTCCGGGCGCTTAAAAGTGGAGCCTGCACTGGGGAAGTCCAGGGGCTGCTTCTCCCGGCGGCGGCCAGCCAAATCCTTCATTTTGTCCCGAATCTCCTGGCCGTCACCTGGTTCCAGGTGGAGCTTGGCCCATAGCACCAAGTTTTCCCCGTCGCTAAAGGCGGTATGGCGGTAGGCAAACTGGCAGCGCTCAGCGTCCCACTCCTCCACCTCTCCGGTGGGAGTCAGCACCCCCACCTGGGTCACGACCTGCTTCAGCTCCCCGCCATAGGCGCCAGCGTTCATGGTCACGCCGCCGCCCAAGCTGCCAGGAATGCCGTGGGCAAATTCCAGCCCCGTGAGCTGGGCCTGGGCCGCCTGATTGGCCAGCTGGGAGAGGAGAATTCCGGCCTCTGCCGTCATGTTCTCTCCTTCAATATGGCACTGTGCATACTGGGGCACGGTTTTGATCACGAAAGCGTTCACGCCGTGATCGTCCACCAACAGGTTGGAGCCGTTGCCCACCATCACCGTGGGAATCTCCCAGGCACGGGCCAACTTCACCGCCTCCACCAGCTCCTCCGTCTGTCGGGGCAGCGCCATCAGCGCCGCCGGACCGCCCACCCGAAAGGTGGTGTGGCGGCTCATCGGCTCATCCTGACGCAGTTCCAGCTGGGGCAGCCGCTGCCTGAGCTGCTGGTACAGCTTATGTATCTCATTCATATGCAAACCCTCCGGCTTGTGTCTCTAGGTTGGTATCTGGTTAGAAAGATACTCGTGTATTATAGCAGAATTCCCGTTAAAAAAAAAGTGTGGTTCTCCACGAAATTGGGAGGGGCGTTGTCAAGCAACGCCCCTCCCAGACCGGGTTTCAGCAGCAGGGATTGCAGTTTTTGGCCTCCTGGTAGCCCTCCGGCGGGGAGACTGTGTTGGGGGGGAAGAACTCCTCAGTGGGGAACTGGACCTTGCGGAACAGAGCGCAGGGGTCCTCCTCGTTTCCGCCGGTGCACTCCTTGTTGGGAATGCAGTAGTCGTAGGCGGGAATGAGCAGCTGGCTGTCTCGCTCCAGCCGAATCATGGAGAACTGCCCCAGGGTCACATACACCCGCTTGCCCTCGCTGCTCATGGACAGCTCACCGGGGAAGCAAGAGGTGATGCAGGTGGGGATGTCATTGGGGTCGCAGCAACAGCAGCAGCCGTTGTTCTCACAGCCATCCACCAGCTTCATCCCCAGGATGATGGGATCAACCGCCTCCACCATCGAGATCAACTGGAGAGGTCCCGCCATCCGCCCTCAAAATAATCCGCACCTCTCCCCGCTCGTCGGCGGTGATCTTCTCCACCAGCTTGGCTACATCCGCCCGCTCTAGCCCCTCCCACCTCATGTACCCTTCCAACTGCACCAGAATCTCCGCTTCGTTTCTGTGCTCTCCTGCCCTTTTCACCTGTAAAGCACCTTCCCTTGTCTGTATGTCTGCCAGCTCCTGTTGCAGCTGTTCCAGGGAGATAATTCCGTTGGCATAGAGCCGCTCATACCGCTTCTTTCGCTGTGCCAAGCGTTCTAGTTCGCTCTCCTCCCGGGGCACCCCTGAGATATGTTCCAACACTCCATCCACCACACGCTGCTTCCATCCCTCCAGGTTGGTGATATGCTCGTTGACATGGTCCCGGATGGCAGCCACCAGCTGCTCCTCCTCGATTTTGGTGCGGTTGGCACACAGCCCCTGATCATTGCCCCAACACTTCCAGTACACCCGGGTGTTGGCATAGGTATAGGTCTTGCGGCAAAAGCTTCTCCCGCACTCTGCACAGACAATGAGGCCGCTGAACGGATACCGGGCACTATATCGGCCTAGGTGCTTATCTGGCTCACGGACCTGGGCCCGCTGTTGCCGCTGCTGCTGGGCCTGGGCAAACTGCTCCGGGGTGACAATGGCCCACTGGGGCCGAGAATGGTGAAATTGTTCCTGCATAGGCAGCTTCTTCCGCTTCCCCGTGAGGTAGTTTTCCACCTCATACTTGTGGTTGACGTGGTGGCCGCAGTAGATGGGGTTTGTGAGGATGCGGTGGACGGCGGACGGGGTCCACGGACAGCCCTGTTTGGTCACATACCCCAGCCCGTTGAGCTGTTGGGCAATGGAGCGGCAGCCCAGCCCCTGGTCCACATACAGGGAGAATATCTTGCGCACCACCTGGGCCTCTTCTGGACAGATGGCTAGTTGGAAATTGTCCACCCGGTGGTAGCCGTAGAGCAGCCGAGGCACCCGCCCCTTCTGGGCGTTGAGGCGTTTACCAAACTTTACGCGGCGGCTGAGGTTGGCACTCTCCTCTTGAGCCAGGGCCCCAAATAGGGTGAGCACAAACTCGGACTCCCCCAGGCTGTCCATATTGGCGGTGAGAAAGCGGGTATTCACCCCCAGGTCTTTGAGGGCCCGCACGCTCTGGAGGAAATCCACTGTATTGCGGGCAAAGCGGGAAATATCTTTCACCACCACCAAGTCGAAGTGATGTCGGGCAGCATCTCGAAGCAATGCCTGAAACTGCTCTCGTTTCCGCATCTGTGTGCCGGAAATTCCCTCATCGGCATAGACCCGGACCAACTCGTACCCGTTGGTCCGGGCATAGGCTTCAAAAAACTCCTTCTGATTGGCCAGACTGTCCAGCTGCTCCTCTTTGGCGGTGGACACCCGGCAATAGGCTGCAATTCTCATACTCTATCTCCAACAACTACACAGCTTTTCCATTACAATTTTCTTCCAAAGCTCTTGCAAGCCATTTCCCTGGTTTCGGTCTACGATAACAAAGTGAATATTCAAAACCATCACCCCCACACCACTGTATGAGGGGAAGTGCCGGGTATGACAAAGAGCTGGCGCAGAGGTATCTCTGCACCAGCTCTTCTGATACGTATTGGGTCTGATTACAGGGCCCCGTGGACCAGCTCGCCCCGGAACAGGACGGCCTTCAGGTTCAGGTCCTTGTCCAGAACCACCACATTGGCGTCCTTGCCCACGTCCAGGCTACCCACACGGTCGTAGATGCCGATGGACTTGGCGGAGTTGACGGCGGCGGCCATCACGGCATCCTCCAGGGGGATGCCGAAGGAGACGGCCGTCTTCATGCAGTTCATCAGGTCGGTGACAGAACCAGCCAGAGTGCCGTCGGCCAGCTCAGCCCGGTTGCCCTTGACGAACACGGCCTGACCGCCCAAGGTGTACTCACCGTCGGGCATACCAGCGGCACGCATGGTGTCGCTGACCAGCACCATCCGCTCACGGCCCATCATCCGGAAGGTGGCCCGGATGACAGCAGGGTGCACGTGCACGCCGTCACAGATGATCTCCACGTAGGCGTCCTTGCTGTCGGCAGCAGCGCCGATGACGCCGGGGTCACGGTGAGCAAAGGGAGGCATGGCGTTGTAGAGGTGGGTGACATGGTTGGCACCAGCCTCAAACGCAGCCATAGCAGTGTCATAGTCGGCGGTGGTGTGAGCCAGGCTCACGGACACCTCGTCCTTCACCTCACGGATGAAGTCCATGGCACCCTCCAGCTCGGGAGCCAGAGAAACCAGCTTCACCAGGCCCTGGGAACACTCCTTCAGGTGGCGCAGCAGAGCCACGTCGGGATCACGCAGCCAAGCGCCGTTCTGAGCGCCCTTCTTGGCAGCGGCCAGGAAGGGGCCCTCCAGGTGAATACCCACCAGCTCAGCGCCGGGCACGTTGGCGGCACGGTGCTGGGCAGCGGTGGTGCACACCTTCTCCAGCTGCTCGGCAGCCAGAGTCATGCCGGCGGGGCAAATCTGGGTCACGCCACGGGACAGCTCGTAAGCTGCCATATCCGCCAGACCCTGAGCGTCTGCGTCGGAGACATCGGCACCCACGCAGCCGTGGAAATGGACATCGGTGAGGCCGGGGATGACATAGTACCCGGACACGTCCACGCCGTTGTCCTGACAATTCTCTACGATCTTTCCGCCCTCCAGGCACACGTCTTTGACAACAAAGCCGGCCTGGGGATCAAAGACCTGTCCACCCGTGAGTCTCACAGGCAACCCTCCTTACGCAGCACGGAGAAGGCGGCCTCGTCGCCCACCACAGTCACGTTGGGGTGCAGCTGCAGCAGAGAGGCGGGCACGCGGGGAGTGATGGGGCCAAAGAAAGCCTTGTGGACGATCTCAGCCTTGTCCTCGCCGCTGACAACCACCACCACGGAGCGAGCCTGGAGAATGGCGGCCATGCCCATGGTCAGAGCCTGACGGGGCACGTCAGCCTCAGAGGCGAAGAAACGCTTGTTGGCGTCGATGGTGCTCTGAGCCAGCTCCACCACGTGAGTGGGGCCCACAAACTCGTCGGCAGGCTCGTTGAAGCCGATGTGACCGTTGTGGCCCATGCCCAGCAGCTGCAGGTCGATGCCGCCCAGCTCACGGATGTGGGCATCGTAGGCAGCGCACTCAGCGTCAGCATCCTCAGCCTTGCCGTTGGGGACGCTGGTGTTGGCCACATCAATATCCACGTGGTTGAAGAGGTTGTTCTGCATGAAGTAGCGGTAGCTCTGGTCGTGATCGCCAGACAGGCCCTTGTACTCGTCCAGGTTCACGGAACGGACGTTGGCAAAGGACAGGTCGCCCTTGTTGTACCACTCGATCAGCTGCTTATAGGTGCCGATGGGGGTGGAACCGGTGGCCAGACCCAGCACGCAATTGGGCTTGACGATGACTTGCGCAGAGATGAGATTCGCGGCCTGACGGCTCATAGCCGTGTAGTCAGCGCAGGAAATAAATCTCATAATTGATAACCTCCTAAATTTACAGTCCGCATCCCGAACTAGCCAGGGTCTCCCCCGCCTATCCCGGAACGCCAAGTATTTCCCTTCCCTATGTATGGATTCCCACACTCAGAAGGGCTCTATACGTATCATAACTTTATCAAACCCAAATATCAATAGATTTTCCAAACTTTTTTTGAATTTGTTTCCTTGCAGGAAAATTTTCGCCATTTTTTACCTGCCCAGTTGATTGCAACCGTCTCCACGACCGCCACAGGCAGGTTGCTGTTCTCCAGCGCCTGGGTGTCCAAGCTGCCCATGGAGGCGTTGGAGGAGAACACTTTGGCCGAGCCCTCGCTTCCAAAGAGGATGGCCCGCTTGTCAAACACCGCCAGTCCGCACACAGACACCGGGCGGGATGCCCCCACGAAGGCGTCCGCCGTCACACGGTAAAAGTAGCGGACGTCCACGGTGTAGAATCCCCGGTGGAATCCCATGGGCTCCACGTCAATGTAGGCGTATAGCAGCTCGGCCTTTCCAGCCTTCAGGCTGATGGCCCGATCAATGACAGCCTGGGAACTGGCTGTGGGGTAAAGGCGCAGATCTTCCACGCAGTCCTTATCGCGACAGCTGTCGTAAATTTTTCTGGTGTGAATGCACACGGCCTCTCGAATACCAGCGGTATCGCAGATGGGGCCGGGCTCAATCAATTCAGCCATAGATCAATACCTCCCGATGGTTGATGGGAACAAGAACAGAGAGATTCTCCCTTCTTCCATTCCCATTGTATGACCACCGGGAAAAAGGGTGCAAAAGCCCCCTTGCCACTCAAGGTTGCGGCAAGGGGGCTCTGGGGTTTTATTGGGGCTGACGCAGGGCGATCTCGTGGCGCTTGGGGCCAGTGGAGACAATGGTGATGGGCACACCGATGTGGGATTCCAGGAACTTCACGTAGTTCTTGGCCTGCTCCGGCAGGGCCTCAAAGTCGGTGATCCCACGCACATCGCTCTTCCAACCGGGCAGAGTCTCAAACACAGGCTTGGCCCGCATCAGGCTGGGCGTGGTGGGGAACCGGTCGGTGACCTGGCCGTCGATCTCGTAGCCCACGCACACCTTAATCTCGTCCAGATAGCCCAGCACGTCCAGACAGGTCAAAGCCACCTGGGTGGCACCCTGAACCATACAGCCGTACTTGGTGGCTACCGCGTCGAACCAGCCCACACGGCGGGGACGGCCGGTGGTGGCGCCGAACTCACCCTTATCACCGCCACGGCGGCGCAGCTCATCGCCCTCTTCCCCGGTGACTTCACTGACAAAGGGCTCGGTGTTGGAACCCACGGAGGAAGAATAGGACTTGGTGACGCAGATGACATCCTTGATGGCGGTGGGAGGCACGGCAGCGCCCACGCAGCCAAAGCCAGCCAGGGTGTGAGAAGAGGTGGTCATGGGGAAGATGCCCAGATCGGGGTCCTTCATGGAGCCCAGCTGACCCTCCAGCAGGATGGTCTTGCCCTGGGCCAGGGCCTCGTGGACAAAGGTCACCGCATCCCCCACATAGGGACGGATCATCTCCCGGCACTCCAGCAGCTGCTGGAACAGCGCCTCCACGTCCAGGGCGGGCTTGTGGTACAGGTGCTGGAACATCACATTCTTCAGCTCCACGGCCCGGGTCAGGCGGTCGCGCAGCCGCTCCTCGTCAAAGAGGTCGCACACCTGGATGCCAATCTTGGCATATTTGTCGGAATAGAAGGGAGCAATGCCGCTCTTGGTGGAGCCAAAGGCCTTTCCGCCCAGACGCTCCTCCTCGTAGCTGTCCTGGAGCACGTGGTAGGGCATGAGCAGCTGGGCCCGCTCCGAAATGATCAGCTTGGGAGCAGGCACGCCCTGATCGGTGATGGACTTGAGCTCCTCCACCAGCTTCACCACATCCAGGGCAACGCCGTTGCCAATGATGTTGGTGACGTGGGGATAAAAAATGCCGGAGGGCAGAATGTGAAGCGCAAACCGACCGTAGTCATTGATAATGGTATGACCAGCGTTGGCACCGCCCTGGAACCGGATGACCACGTCCGAGGTCTCCGCCAGCATGTCGGTGATCTTGCCCTTTCCTTCATCGCCCCAGTTGGCACCTACGATTGCTTTAACCATAATTACCTCCGCAGTGCGGGATTCGCAACCATGTAAATGGATTTGCCTTATCCGCAACGCATTATGTGACTATTATAATATTATATTCCCCAGGACGCAAGCCTTTTCCGCCACTCTGATAGATTTTATCCGGCTTCATTCTTTTACCTCTTTACTTTCTTGAAGCGCAATGGTATGATAGATACGCAATTACACCAGCACCTACTATTAAAGAAATGGAGGCTGCACTATGCAGAAAAACAACTCTGAGAATGCAGAGATGCTGTACCAAGCCATTTTGTCTCTCTCCTCTCCAGAGGAATGTCGGGCTTTCTTCCAGGACCTGTGCACCGTGGCGGAGCTGCGGGCCATGGCACAACGTCTGGAAGTGGCTGTGCTGTTGGACAGCGGTATGATTTACAATGATATTTTGGAGCGCACTGGCGCATCCAGCGCCACCATCAGCCGGGTCAACCGCGCACTCCAGTACGGCGCAGATGGATATAAAACCGTCCTTCCCCGTCTAAAGTGATTGTATGGAGCAATATACCTCTCTGGCGGAATACTATGACCGTCTCACCGGAGACGTGGGCTATTCCCACTGGGCGGACTATGTGGAGCGGCATTTCCGCCGTCTGAAGCATCCCGTTCGCTCGGTGGCGGAGTTGGCCTGCGGCACCGGCTCTCTCACCTCCATCTTGGCATCCCGAGGCTACCAGATGACTGCTGTAGACATCTCAGCGGACATGCTGTGCGTAGCGGCACAGAAGTGTCAAGACCAGGAGGTTCTTTTTCTGTGCCAGGATATGGCCAAATTCACCTTGCTGGAACCAGTGGATGCCGTCATCTGCTGCCTGGACAGCGTCAACTATGTCACCCGCCCCCAGAGGCTGCGCCGGGCCTTCGCCCAGGTGTATCGCAACCTCAAGCCCGGCGGGCTCTTTCTCTTTGACGCAAAAACTCCGTTGGCCCTGGAGGAGGCGGACGGACAGACCTATCTGGACGAGGACGAAAGCCTGATGTGTGTATGGCGGGCCGACTACGAGCCCCGGCGGCGCATCTGTGGCTACGGCATCGACCTGTTCACCCTGCGGCCAGACGGGGCATGGAATCGGGAGAGTGAATACCATGAGGAGTACGCCTATACCCCGCAGGAACTCACCGACTTTCTCACCCAAGCTGGCTTCTCCTCCATCAAGCAATACAGCAATCTAAAAATGTGCCCTCCCAAAGAGGAGGATCGGCGCATTTTCTTTGCAGCACGAAAGGAACAATAAAAATTTATGGATCAACTTGTACGTGTCATTGCCAAAGACGCCCCCATCAAAGCCACTGCCCTGTCCGCCACGGATTTGGTGGAGCGGGCCCGTGCCATTCATGACACCTGGCCGGTGGCCACTGCCGCCCTGGGCCGTCTGCTCATGGGCGCGTCCATGATGGGCAATATGTTGAAAAATGAGGACGGCTCTGTGACCCTCCGCATCCGCGGCGGCGGCCCTCTGGGCAGCCTCACCGCCGTATCAGACAGCACCGGCAACGTCCGGGGCTATGTCACCAATCCTGCGGTGGATGTACCTCGCAAGGCCCACGCCAAGCTGGACGTGGGCGCTGCCGTGGGCTGTGACGGAGAACTCACCGTTATCAAAGATATCGGTATGCGGGAGCCCTACGTAGGCTCTGTCCAACTGGTGGGCGGTGAGATTGCCGAGGACATCGCCGCCTACTTTATGGAGAGCGAGCAGATTCCCACGGCCTGCGCTTTGGGGGTCCTGGTGGCTCCTGACCAGACGGTACAGGCCGCTGGGGGCTATCTCATCCAACTGCTCCCCGGTGCCACCGACGAGGTCATCTCCGCTGTGGAGCGTGGCATTGCCAAGGTGGGCGCCGTCAGCGCCAAGCTGGACCAAGGCATCAGCCCCTTGGATCTGCTCCACGAGGTGCTGGGCGAGTTTGAGCTGGAAGTGTTGGAGACTACCCCGGTGGAATACCGCTGCCAGTGCTCCCGGGAACGGGTGTCTCGGGCTCTCATCAGCATGGGAAAAAATGAATTGGAATCTCTGATCCAGGATCAGGGCAGCGCAGAACTCACCTGCCAATTCTGCGATAAAGTTTATCATTTCTCAGAAGATGAGTTAAAACAGTTACTTTTAGAGGCAACTTCATAATTTTCAAAAAAACTTGAAAAAAGGTGTTGACATTTCCCCCAGTGCTTGCTATAATAACCAACGTCGTCCGACGAGCGACAGCGCCGAGCAAGGCGCAAGCACTGGGGAGCATAGCTCAGCTGGGAGAGCACTTGCCTTACAAGCAAGGGGTCACAGGTTCGAGCCCTGTTGTTCCCACCAAGACATTCTAGTTGGAATGTCAACACATGTGGCGCGGTAGTTCAGTTGGTTAGAACGCCGGCCTGTCACGCCGGAGGTCGAGGGTTCAAGTCCCTTCCGCGTCGCCACTTTTATGCCTCTGTAGCTCAGTTGGTAGAGCAGTGGACTGAAAATCCACGTGTCGCTGGTTCGATTCCGGCCGGAGGCACCATTTGCGAGTGTAGCTCATCTGGTAGAGCGCCACCTTGCCAAGGTGGAGGTAGCGAGTTCGAGCCTCGTCACTCGCTCCACTTAAAATAGAAGCGGATCTTCCACTTCTATTTTAAGTGGAGGGTGCATATCATAAAAGTGTCTCTGGCGCCATAGCCAAGTGGTAAGGCAAGGGTCTGCAAAATCCTGATGCCCCAGTTCAAATCTGGGTGGCGCCTCCATATCGCCGCAAGTGTCGAGGCGCTTGCGGCGATTTTTCTTTTCCCTCTTCCCTGTTATGTGCCCTAAAAAATCATCCGGGTGTGGCGAAGCTTGGTATCGCGCTTGGTTCGGGTCCAAGAGGCCGCAGGTTCAAATCCTGTCACTCGGACCAAAAAACACCGCTGACGAGATGTCGGCGGTGTTTTTTGTTTTGCTTGATTTTGTTGAACCTGCGGCCTCTTGCATGGAAATCCGCCGCCTTATGGCCCTCAGAGTGTCAACTCTGTGGGCCATAGGTTCAAATCCTGTCACTCGGACCAAAAATCCGCTGTTTTCTCTCGAAAACAGCGGATTTTTCTTTTGAATTGTTCCTGAATTTTGGGCTAAATTTTTCGTATTTTAGCTTGACCACATAAATACCACAGACAGGTTTTATTTTTGACCACAGGAAGGGCGCTTCTCTTTATAAGGGGTGCCCTTTTTGTTTTCTGTGGCGCAGAGTTTGAGGCATGAATTTATGAACTTACGGATGGAGTCCCCTATTGGGGATTATATATTTTACTTGTTTATGATGTACCCTCTTATGGAATGACAGCCGCTGTGCTGCCGCTCCCTCTACTCGCAGACTGTTTTTGCACATCAGGAAACGACCTCGATTATCCGCATCTCCTATCGGACATTGAGAAGTGTTGTTCTCATCATTTGTAAAATCCACAATAAACGTTTGCCTACTCTATTGTGAAAGCCCTTTTGAATATTTTATAATTAGATATCTAACAAATAACTTATATAAGTTTTCTACGCCGAACTTCAAAGCATACCAATATACTTTTTATTTTACTATGTATAGGGAGTTTTCAAATGAAAAATTATCTTGATCACAACGACAAAGTTAAATATGTTGACGGATTGCTGTCTCACTCACAAGAATGGCAATGGTTTATTGATTTGCTAATAAAATCTTTTGACATTCACGAAATCAACTCATGGGATGATTACGAAAAAATATCTCACTCTGTTCGAGATATTTTCAACTATTTCATTCAGATCTCAAAAATTTCAGATAAAACATGGGTGTTTTCTCAAAATGAATTTTATGAAATTTGGGAAATTGCTAGATATTATCTCAGCATTCAAACATTTGATGCTTGCTCTTCTAAAATTAAATCTTCACTTGCAAAGGTAATGCTTTTTTGTGTTTGGCTTACAAAACTCGGAAATTTAAGTTGTAATTCAGACACAAGTTATATCTATGATATCCGTATCTTGAATCAGAAAAATTATTTTCAACTGATTAACCTCGACCCATATCTGTCAAACGAGGATGCCATATTTGCCTATGCAGAAAAAATACATATCTTTGGCTTTAATGAGCCCCTTAAATGTTTAAGGGACAATCTTTCAGCTATAGAACATCCTTGTGACGAACATTTCTTTGATAAAAATGAAGAAAAGATTTTAAACTACAATGCTCTCTCATTCCAATCTGTTATCACAGAGCCTTATTCTTCCTGGCAGGAACTTTACTTGTTAGATATGTTGAAAGTCAATCTAAAAGATAATAAGCTTCAACCTATGTTCTCATCTGGCAATGTCACAGTACCAGACATGTCTTTGTGGGAAGAGAAGGTCCTCTATCAGATGAAGGAATATTTTCATCATGAATCTGCAAATTTTTTGATCGACACAATTCTATACATAGTACACAATATCCCCCTTCCGAAAGAAATTATAAAACTGCATTTAACACTCCTCGTAAATGCACTCGAAGTCGACAAAGATACATTTTCTATTTGTACAAGCTCTTCATATAAAATTATTTCAATACTTTTTAAAGGCAAGAGTTTCAAAGGGTTTGAGCAAGAACCTACTTTTAGAAAATTGATTGAAATAATCCAAAGAATTACAGATGTTGATTTTATCATTCGACTAAAAAACGATTTATACCCAATATGCAAAACACAGAAATTGCTTATCGATGAATTTTATAAATCTAAATACAAGCGAATTATCAATGTAAGTAACATCACGGAACTTGACACTTATTTGAAAGATCATGACAATCCTGTCCTAATCAACACAGAACATCTTTTAATAGTTCAGGCCAAATTTAACGAGTATATATCGAGCGAAAACGGTGTAATTATTTCTACGCTATTTTATAGATACATGATTTTTCTGTTTAATGTAAACGATAAAAATCAAATCGTCGACAAGAGATGGACGCATTCGGAAATGATACGAATTCAGCGTCTGTGGCAAAATGATTACTATATGAGCCAGGCCCAAAATATGCAAACTTTCTCTTACTCCCAGCAAATTTCACCAGAAATAATAACTAAGTTTAATGAGCAAGCCCTCTTAAATCCAATATTTTTTGCTCTGCAATGTATTCCTTGTTCAAAAGAAAAACTAATCGAACTTATGCAATGCACATCACAATATCCAATAATACATCTAGTTAATCGGATTACCTTATCCCCTATATTCCCTATTGGTGAAGTCAAAATTCATCTAGAGAGACATGACATTGATAATGTACTTTCAGAAATGATTCAAAACATACTCGAAACGAACGGATACAAATTTTTGAACATTTTACCGATTAGCAGCTATCTCCTCGATATACATGAACGCTATAAGCAACACACTTTCACTGCAGTATCTTTTTTCAACAGAGAAAAAGACTTGTATGGCATTATCCAAAAGGAAACAGATATTAAACTGTTGCCTTTTTCTCAAACGCTGACATTAGGAATGCTGACACAACTTTTTCCCATCCTGGAAATAAAAATACGCGAATTTTCAACTCTTTTCGGAGTCTTCCCATTTAAGAAGAAACTCGAAAACTTCATGCAATATAGTGATCCAAGTTCCTTGTTACGCGAAGTTTTATTAAAGGTGTATAATGAGCAAGGAAGTTTTGAAAATGTCCCCGATCTTTTATTCGTCTACAATATCATGTATAATTCCAATTCTCTTAACGTCCGTAATGAATGTATCCACGGCAGAGATTATCTATCTGGAAGCTCATTAAAATTTGCCATGTCCGCTACTTTGTTCGCTCTATACATGATTATATTTAGGATCAACACAATCAAAGAAAATGTAAGCGATATTTTAGAGTTACCTCAATAACGGCGTAGACATCCATACTGCAAATGTAGTATGGATATGAGGACCTTCTATTTGTCTCCTATGAATCATTGGCATGACTAGATTTTTCAAATCCTTTAATTATTTTCCGACCAACAAGGCCGTCAGATTTTGTGTTTAATCATAGGCAGGAATGCGCTTCTTTTGTTTTGTAAGGCAGGGTTAATGCCGTATGCTCTCGCCAGATATAGCTACGCAATCGGAAAAGTTATATTTTATATATGCCACCAGTTTGCTAGTTTGTCACACCTGTTTCCGAAACTCCGCTCTGACCTCATCATAGTACTGCTGCACCGTGGGGCGGCTCATATGTAGTTCCCTGGCAATTTGAGACTTGTTGGTCACACCAGGGTTCTCTCGCAGATAGGCGGCAATGGCCTTTTTCTTGGGGTTCACACCGTCCGGGTATTCCACACTTGCCCCAGAGCGGAGAGCTGCAATCTCCCTGTTCATATCCCGGATTAGCTCTGCCAGCTTCTCCTCGCACTCTTCCTGGGTGGGGGCGTAAACATTCCGAGGGCGTTTCTTGCCGTCCGGCCACACCGGGGAGTATCTCCCCTCCCAGAGGTGATCGTTGATCTGACTGACACTTCCAGTCCCTGGCCTGCGCCGAGTGGGCTGGACAGGGGTGAACACTTCCCTCTTTGGCTCTTTATGCTCTTCCTCCGGGAGAGGCTGCACCTCTGCCTTAGCGATCCCCTGGTCGATGCTCAACGCCGCCTTGCGCCGCATCTCGTCGGTGATGTGGGTGTAGGTGTTCAGCGTGGTTTCCGAGGAGACATGGCCGATGATGGTGGACAGAGTTTTTACGTCCATTCCGTTCTCCAGAGACAGGGTGGCGAAGGTATGGCGCAAATCGTGGAATCTCACCTTCTTGCACCCTGCCCGTTTCAGAATCGCCTGTAACCGCTTGCGAACATACCCCGGGTCAATGGGCTGATCCGGCTTGGTGCGAGATGGGAACATCAGGTCAGAGAAGACTCCTTTCTTATATTCAGCCAGCAGATCCACCATGGCAGCGGGGAGGATGATGGTCCGATTGGCCGCCTTGGTCTTGGGCTCACTGATGACTAGCTTTCCACCCACAGGACAGACCTGCTTGTCAATGCGCAGTTTTCCGGTGGTGAAGTCCAGGTCATCCCAGCGGAGGGCCAGCAGCTCTCCCCTGCGCATTCCGGTGGTCAATTCCAGCAGAAACAGCTCGTACATTCCCTCTGCCTTGGCCTGAATGAGGAAGCGCTGGATCTCCTCTTGAGAAAGGATTTTCATCTCCTTGCCCTTCAGAGGCGGGAGCTTACAGCCCACCGCCGGGTTGGTGTGAATTAGCTTCTCTTCCACCGCCTTCTCCAGGGCCATCTGGCAGACTGCGTGGCAGTTGCGTACTGTTCGATCTGCCACACCGGCACCGTGCTGCTCCACGTTTGCCTTACGTCCACTCTCCTTCATCCGCCGGAAGAACTGCTGGAGATCCGCCTGGGTCAGTTGGTTGAGTGGGATATCCCCCACCCCTGGAACCAAGTGATGAACGATGCAGTATTCATACCCCTGCTGGGTGGTCTGGCGAAGCTTCGGCTTTGCGTGGTTCTGATACCAGTAGTCCAGCCAGTCCCGGAAGAGCATGTCCGATTGCACCTGAACGGGCCGAACCACGCCACACTGGCTTTTCAGCTCCTTGAGCTTATCCACGCACTCCTTCTTGGTCTTGGCCAGCACGTTTTTTGTCTTGGGGTTGCCCTCCTCGTCGTAGCCCACCACCACCCGGCCCTCCCAACGTCCATCTTTTCTCAGGCGGACGGTGCCCTCCCCTTTCTTTCGTTTCTCAGCCATACACTCACCTCACCATCATGGCTTCCATGAAGCCGCCTACAATCTCGCTGGCTCTCCTCTGCATTTGCCACCGTTTCCGAGTTGAGAAACAGTGGCAGCTCTTCATAGTTTTGATAGATAGATTTTTTCACTGATACCTCCGTTTTCATTTACATTCAGAGAACAGATTTTTCTTGCGTTTCGGAGGTCTCTCTGATAAACTACACACAGATTGGGCTGTGTTCTCCATAACGCAGCGGGCCGTTGAACTGTTGCAGCAGTTCAGCGGTCTTTTTTGTTCACTTACCTTTTGGCCATACACCATACCCGTTCCTGCCCTGCTTAACCTACACGGCGTTTGCTTCCCCTTGGTACGCTCTACTGCTTGTCCTATAACAGTGTCATGGCGCTACTTCCCCGGTGAGTATCATCTCTGGTGATGGGTGTTCAGTTTTCAAGGTGCGGCGGAGAGAATTTTTCATTGACAGATCATCTCTCTAATGTTAGACTTATCTTAATTTATTTTAGACAGTCTATCACTTGACCATGGTAACACAACCTCCACACCTGTGTCAAGTCTATCAAATTGTCTTTTTACTATTAGTCTAATCTGAGGTGACCAACCATGTGGTATAGCAAAATGTATTTCTCCGAGAAGCGGGAGTTCTTTCAGTTTGATGCCTCCGGCACTCAGGGCGCACCATCCACCTGCCGGGAGTTTCCCTTTTTAGAAAGCCTACTCACCTTTCAGGAGATGGATTGCCAGAAACTCACCCCTCCCCTGGAGCGAATCAGCCACAACTGGAATCGCCTGATCGCAGAGGATGACCGTCAGGCCGGAACCGAGGCCATGGTGGAACTGGCCCAGTTGGGACAGCGGCACATCTACCTGGAGCTTTTGTATGTGCGTTGGTATGACCGTTTTTCCCGCATGGGCATTTATGACGACCAAGGCAGCGCAGAAGATCAGCAGATGCTGGACGAACTGCAACACCTCCCCCAGCAGCTCCCTCTGTACCAGAATCAGATCCAACGATTCTTTGACTTAGTTTTGGACGTGGACAGCGCTGGACGTAACCCCCAGCTTCAGGCATCCCAGAACTATCTGTACGATGCTCCCAAAGATCCTGAGCTGTTCTCCTTCCACCCCATTCCCCTCAGCTTTGAGCCGGTGGAGCCCGGACGCTGCTCCCCTGTCCTGTACTCCTCCAGTATTTCAGATATGATCGACTACTCTCTGCGCAGTTGCGTGGAGAGAGGCATTACGGTCCGCCGCTGCAAGAACTGCGGCCGCTACTTCCCCCAGACCGGACGGGTGAGCGCAGAGTACTGCGAGCGCCCCGTGGCGGAAGGACAGCAGACCTGCCGGGAGGCTGGGGCCTTCCAGCAGTGGACCAAGAAGCAATCCGACGACCCAATTTTTAAGGCTTACCGTAAGGAGTATAAGAAGCGCTTTGCCTGGATCAAGGCTGGGCGCATCTCGGACACCGATTTCTACGCCTGGAGCGAACAGGCCAGAGAGATGAAAAAGAAGTGCGACGGCAATGCCATTACTCTGGATGAGTTTGTGGCGTGGCTGAAGCAGTCCTGATGTAAAACAGAGGTCTTCCCGACAACGGAAGACCTCTGTTTGATATTTTCTCATTTTTTGTTTTCAGTGGCGCAGTAAATTCGATCTTAATCACATAGGCAAAATGCCTCACCACAGGATTTGATTTCCGACTACCTTTCGATATTCACATTATTTTGGTGCGCTCTTTCTCTGTAGACACTATTTTTTCAATGCTATGTAAAGCTATTATCTGGTTAAGCTTTTTAACTAAGTCACTGTTTGCCATACGATATCCAACAATGTTCACTGGGCCACTTCCTTTTGCTATAAACAACATATGGTTAGGACTTATTGGGAAGTAATACCCATTCATATTATTTTTCTCAACGTGGGATATGTGTTGAAATGCAGGATTGTCAGATGTAATAAAACTGCCTGCATCAGGATATGCTTCAAAAAGAATAAACTGGCAATCTTCAACCGCTTTAGCCAATACGGTATGATAAAAACCTCCATCACCCTTATAAAACATCCCGTACAGTTCAGTAAACCACACCGCATCCATCATCTCTTCAGTTTCTTTTACACCCGAGAAAGTCTGCTTCAAAATATCGTTCATCCACGTATATACACCCATAGCATCAAACTGAGGGCTTCGACAGAGCATCATGAAGAAAAATCCCATCATATCTTTCGCTGCTTTTTCTGTAATTTTTCTATCTAAGCCTAATCCCGGGATTGGTGGTGCATGTTTCACTTCATCAATAAAGGTCTGGAGGATACTCTCCCAGTTGTTTTCAAAAACGACATTAAATGAATCTTCTAACAGGTAGCAGCGCATATCGTTAAATCGATTCAAAAGCGCTTTTTTCCTCGCAGCCGTCCCATCATCATAGTAAAAATCCCAACTATCAATATCACACAGATGTTTGTGAACACTTCTTTTTGTTTTAATTAAACTGTATCCCAGTTTTCCATAAACAGGCCGTGGGCTATTCGTTCTCATCGAATTAAAGATTTCGTCAACAAAAAAACTGTAAACCAGTGGACACTTTTTTGACAAGTACAACTGCCTAAAACTAATAGTATATAGATGAGGTTTCCAGAGAATGGTGTCACGTGTGGCTCCCTCACCAATAGTATCTCCTTTTTCAAAATAATAAACGCCACTAAACTGTTTCTGCGGTTCTTTCTTTGTCTCAACTTTAGTTTCCCACGCTTTCAAATATACCCTCGGAACAAAATGTTGGTTTCTTGTAGGCATTTACATTTCTCCTTCCCCGTGTATTGTGCCCGGCACTTCCAGAATGTACTCTCCAATGGCTGCTGGGTTATAGCCATTTGCTTCATAGATGAAGCGTAATCCGTCCAGCGTTAATATTCCTCTCTCCTCTCTATCATAGCACAGTTTCTTATAATCTTTGAGTTTCTTTTTCGTTATCATTGGCACAGGATGACCTCCCACCTACAAAGAACCGGTCTATAAAACATCCGTTGCTGCTCCGTCTTCTTGAATTGAATCATCTTCCCCATAACGTGGAATCGTCATTTCCGGCAAGTGTTCTTCTAAAATTACATCCCTAAGCAGCTCAAAATAGACCTTTTGTAGTTCATATTCTGATAACTTAACTTCTCGCTCACTGGACACTTCGTCTTCATAATTTTGCTCAATTGCACTCTTCAGTAAGGATATGGCTTTCAAAAGTTCTTCTGTAGGCTCCACATTGTTATCTTTGAAATCATCTATTTCACCGTACTTCTCGTCATAAGCCTTCTGGTAATCTAAACACCGAACTGCCAATTCAAAAAGCTCTTTCTTTAATTTTACTTCTACCTTGGCGAGGTGATTTATCGGATGGTGTTGACGATAGACATTTTCTGCGTACTCACGTAAGCCAATAACAAACCGAGGGAAGCAATCCGACGTGACCAGATACTTTAATGCGGCTCTATTTTCTTTTGTTAAATGGCATCCGAAAAGGATTTTTTTACCGGATGATATATTTTTCAGAGCTTTGCCTGTTTCTTCATCAATATCTAGACATTGACATGCTTTTTCCATTTCAAATGTTTCAAAGTCTGTTTCACCGGTTAAGTATCCTACCGTAACTCCAAAAAATTCTGCGATATTCAACATATTTTCATATGATGGAAAGCCAATTCTTTTTGCAACACCGTTCTTTCGAATTGTATATCCTACACGCAACCATCGACTTACATTGGCTTGTGTCCCCCCGCCAAATTTCTTTTTATATTCACTTAGAAATGTTTCCTGCACATATCCATTTGATTTCATAAGCCCATTAAGCCTCGTACACCAAATCTCAGCTCGACGTTGAGTTATATCATTCATAGTATATTCCTCCAATAAATCTGTTTTATTTACATCATCTATATATCGTTGGTAGTGTTTACTTTTCATACACTATCAAATAAAATAGATACAGTCAAGAAGTCGGTGAACACATGTTGGCCACACATAGAATATACAGATATCAGGAGGTCTCCCATGAACAATACCCATTCCGTACTTACTGCTAAAGACAACAACAATTTAAGAAATACTCTTCTTACAAAAGCCCAGCAGTTGATATTGGATGCTGCGTTCTCTGTTGAGAACGAGTCTAAGGGAAAGTATGCTACCAAAGCCAAATTGATTGAAAGCGCTGAAGATATGTCTACCCAAGAGAAACTTAATGCCCTAGATAGAAACTACGAACAACGAAATCAGGAAAGTCGGCAGAATGCCATTACATTTACAGTTGTCTCCCTCGGAGTGTTTGCTCTTATCGTAGGCAGTTCTTCTGCCATAAAAAATGTTCGCAAATTGATGGCTGCCTAATACATCTACTTCATTGTTATTGCCCTGCTGCTGGATGCACATCCAGCGGTAGGGCTTTTTATATTCTGCAGGGCATAAAAAGCTGGTCTGTAAAACCAACACCCTTAACGACACTGCGACCCCCTATGATTATGCGGCAACATTTTGTATCAAGGAGCGAGTCTGAATTTCACAGATCATATCGTCCGCTCTTGAGACCATCCTGTCCACCACCACGCAGATGATGTACCGGGAGTGCGGAACTGTCCGTTGACCCCAGCGGTGGAGATTTTGAAAAAGCATCCCCCATGTACTTGGCATAGGCGCTGTCCTTGTCAGCGTGTAGTCAAGGTTTATCTATATCATTTGGATAAAAATGATATAGATAAACCTTGACTATGAGGCATTACTTTTGTCTGTGATTTTCTTTCTTCCATTTGCCATTTCCCGAAAATCAAATTATAATGTGCAACGAAAGAAGGTGTTACACATGGCATATCACATATTGCTGGTAGATGATGAAAACGAAATCATTACCATGCTTCAACGTTTTTTGCTCCAAAACAACTATCGGGTCAGCTGTGCTATGGATGGGACAGAAGCCATAGAGAAGCTAAGAGAAAAACCAGACTTGATTCTATTGGACATCAACATGCCGCAAATGGACGGAATTGAAACGTGCAAAGCCATCCGTGACATGGTTTCCTGCCCCATTTTATTTTTAACAGCTCGAGATGAAGATGCCGATAAAATCGAAGGATTCGCCTCAGGTGGAGATGATTACATCACAAAACCCTTTTCCCTGCCTGAACTAAATGCCCGCATCCAAGCACACCTGCGCAGAGAACGCCGCAGTAAGGACATCCAGAGAAAAGTGTTTGGCTCAATTACCATTGACTACTCGGCTCGAGAAGTCTTTGTGGGTGAGAAAAGCATTCATTTCAACCGCAAGGAGTTTGACATCATTCAGCTGCTGTCCCTCCATCGGGGCCAAACCTTTGAACGTAGCCGCATCTACGACCGGGTGTGGGGGCTGGAAGGCTCCGGGGACGATACGGTAATCATGGAGCACATCCGAAAAATTCGGTTGAAATTTACTCAGGCTGGATGTGAACCATGCATTGAGACAGTATGGGGGATTGGTTACAAATGGGTTGCATAAAGACATGGATGGGCAAGGCATCCATCCCCATGGCTTTCATGGTGTGTGGTCTTGTTTGCTTGGCGGCTGCCCTTTCTCTGACCAAATTGACGGTATGGGTCGCCCAAATAAGCCGGGCCGAAATTGAAGACAAATACGAAATGACGGTGTACATTCCTCCAGAGGACATGGTTTTCACCGATGAAGTTCCGTTGACTGAATCGGATGATATGGCACTCTGGCAAGAGGTCACTTTGGTGGACGCAGATGATTTTCAGGCCGGAGACCGTCAGGCCTACGCCTTCTTTGGAAATTTGGAGGATGTTGCTGCAATTCTGTGGTATTCCGTATGCCTGGTACTGGCTGCGTTGATTTTTTATCACTGGAAAATCAAAAAGCCGCTGTCCATTTTGAACCATGCCGCACAGGAGATCACAGACAACAATCTGGATTTTCAAATTGATGACAGTGGAACGGACGAGCTGGGTCGCCTGTGTCACGCCTTTGAGATCATGAGGCGGGAACTGGTTGAAAACAATCGGAATATGTGGAACGCCGTGGAGGAGCGCAAACGGCTGAACGCAGCCTTTGCCCACGATTTGAAAACACCTCTCACCGTCATTCAGGGGCATACCGATTTGCTCGTCCATGAGCTTGGGGATCATCTGGAGGCACAACCAGAACTTCTGGAGTCCATAGCCTCCATTCAAAAGCAAGTAAAGCGCCTCAATTCCTATGTGTCCACCATGGGGGATTTGCAGCGTCTGGAAGATTACCAGCCCCGTCCACGGGAAATTCCTGCCCAGCGTATCACAGAGGCGGTCTCAGAAACCGCACAGCTTCTGTTCCCACATGGGAAAATTGAGTTTCATTCTTCTATCACGGAACAACTGCTGGTGATGGATTTGGAGGCATTCCTACAGATTTACGAAAACATTCTCTCCAACGCCGCCCGATACGCCAAACACAAGATTGCGGTATCTCTGGATCGAGAAGGAGATGTTCTCACACTCTCTATCACAGACGACGGCATTGGATTTTCCCAAAAAGACTTGCAATACGCTTCCGCTCCCTACTACCGGGGAGAGAAACACCCACTGGGAAGTACGCCACACTTTGGACTGGGGTTATACATCTGTCATGTGTTGGCAGAAAAACTGGGCGGAAACCTATACCTGGAAAACAGCGCAGAAGGCGGCGCACAGGTCACCGCAAAAATCTGCTGCATTTGAGAATTTGTTGAGATACTTCCATTATGATTCTGGCATAAGGCGAACAGGTCTTATGCCAGAATTTTTTTGGAGGTTATGAGATGAACAAACTGCTAATTCTAGGTATTATTCTTGCTTGGATCCTGATGGGGTGTAGTACGGGCTCCGATGCGCCACCCCCATCCCCCACTCCATCCGCCTCAGCTTCAGCCCTTCCCTCC
>NZ_NFIH01000031.1 GCF_002161675.1 Pseudoflavonifractor sp. An44
GGATGGGCTTGGGCCGGGCCTGGGGGGAGGGGATAAAGCTGCTGCCGCTCTCCCAGGGCCGGGAGTGTTCCTGATAGCTGCGCCCGCTCTGCTCCAACAGCTCGGGGGGAATCTCCCCGGCGAAACGGGAGGGGCGGTTGGCGCTGGTGCGGCCGTAGAGCATGCGCATGCTGGCACAGGTGAGGTACAGCTGCTCCTTGGCCCGGGTCAGAGCCACGTAGCACAGCCGCCGCTCCTCTTCCATCTCCTCCTCGTCTCCGATGCAGCGCATACCGGGGAAGATGCCCTCTTCCATACCCACCACAAACACCACGGGGAACTCCAGGCCCTTGGCCGAGTGCATGGTCATCATCACCACGGCGTCCTCGTTGGGGTCGTGGTTGTCCAAGTCCGTGTACAGGGCGATCTCGTCCAGGAAGCCCGCCAGGGTGGGGGACTCGCTGTTCTCCATATACCCCTTGATGGAGGTCAAAAGCTCTCGAATGTTCTCCAGACGGGTTCGATTTTCGATGTCCGGCTTGACCTGGAGCATGGCGGCGTACCCGGTGCGCTCCATCACCAGCTCATAGAAGGCGGCCAGGTCCATGGTGGCGCTCAGGGCCTGTAGGTCCCGAATGATGGCGGTGAAGGCCCCCAGCTTGGCCCCAGCTTTTTGCAGCTCGGGGTACTGCTCGGGCTGGCTCACCACCTGCCACAGGGACAGCCCCTCCTGGGCGGCGATGGCCCGGGCCCGTTCCACGGTGGTGGCGCCGATGCCCCGGGTGGGGACGTTGATGATGCGGCCCAGCCGCAGATCGTCCTGGGGATTGGCCACCACACACAGGTAGGCCAGCATGTCCTTCACTTCCGCCCGGTCAAAGAAGCGGGTGCCGCCAATGACCCGGTAGGGAATACCGGTGCGCTTGAAGGCCAATTCCAGCTGATAGGACTGGGCGTTCATGCGGTAGAGCACCGCATGGTCCCGCCACTTCATGCCCTGGCGGTAGTGCTCCAAAATGGTGTTGGCCACATACTGGGCCTCGTCGCTCTCGTTCATGGCGGTGTACAGGTGGACCTTGTCTCCCTCTGCCCCCGCCGTCCACAGCTCCTTGCCCTTGCGGCCCTGGTTGCGGCGGATGACGTGGTTGGCCGCAGACAGGATGGTCTTGGTGGAGCGGTAGTTCTGCTCCAGGCGGATGCACTGGGCGTTTTTGTACTGGCTCTCAAAGGAGAGAATGTTCTCAATGGTGGCGCCCCGGAAGCGGTAGATGGACTGGTCGTCGTCGCCCACCACACAGATGTTTTTGTGGCCTCCGGCCAGAAGAGAGGCTAGAAGATACTGCATGTGGTTGGTGTCCTGGTACTCGTCAATGAGCACGTAGCGGAACTTGTTTTGGTAGTAGGCCAGCACTTCGGGCTCCTGCTGCAAGAGGCGCACGGTGTGGAAGATGATGTCGTCGAAGTCCAGCGCCCCGGCCTCCCACAGCCGCTTTTGGTAGAGGGTGTACAGGCGGGAGATCTGCTCTAAGCGGAAATCTCCACTTTTGTAGGCCTCTTTGTGGAACTCTTCCGCCAGCTGCATCTGGTCCTTGGCCTTGGAGATGGTGCCCAGCACCGAGCGGGGCGGGAAGAGCTTCTCGTCCATGCCAAGCTCCTTGAGGCAGTCCTTCACCACCCGGATGGAGTCGTCGGTATCGTAGATGGTGAAGGAGGAGGGGAAGCCCAGCCGCTCAATGTCCCGGCGCAGGATGCGCACACAGGCGGAGTGGAAGGTGGAGGCCCAGATGTCCAGGGCCTGGGGGCCCAGCACCCGTTCCAGGCGGTCTTTCAGCTCTCCGGCGGCCTTGTTGGTAAAGGTGATGGCCAGGATGGTCCAGGGGGGCGCGGGGTCCAGCTCACACAGCCGGGTGGCGTACTCCCGCCCCTCCTCAGTGGGGTGGTCCACATAGTGGCGCAAAAAGTTCAAATCCTCTTCCGTGGCCCAGTCCGGCACCTCGGTGGAGTCGGAGCCCCGACCGTAGCGGATGAGGTTGGCCACCCGGTGGATGAGCACCGTGGTCTTGCCCGAGCCAGCCCCCGCCAGCAGCAGCAGCGGGCCCTGGGTGGTGAGCACCGCCTGGAGCTGCTCCGGGTTCAGGTTGGGGTAGTCCAGGGCGATGGCCGCCCGGCGCAGAGAGGCAAATTCAGAACACTGTTTTTGATTGAGCATCTATATCAAATCCTTGCTGTAAAGTCCAGTTGCAAGCCATTATATCAGATTCCCACACCCAGGGCAACCGGGGGAGCGGTTGACTTGCAGGGGCGCACCCGTTAAAATGGGGAAAGACAGAGAATGGAGGTGGCAGACATGCGCAAGCTGACCTGGTTTGCAGGGGGCTTTGCGGTTATGTGTCTGCTGATGATGGGGAATGTCCCAGTTTTGTGGCTGGTCGTCCCCGCCCTTCCGGTTCTCGTACTCTGGCAGCTGACCCAGCCCAAGAATCGACAGGACTGGCTGGAGATGACTACAAACAGACGGCGGCGCTATGTGCTTTGGCAGGTGTGCCGCCGGGGAACGGCTGTGGTGTTGGGCTGCGGGGCCGGACTGTGCTGGTTTTGTGTGTACTATTTTCTGGTGTGTGTGCCTGCCATGGCGTGTGAGGGGACGCAGACCATCTCGGGCACGGTAATTGCCCAGCCCCAGGCCACCGACACCGGAAGCTATTCCTTCACCCTTCGCCTGGACTCCGGGGCGGACTTGCTTCTCTATGCGCCTGAGAGCTGGAAGTCGGTGCAGTTGGGGGACCATGTCCATGCAGAGGGACAGGTGGAGTACACCGCGTTCACCTATGGGGAAGAAGTGACCTATTATACGGCCAAGGGGGTGTTTCTGCTGGGGACCTGTGACCAGGCACCCACGGTGGAGCGCCCCGCTGTTCTGCCCGTTGCCTGCTGGCCCGCTTGGGCGGCCCAGCGGATGAAAGAGGGCGTCCAGGTGGCCTTTGACCAGGTCGCCGCCCCTCTGGCCATTGCGGTGTCTCTGGGCGACAAGAGCTTTCTGGACGACGGGCTGTACACCAACATGAATCGGTCAGGCGTGACCCACGCCGCGGTGGTGTCCGGGCTCCACGTCTCCTTTCTGGTGGGTGTGCTGATGGTGCTGTGCCGCAACCGCCGCCGCTGCGCTGTGGCCCTCATCCCGGCGCTGGTGTTCTATGCGGTGATGGCCGGGGGGACTCCCTCCGCCTTTCGGGCGGTGTGGATGCAGGGGGCCGCACTGGTGGTGCCTGTGGTGGGACGGGAGCAGGATGCGCCCTCCGCCATGGCCCTGTCTCTGCTGGTGCTCATGGTGCAAAACCCCTTTTCCGTGGCGCAGGTGGGGTTACAGCTGTCCTTTCTGTCCGTGTCGGGGATTTTATTGCTCACCCCTAGAATCTACCGGGGCCTCACCAAGTATCTGGAGGAGCGTATCCTGCGGGGATGGAAGAAGGTGGCGGGGAGAGCGTGGCAGTGGGTCAGCGCCTCGGTGTCTGCCTCCCTGGGCGCTATGGTGCTGACGGTGCCGCTGGTGGGGGTGGTCTTCGGCCAGGTGTCCCTGGTGGCGCCGGTGGCCAACATCCTAACCCTCTGGGCCATGTCGATTTTGATGATGTGCGCCCTGGTCCTGGGCCTTCTGGGGCTGTGGCTGCCTGGTGTGGCGGCACTGTTGGGACAGGGCGCGGGACTGTTGGGCCACTACACCGTGTGGATGGTGCACAAGTTGGGCACATTCCCCTATGCGGTGCTGGATATGAAAAACATCTACCACGTGATCTGGCTGGTGGGAGCCTATGCGGTATTTGGGCTGCTGCTGTGGGGCGGTGTGGCTCTGACTCAGGTGCTTTGGAGCGGAGCGGGGTTACTGATACTGCTGGCTCTGCCCGTGGGGCTGTCCGCCTTCACCGTGGCCCGGTCTGACTTGGTGGTGGGAGCGGTGGATGTGGGCCAGGGTGCCTCCACCGTCTTGATGCACGGAGACCACACCGTGGTGGTGGACTGCGGAGGGAGTGAGAGCACCTCAGCGGGGGACCTGTCCGCCGACTATCTGGCCTCGGTGGGGCGCACCGAGGTGGACGTGCTTCTGCTCACTCACTTGGACAAGGACCACTTCAACGGCGTGGAGCGCCTCCTGGACCGGGTGGAGGTGGGGGAGGTATATGTCCCCGTGTCCGCCAAAGACCAAGAGGAGGCCCAGCAGCTGGAGACTTGGCTGGAAGAGAAGAGTATCCCCTGCCAGTGGGTGGAGGATGAGGTGGACTTGACCCTGGGCGAGATGGAACTGCGCATCATCCCACCCCTGGGCAGCGGCACCACCAACGAGGAAGGGCTGTCGGTACTGTGCACGGTGGACGACTTTGACGTGCTGATCACCGGAGACGCAGACAGCTATGTGGAGCACATGATTGTGAAATACTTTGTCATCCCCAACATTGAGCTGTTGATGGTGGGACACCACGGCTCGGCGGACTCCACCAGCATGGAGCTCTTGGGATGGGCTCGGCCGGAGCTGGGCATCATCTCGGTGGGAGAGGGCAACTCCTATGGACACCCGGACCCGGAGACCTTGGAGCGGCTGCACCGCTCCGGGGTGGAGGTCCACCGCACCGACCAGGAGGGGACGGTGACGGTGGTGGTCCAGGGGGAGAACGTGGGAATTTGGTAAATAAGAGGAGGAAGCGGTATGCCGCCCAAACAGCAAACGGACAACACCGCCATGCGGGAACTGAAAAAGGCGCTGCGCCAGGGGGGACTGAAAAACCTCTATGTCTTCTATGGCGACGAGACCTTTTTGCGGGAATATTATCTGGGAGAGCTGAAGAAGGCCATTTTGCCCCAGGGCATGGAGGACTTCAACCTCCACACCGCCCAGGGCAAGGAGTGCTCCGTGGACTGGATTGCCCAGGCGGTGGACTGCCTGCCCATGATGAGTGAGCGTACCTTGGTGCTGGTCACCGACTTTGACCTCATGGGCCAGGGGGAGCGTGGGCGGCAGCAGCTGCTGGAGCTGTTTGAGGACCTGCCCGACTACTGCTGTCTGGTGTTTGTCTACGACCTGTTGAACTTCAAGGTGGACGGGCGGAGCAAGCTGGGCACCTATCTGAAAAAGTCGGAGGCACTGGTGAACTTCCAGCGCCAGTCCACCGGGGACCTCACCGACTGGATTGTGCGCAAGTGCAAGGCCATGGGACACCGGGTGGACAGTGCCGACGCCCAGTACCTCATTTTCCTGTGCGGGGACAGCATGACCAACCTGTCCACCGAGCTGGAGAAAATTTGTGCCTACGCCTCGGGGGAGCGGGTGACGAGAGAGGACATGGACGCCGTGGCCATCCCCCAGGTGGATGCGGTGGTGTTCCAGATGACCGACGCCCTGGCCCGCCGGGACTTTGACAAGGCCGCCGCGGTGCTGGCCGATCTGCTCCACAGCCAGGAGGCCCCCATCATGATTTTGTCGGTGATGGGCAAGTATTTCCGTCAGCTCTACACCGCCCGGCTCTATCTGGACGCGGGAAAGAGCCGCAGCGACTTTATGCAGCTGTGGGGGATGAAGCACTCCTTCCAGGGGGACAAGCTGATGGATGCGGCCCGGAAGTTCTCCCTGGTGTGGTGCCGTCACGCGGTGCGCCGCTGTGCGGAGGCAGATCTCCAGATGAAAATCAACTACGGGGCGGAGGGGGAGATTCTCACCCAGCTGCTCATGGAATTGTCCGCAGGACGGAAGGTGATTGAATGCTGAAAATCAAAGAGGCCATCATTGTGGAGGGCCGTTACGATAAAAACAGCCTGTCCCAGGTGGTGGACGGGCTTATTCTGGAGACTTCCGGGTTTGGAGTGTTCAAGGACGGGGAGAAGCTGGAGCTCATCCGCCGCCTGGCCCAGCGCCAGGGCATCATCGTCCTCACCGACTCCGACGGGGCGGGATTTGTCATCCGCAACTATCTGAAAGGGGCCATTCCCAAGGAGCAGGTGAAACACGCCTACATTCCCGACGTGTACGGCAAGGAGCGGCGCAAGCGCAAGGCCGGAAAAGAGGGCAAGCTGGGGGTAGAGGGCATGAACCCAGAGGTGCTGCGCCAGGCCCTTTTGCGGGCGGGGGCCACGGTGGTGGACGGGGACGGACCCGCCCCGGCTCGGGGCGCCCTGACCCCGGCGGACCTGTTTGCCCTGGGGCTCACCGGGCGGCCGGACTCGGCGGCACGCCGGGAGAAGCTGCTCCACCGCCTGGGGCTGCCCCAGCACATGAACAGCAAGGCCTTGCTGGCCATGCTCAACGCCCTGCACACCCCGGACGAGGTGGCGCAGATGGTGGAGGAACTGGAACAATCCAAGGAAGAATGAAAAGGGGAGTGGACGAATGGTCCACTCCCCAAAAGTTTGTGAGGAAAAGTTTAAACCTGAGGAATCTCAGGGGTGACCGGGGGCATCTGGTCGCAGCCGGTGCAGATGTCGTTGTCGGAAACCTCGTTGCAGCTGACGTAGGTGTCGCCCACGGTGGCCACAGCGCCGAACTCCACAGGCACCGCCACGCAGATGTCCTGGGTGATGGTGAACACACAGGAGCCGTTCTTCATACCGTTGCACACCTCACGGCCCGGGGTGACCACGGGGGTGCCGCAGCACTTGGTGGCAGTCAGCCCCGTCTGGGCGAAGGGGGTGACGGTGACGGGCACGCAGATGGAAGCGGACTGATAGCCCACGGCGGGGCAGGTCTGGGTCTCACCCAGCACCTCAGGATTTACGGTAGGAAGCATTGGAATCTCTCCTGTCTGGCCATCGCCGTTTTCAGACTATGCCGGAGCGGGGAGAAGGGTGACAGATGGTGTTGCATTTTCCAGTGTGTCCGGTAAAATAAGGGGGAAGGGGGTGCCTGTTGTGAAATATATGACCTTCAATTCCTCCTGTTCCTATGGAGGACTTGCCAATATGTTGGAGCAGTATGGCGTGGACGTGGAAGACCGGGATATTGCTCTGGAGATGAAGCTGCCATACCTGTTCACCTGTGAGAACGGGGGATATTTGGCTGGGCCTATGCTCCAGAGTGCGGAGTGGTTTAACTTATACCTTCACCCCATGGGATTTGCTATGGTGGAGACGGAGTTGCTTCCAGGTCAGGCACCGATATTTTTAAAGGGGCAGAGGACTGCCATGTTGGGCTTGCAGGTGGAGCAAGGGGAGAAACATGCTGTGGTCTACGTAGGATATCAAAATGAGAAACTAATGTTTCTCAACAATAAATGGAGGGACTCAGAGGAGCCGGAACAGCTGCTTTTATCCCAGTCGGAACTGTTGGAACGCATTGGCTCAACTGTGACCATTGCGACCATAAAGACCATTCCGCCTCAAAGGGTGGCATACGCCCGGAGGCTGCGCAACTCTGCGGAGGTCATGAGGCAGAATGTAGCGCAGATAAGATGTCTATGCGCTAAAGAGGAGCGTGTAGGATTTCTACGTGCCCAATTGAATCATCTATTTCGCCCACTGCTTCTGGATGGCATCACCATGTTGGAGTTGCTGGGCCAAACTCGATTAGCTCATCGTTTTACTACGCTGCAAGGTGGCTTGCTGGGTGGGCTACGCCAGGATTCCAATGCCAAAATCATACTTGGCCGCTATTTGGATGTACTGGAACTGACAGCAGCCACAGAAGAATACATTGGGCTTATTATGAGCGCGGCGGAGCATTGTCAGCGGAACGAGGAAGAAGGAAGAGAAGAACCGTGAAGAAAGGCAGAATTATCCTAGATACCGTCGCTTTTCTGTGGCACTGCCTCATGGCTGCCATCACCCCTATTTGGGTGGGGTACACCTACATGTTCCTCACCGGGAATGGGAAAGGGTACGACTACGATCTACGCAGCGAGGCGGATATCTATGTGCTCCTGGCGCTGATTGGGATGGTGTTCTGGGCGTGCTGTACCATTCCCACCTTTGGATTCCTGACCAAAGAGTGCTCGAAGTTGGGGAGAAACCATCGTTTCATTCCCCTAGCTGTCTTTTTGCTTGTGGGGCTCCTGGTCATTTGCCTGTTGGGATGGGACAATTATTTGATGCTGTATGGTGTGAACGCATGAAAGGAGTGAGAGACCATGCGGGAGCTGCTGAAGAAGATGCGGGGGTACCTGATTTATAACAGTTTCTTTTTTCTGATGTTGTTGCTGGGTTATTGTCTGGAGCCTGGGCGTTTTGTGGGGCAGGATTGCGATTGGATTTGGCTGTGGCTGGTGGTGGCCTATTGGGTGAGTATGTTTGAAGTGTTCCTGGCCGGGCCAGCATTTGCGCTGTTCTATCAGATGTACCAGTTCACGGTAAAGGAGATCTTCTGGTCTGCTCTGATTATTTTGGTATCCACCTTCCTTTCCCTGAGTGTCATGGATCTTTTGTTCAATGGCTGGGAAGGAATCTTAATGGAGCTTCTGTTTGCGCTGGGAGTTTCATTGTGGATTTCTGGTACCTATACCGTGGTTTATTTTATTTTGAGGTCCATTTGTAAAAAGACGAGGATGGGGTAGTGGGCAGAGAGAGCTACCAAACAAACGGGAGCGCCCCGAATGCAGCTGCATTCGGGGCGCTCCCGTTTTTGGTCATGAGGTTTTTGTTGTTAGAGCTTATGGTTTATATAGCTGATAAAATCCTTCTCAATCAGCTCATAGTCGATGGAAGATTGCAGCTGGCCCAGCTGATCTCTCCAGGCATCCACGTTGGTTCTCACCTTGCGGAACCCAAGGGACTCGTAGACATGTTGTGCCCTGGTGTTCTTCAGATTGGTGTCGAGAATGATCTTAGAATAGCCGTTTTCAAACAGCCAGCCAATGAGCATACTCAGAATTTTTCTGCCCACACCACGGTTTTGGCCATCGGGTTCGCAGATTTTAATGCCGATTTCGGCAACACCGTCACCCAGGTCACGATAATTGCACTCGCCAATCAGTCGGTGGTTTTCTTCGATGACCAGAGAACCCTTGCCAAGCCCCTTTGTGACTTCGACCTCGGTGGTCCCCACGCCATTAGGAAAACCTGCGTGGGCCATGACGGCGCCGTCATTCCACCAGGCGGCAAGTTGCTTGGCATCGGAGGCTTCGGCTTGACGGATGGTCAGGTTTTCGTATTGAATCTTTTCCATTCTCTTTCCTCCATGTAATTTCTGTGGATGAATGGAGTGTAACAGATTCATAAATAGCTCGCAAGTATTAGAAAGAGTACATATGTTAAAGCTCAGCACCATGGCGCTGATTCCTCTTGCGTGCCTTATTTTTGTATTTATCATATGGCTCAAATACGGCAGGGAAAAGAAGGTCATTGAGACCGTTGAATTTTATCCGCCCGAGGGCATGAACAGTGCAGACGTAGCGTATTGGTATAAAGGAAAGCTGCCGAAAAAAGACATAGTCGCCCTGCTCATTGAGCTGGCAAACGAGGGCTATATTGCCATTCATGACGGCGACGAGGCGGGGAGCGGTGCGTACCGCATCGAGCGTATAAAGCCGTATCCCCATGATCTTGACGAGGATAAAAAAAGGTTTTTTGAAGGTCTCTTTGAAAGCGGCAAAGACATGGTTACCGGGAGCGATCTCAGGAATAAATTCTATCGCACCCTGAATCAGATATCCTCTAATTACGGTTATTCCGGAGAAAAGGGCCGCATACATACCCTGAAGTCCACGCGGCTGCAGCTTCTCTGCTGGCTGCTTGTTATTGGCGGCTTCGTTCTTGATGTTGTGATACTTGCCAACGTCCTGGGTGGGAATGAGCGGTTCATTCCTTTCGTGATCGGCGTGCCGATTCTTGCCGGAGCGTTCTGGCTGGCGTGTTACGTCCCGGGCCGCACAGAGGAGAGCCATAAAAATTTAGAAAAGATAACCGGGTTCAAAAAGTTTTTGGAAACAGCGGAAAAAGACCGGCTGGAAATGCTTGTCCATGACAATCCAAAATATTTTTACAACATCCTGCCCTTTGCCTATGTGCTGGGTGTGTCTGATAAATGGGTGGACAAGTTTGAAGGCATTGCCATCGAACCGCCTGAGTGGTACAGCGGGCATGGTGCATTTACGACTGCTACCATGTGGCATGCCATGGATCGGACACTGAGCAGTGCGGCCAGCGCCATGTCTTCCGCTCCGCGGCAGAGCTCGTCCGGCGGCGGATCCGGCGGTGGTGGCGGTGTTTCCGGCGGCGGATCCGGTGGAGGAGGCGGCGGAAGCTGGTAAAATCCATGCATTTGCATCTGCAAACTTGTTGCATAAAGGGGGAACGCATATGGAGCTGTGGGCAGCAGGGATTGCCCTGCTTATCATAGCGGCGGGTATCCTGGTACTGATTTTGTGTAGAAAGAAGATCCATAAGGGCTTGCGGATTGTCGGAGTCTGTGTACTTGGCGCGCTGTTTGCGGCGATACTGGGATATATTGTCCTTACCTTTTTGTTTTTGGACGCACTGGATTCTCCTCCCTTGGATAAGTCTACGGCTTCCGGGAAGGTGTTATCAGAGAAACAGGCCATCATTGGGGAACACAAAACACTGGTGCCTGTACCGTTAGACTACGAAGTTTTAAAACACATAAATGAACTGTGCCCCTAATAGTAAGCGCAGCTTCAAGACGATTTCACATAAAAAATCAATTTGCCCGCATGAAGATGGGTAAAAACAGTAACGCGGTCGGGCACATCAAACCCGACCGCGTTATTTGTTGTCTAATGAAAACCCCCGGCTATGCCGGGGGGTTCCTATTGGATTTGAATGACAACGTCCATGTAAAACGCGGTGTCGGTGTGGGAGACCACCAGGGTGCCGCCGTATTCCTTGGCGGCTGCGGCAATGGAGGACAGGCCGATGCCCTTGCCGGAATGTTTGGTGGACAGGTATTCTCCGTTGTGCTTGACCACCACGCCGTTGAAGCTGTTGCTGGAGACAATATACAGATCGTGGGAGTTTTTCATATCAATGGTCAGGTTGAAATAGCGCATATGGGGCGGCACAGTGGAGCACCCGGAGACGGCATTTTCCAGGATATTGCCCAGCAGACCGCATAGCATTGGTTCCGGTATGCGCTGGAGGGCGGGAATGTGAATGTTCCAATTGGTCTGAATTTGTTCTTCTGCGGCAATGTCCCGGTAGTAATTCAAAAGGGCGTTGACCCCGCTGAGGTTGCAGTACTTTAAGGGGGAAGATGGAGGGATGGATTGCTCATATTCATGGAGATAGCGTGTGATCCCATCCATATCTCCGGCGTGAGCCATCTGGGAGAGGGCATGGATGGAGTGGCGAAAATCATGGCGGATCTGACGGGTCCGATCCACATATTCCTGCAGAGACTGATATTGCTTGAGCTGAAGTTGAAGAAAGTGTGTATGCTCCTCTTGGCGGTGCTGTTCGGCCAGAACATAGGAAATTCGGTAGAGAATGGCATAGATAAAAAAGAGCATTAACAGGAAAAGAGTTTCCATGCCAACATAGATTTGGAACATCCTGCCAGTGTGCAGGGTCTGGTAGGAAAGTGGGATGGTAAACACATTGGAAGCGGTGAACAGGACGGGAAAGATGAGAAAGGTATTCCAGACCGCGGTAGAATGAATGGTACGAATGGCGTAGGCAAAGTGCTTCCACAAAAATGGCGTGGCGGCTGCGGCAATGGCGAAGGACAGGGCCAACTGGAACAGCGTTGCGGAAAAGGAAAAGCCCAAGTAGTTGGAGGTGGGGTGCAGCCATGCGTCAAAGGCATAGGCAAAGCTGCTGGGAAAGGACATCAGAGCACAGGCGTTGAGAAACATGGCCGCGGACTGGGAAAGATTGGTGCGCAGCGTTCGGTGATAGAGAAGGAAGAACAGCACCACCGAGATGCCAAGGGGGACATTGATGTGGATGATATGGGAAAACGTCATCTGGAACAAGCCGATCAGGGGAAAGTAAATCAATGCCGCAAGGGCGCACAGCAGAAAGGTTTTTCTGGGGGAATATTTCAGCGAATCGTGCATGGGACAGTAGCAGATCCAGGCGGCGGGGATGATGATGGAAAACTCCAGCATGGCCCGAACATAGGGGGCAGCATCCACGAAAGTCACCTCTTTTCCAATCAAAATTCATCTGGAATGCCGTTGTTGGCTGCGGATCTTTTCAAAGTTGTATGCTCTCAACTGGTCCACAATCTTTTGGCTCTGTCGGACCTTGACCGGAAAGGCCGACTGGTCCTGAAGGACGCATTGATCCTTGCTCATCTCGGCGACGTAGTCGGCGTTGACCAGCACCCCTTTGTTGACGCAGAGAAACCGGGGATCATTTCCCACCAGGGTCTGAAATGCGGAGACGGTCATGCGGCAGCGGAGGGTAGTGCCACCTTTCAATTTGACCTCCAGGTAATGGGCATCGGTGACCACAGAGAGTATGTCATCGAGAAAGACAGAGTGGGTCTGTCTGCCGCTGGTCAGATTGACAAAGGGAGGGGCATCGTCCATCAGGTGCACATCCGCCAACACCTGAAAAAAGCGGTCCTTGTCCAGGGGCTTGGTCAGGTATTCAAAGGCGTGGAAGGAAAATGCCTCCGGCATAAAATCCGAGCTGGAGGTTAAAAAGACCAGCTTCACCCAGCGGTCGGTGCGGCGAATCTGCGAAGCAACGGCAATTCCGTCCATCTCGCCCATGTAGATGTCCATAAAAATCAGGTCATAGCTGCCATGGGTGAAGTGTTGGAGGAACTCCTCACCGGAGGAGAAAAAGTCGGTTTCCATGTGCACACAGTGCCGGGCGCCGAACTCCTGACAGAGCGCCTGCACAGACCGCTGAAACCCGCGGTCGTCATCCACCAACGCAATGCGCATCCACGCCGTCTCCTCTCTCCCAAAGTCAGGGGGTGCCAGAGGCGCTTCGATGCCCCCTTTCGACCATCATAGCATAGAATGGACACAGATTCCAGCCAGTGGAAATTCTTTCTTGCCAGAAACAATACGTTGTTGCCAATTACCTTGCTGACATGGGAACGTCAAACTAGAATGAAACCAGCTATATCCAGCGATGATACTGTTGATGGATGCCGGGAAAGGAGATCAGGAAAGAAACGGATCAAGTGGATGTCGAGGGCAAGACAAGGAGGAACGTATGAGAACAATGGGAGAAAAGAAGGTGCCATGGGGCAAGAAGGGCAGGCGCGTGGTCAGTGCGGTGTTGGCCGCGGGTATGCTTCTGGAGATGTCCGGGCTCTGGAGCCTGGAGGGGGTTGGCTTTAAGGCCAGTGCGGCGGAGAACTATCTGGAGATGCCGGAGCGCACCCCGGTGAATGTGATGAACAAGCAAACCGCCGCTGTGGTGGAGAATACGCTGTCCCAGCCAGACGGAAGCGTGGCGTACTACAACTTTGTGGACTTTTCCGGCTATACCCTGACCAAGAATATGTCCAAGGTGAGCAGCAGCTCAGGGGTGTACATGAGAACGGTCCGTGGCGACGATCACTTGTATTACATGGAGTTCTGGACAAAAGCCGGGTATGGGTCCTGGAATGTCACTTATGACTGGAAGGACTTCCCTGATGAGTCCTTCCCGGAGGCCTATTCCTGGGAGGACATCTATGTGAACATGGGCACTGGCGCTGTGGCCAGTACAGAGAAGGACAACATTCAGGTGGGGCACTCCGTGAACGACCTGGTGGGAGAGATGAGTGACCGGCCCAGTTCGCCCTGTTCCAGCACCTGGACCCCCATGCCCGACCACACCAACCCCCGGATGACCATTGTGGGTACAGGGGAAGGTGCCTCTTCCCATTCGGCGTGGTATGTTCTGGCCGACATGGTCTCGCCGGGCCAGGTGACTGAGTCCGACCCGGACCCCTGGGAGATCCTGGTGACGGAAGACGCCCAAGCGTACGACGGGAAGCCGGTAATCTGGCTTTGTGAGCAGGAGATGATGCGGCCGGCAAACCAGAGCACCACCAAAGAGGACCTGGCCGACTTGAAGCTGGAGGTGGGGGTTGTTCCCGCAGACGACCCCGCGGCCCAGGTGATCTATCTTCAGGCGGAGTGCGTCGCCCTGGAAAATGGGCTGGAGGGCGCCAGCCACAAGGGCGGAGCCCTGGGCTTCCAAATCGTTGACACCAGCGCACTGGAGGGAGAGGAGTATCAGATCGTCTCACTGGAGAATCGTACGGATACCTCCCAACTCAATTACAGCCTGTATCTCTACCAGAACTTTATCACCAGCGCCCAGGACAGCTACTATGAGGTCAACACCCCTGTCACCGATTTGGCGGGCAACCCGGTAATGCTGATGGCAGACGGCAAAAAGAACGTCCGCGCCAAGGCGCTGTTTCTGGACAATGACCCGGTCAATGTGGACAAGGTGCTGCTCTCCGGCACCAACGTGGATGCCAGCATGACCACGCTCCCCGGCCAGTGGCCGGAGGACCTGGACCGCACCAAGCTCTTTTCCACCACCGGGGATCAGGTGCAGCTGCGAGTGCAGCTCAGCGAGCGCATTGCGCCGCTGACCCAGGAGGAGATGGAGGACGTTACCCTCACCTGGAATCTGTCCAGAAATGACGGGGGGGATCTGGTACCGGTGACCGTCCCCCTGGTGGACGTGGAGGATGGATATGCCAACGGCGTCAACGCAGAGCCGGTATCCATCCTGGTGTTCCAGTCTGTGACGGTGGAGCAGGACTTCACGCCGCAGGGAGTTCAGATCCAGGCGGTGAGCCTGTCCACCGGCGGACACCTGCGGGACATCAGCGGCAACTACATGGAAACCCAGGACCAGAACGTGGTGGACGTCAGCGACAACCCGCCCACGGTGCAAAATTTCCTGGATACTGCCGCCCCTTCGGTGACCATCCAACAGGCGGAGACGGTGGCTGCGGACGAGTTTCTCATTGCCGTTGAGGTCAAGGACTCGGTGGAGAACGGCCTGAGTGCAGGCATGGCCGGTGGAAAGGTGGCATTGACTTCCAGCAAGGGAAGCTCAAACGTTCCCTATCAGTACACCTTTGATATGTCTCCCGAGACCCCGGAGAACTACTCCGGCACCGGCACCATAGGCAGCAGCGGGAATCTGATTTGGAACGATGTGTTCATGCAGCAGGACGGCACATACTACCTGCATTTGAAACTGACCGACACCCAAGGCGTGGAGTTGGATGACCAGGCCCCCTTCCAAATTCACCTCTACGCCCAGGATCTGCTGGGCAATGGTGGAGAGGTGGCCTTGAGTACCCAGGGCCAGAATATCTCCGTGGACCATGCGGCGCCCACCGTGAGCATCTCCAATGTCAAAACGGTGTCCGGCCAGGACCAGAACCAAAACAATACTGCCACCCTCACGGCCACCGTGTACGCCCAGGATCTCAATGGGGTGGAGCTGGTCAAATACCAATGGGTGGAAGCAGACGCGCAAGCCCAGGACAGCAACTGGATTATGGTGGACAACTGGGATGAGATCGGCGGCCTGCTGACGGTGGAGACCACGGTCTCCGGCGTCACTGCTGTCTCCAAGAAGCTGGTGGTGCAGGCCTACGATGTCCATGGAAACATGGCCCAGGTGGAGCAGTCTGTCACTGCGGATTTGACCAAAACCATTGTCAACTATTCTGTGTCTGACAACCTGGATGCTCCCATCGCCGACCCGGGACTGGTGATTGACCGGCCCGGCTGGACTGGTGAGACCGCCCAGGGCGGGGATCTCTATGTCCGGGCCATAATGACCATGGACAACCAGACCTATGTGGGCATTGTGACCAATCCCGACGGGGAGACCTTGTTCGGTTCCGCGTCCAACGCTGTGGAGTGGTATCGGGTGTCCATCGCTGAGGGTGTGTATTTGACGGTGGAGTCCGGTACCCCGGACTGGAGCTACTATGGCCCGGTGACGGTGCGCCTGAATGCCAGCGCCCAGTCCATGACACCCGTGGCATCCCAGGCTGTGGACGATGAAACGGATGTCACACGCTCGGAAGATGTGGAGCTGCAGGTGTGTTATGCGCCGGAAAGAGACGACGTCTACGACATCGATGGTCAAATTCAAGTGCAGGACAGCTCCGGCAAAGGGGTGGAAGAGACCGACACATTCACCTATGACTATTACAAATTCGACCAGTCCATGACAGGCGCCCGAATCGGGATCACGCTGCGCAATCAGCTGTATGACGACTGGGGTGTACAGGACGTGGATCTGGAAAACTCCTATGCGCTGTTCGTCCGCACCGATCAAGACGGACAGCTGGTCCAGGCTGCGGATGGGGCACCCGCTCCGGAGAGCGTCATTTCGGAGAAAATCCCCTTCAGCGCCGGACAGCAGCAGTGGTTCTCGGTACCGGCACAGGATCTGGATGGCAACAAGTTGACCACCGGAGCGTACACGCTGTGGCTCCATGTGGCGCAAAAGGGGGGCGGGGTGCAGGAGATCTACCTGCCCAGTGCCTTGCCCTCCGGCCGGGAAGGGTATCTGCTGCTGGATGCCGGCGAAATACCCGGTCAGTTTGGTGTGACATCCTACGACGGGTATCTCCCCGTCGCCTTCTCCTACGACAATGGCAGCGGCCTGGCCTGGAGCAAGACGGCCGAGGAGGGCCAGACTCTCCAGGTGTTGAACGTGGGCATTTCCAAGCCCAGTGGGGCGGAGGCTGTGACCCCCCAGGATGGGCAGGATGTGGCAGAGGCCAGAAAGGTGACCCCGGTTACCGTCAACGGCTACATCGTGGGCTACGAGGAGACCATGAACAGCCTGCACAATGATGCGGGACTGCTGGAGCTGACGCTGGCCTCCCAGTCTACGGAAGAAGACGGATATGGCCAATGGCTGGGAACGGATCTGGGGCTCGTGTCCGGCATGAAAATCTGGAATGCCGGCGCCACCGGCGACCCCAACGACCTGGACTTCCAGGATGTCAGCTGTGCAAATGGCGTATCCCGGTTGCTTGCGTTTAGCAACCTGGACTGGTACGACCGGTATGGGGGTGAGTGCGACATTGTGGATGACATCTCCCAGTACTCGGTTCAGGATGCGGGCAACGATAACCTGAAGTATGCCGTGGGGGCAAACACCATCTACTATCAACTGAAGATGGAAAACGGAAAACTCTCCCCCATCTATCAGATGCAGATCAACCTCACCACCCAGAGCCCGGAGCTGGAGCTGAACTACTCCTTTGGCCCCACCGGTCAGACAGAGTCCGGAAAGGCATACACCGAATATGTGGACGTGACCGTGGCCAATGCCTTCTCTCCCAGCGGAGATGTAAAGGTGTACTATGGATACCGGGAGGAAAAAACCGTCTGGATCTACCAGGAAGTCACCGATTGGAAGGAACCGCTGCGCTTCCAGGCCAACCAAAACGGGGAGTGGGGGTCCATGGGTGCCCGGATTGATGCCCCCATCGACTCAGACCTGAATACCACGCAGTGCCTGGTGATCTATGACGGCGCGGGCAACGCCAAGGTATTCTATCCCAGCTTCCATGTGGAGCGCAGCGATACCCAGTACTACGGCATAGCTGACGTAACCCCAGGGGTGTCTGCCTCTGCCTCCGCCGACGGCGAGAACTCCTACCGGATCAGCCTCTCCGCAGAAGAGACAGATGCCTGGGAGCAGGTGCTGGACGCCGTGGACAGCCTCACCATTCAGGTGGATCAGCGCAGTGCCGTCGATGTGAAAGCGATGGACCAGAATGAAAGCCAGCGCAATGAGGGGGGCATCAAATCCTTTTCCACCACTGCGACAGCCGACGGGGGAGCAGGTCTGACCATTTACGGGGACTTCCCCTACGATCCGTCGGTGGAAGAGGGGGCTATGGTGGAACACACCATTGTTGTCTCTGCCAGCTACAAGGCCAGCGGAGCTGCCGAAGAGGCTCTGTATGAGACCTTCCAGGTCTCTGCCTCCAACACCAAACCGGTTTTGAGGGAAGACGCAGAGAGGACGGAAAACTATCTGCAGGGCTATATCCAGGGCAACCGAATGTTCCGGGTCACCGAGCTCATAGACCCCCACGGCAGCCGCATTGCCGTGGACGTGGGATACGGCACATTCTGTTCCCTCCCCATCTATGAAAATGGCACGTACACCATCACTTTCGACGACATTTTTGGAAATGAGTATCAGCAGGAGGTGGAGATCACCGCCCTGCCCGAGGATCCCAAAATCAGCTTTTCCACCCTGGACTACACCCAGGATCCGGTGACCATGACGGTGTCCAGTGAACACAATCAGGTGGAAATTATCAATCCGGATCCGTCCTGGCAGGTTGCCACGGACGAAAACGGGACGGTACAGGTGACCGTGTCGGAGAATTCCTATATCGAGGTGTGGATAAGCTCCAAGGAGACAACCTATGTGCGCGGGTTCCAGGTCAGCAACATTTACAAAGAGGAGATCGAACCTATGGTCCGGTGGGACAGCTACACCAGTGTGGACCTGGAGAATCAAGTGATTTACGGGGATGTGACTGCCTACCTGGTGGATCAAAACGGCAGCACCCTCGTGGACCCCCAGACAGGCACCTGTCCCAAGTATGTCTTTACCGCCGGCGGGGAGACCAGCTATACCTTCCGCGGTTACGTCAACCAGTACGGGGTTCAGGGGCCGGACTATACGGTGACCCTGGACTATGAGATCAAACCCTACCCGACCCAGGAGGCGGACACCGTGGCGCCCGATGTGGGCATCACCGGATACCGGGTATACAAGGATACACCGGCTGAGGCGGGGGTTGCCTTCTGGTACCTCCATGAAGAGCGGCCCCAGGATGGCGCCACCCTGCCGGATTATCGGGAAAAATACGGCGCGGAAAACGTGTACACCGACATGGATGCCTTCGTCAGAAGCATGGGCTGGGCGGAGAGTTATCGCTGGAACGTGGACATTGCGGATGAGAGCGCTGTGCGGCTGTTTATCAAGTCGGACCTGTACGGGGAGGCGCCCACCTACGAGACCGGAACCAGTGATGAGATCCCGGGGGTGAAGCTCCAGGGCCGCAGCCTGGAGATCACCGGCAATGCGCAGTTTGTGCTCTACGCCGTGGATGAGGCGGATCATGTGACAGCGGTATCGGTGAATATTACGGCCATCGGGGATCAGGTGGATCCTGAGTACGCCCAAGTGGCGGTGGATGACGGTGCCAGTGTGCGCATCTATCTGATGCCCCCCAACATGGAAGGGGTCACCGAGCTGAAAATCACCAATGACGCCGACAACGACGGGGTGCCGGATGCCGTGTTGGATCAGGATCTCAACTCCTCTTTCTATGGATATTCCTACCTGACGGTGTGGGAGAACGGCCCGGTGAATGTGTTCTACTCCTATGAGTACCGGGGTGAGTTGGTGACAGGCCAGATGGAGATGGAAGTCACCGGCGTGGACACCACACCGCCCCAGGTGGTGGATCAGGTCAAATGGTCGGCAAACCATGCTCTGTCCGCCACCAACCAGGAGGTCAGCGCCCAGATCCAGTTCAGCAGAGGGCTGCAGGATGTCTATCCCATTGACAGTCAGGGACAGCAGATCCCAGTGCCCCAAGGGGTGACCATCTCCTTCCTGGAAAACCAGGTGACGGTCACGTACGACAACAACGCACCGGCCTTGACCCTGCGTGCGGTGGCCGCCGGGCGGGATGATCTGCTGGGCGCTGTAAACCTGGATGAGGTGGACAACGTGGATACCACACTGCCCAACATCACCTATCAGGTGGACTATGGCGACAACCACCGCCAGGCGCAGATCAGCTTCACAGCGGATGAGCCTGTGGTGTTGATTCAAAGCGGAACACGTGGGGAGTCCATATCCGTAGACGTGAGTACAAATGGTGTCAAAAAGTATACCTTTACAGACCTTGCGGGGAACGCAGTGACGGTCTCTGTGGCCATTGACGGGCTGGTGGAGGAGGAACTGACCTTGCAGGTGTCCACCACCGCCAGTGACAGCGGCATCATAGCCCCTGCCACCTATCAGGCACAGGTGGGAGACCAGCTGTACGTGAAGGTCAATCGCGCCGCCACCATGACGGTGAGCGGCGGAAGCCCGGTGCCCATTTCCGCCAACGTGTGGACGCAGGTGCAGATTGCAGAGGATCTGGCCGGGCTCTATCCCTCCATCCGTGTGGTGGATGATTACGGAAACGCGGCCGTGGCACAGCTGCTGAAGGTGCCTGTGCCGGATCGGACGGCGCCGGTAGTCCTGCTTCACCGGAAGAACCTGACCGTGGCTGCGGGCACCAGCAGAGAGGAAATTGACGCATTGCTGCGGGACAACATTACCGCCTTTGATCTGGGCACCCCGGAGGGGATGGAATTTGAGTTTGTGTACGACCCGGCGGTCAGCGGCACCCAGACGGTGATCTACACCGTGCGGGACGGCGCGGGAAACGAGCGGGTGCTGGAGGGCAAGCTCACCGTGCGCGCCGGAGGAGAACCCACCATCACGGTGGACGGTCAGATTGCGGTATGGGATGACATTTTGGTGGTGGATGCGGGTACAAAACAGCTGCAAGTCACCTTGAACGGCAACCGCTACAAGCTGGACTGGAAAGCTGGCAACAAGACGGTGGGCCAGATGAAAACCGGCAGCACCAGCCTCACCGGCGGTTATGTCTCCGACCAGGAGAGGACCGTGGAGGTGGAGATGACCACACCCGGCTACTACACCTTTGTGTTGACCACCCAGCTGCATGAGACCTACCGGTTTGTGGTGTACGTGAAATGAGGGGGCGAGGAGGAACTATGAAAACATTGTGGAAACGAGCACTGTCCGGGGCGCTTGCGGTGGCGGTCATGGCCACCGCCGCGCCCGGCGTACTGGCATATGCCGCCGAGGCTCAAACGAGAGAGAATGCAGACAATCTGGAATTGAGTGACGGGTACCTCTCTGTCTCCATGTCCACGGAAAACGGCGGTTTTTTGGTCAACACAGAGGAGGGCGACAAGCTCAATAAGTCCGACAACAACAAGAATTTGCTCTACCCCGCGGCCGACTATGATACCTCCTACACCTCAGTGCGGGTCACCAGAACGGACGGGTCCACCGAGGACTATGTGTTTGGCCGGGATTACGGCTTCTTTGGCCTGGACAGCAGTGACGTGGAGGTCAGCAAGGAGGGCAACACGCTGAAGGCCCAGTGGAGCGTGAAGGACCTGACCATGGTGCAGACGCTCTCCCTCCTCGACCAGAACTCTGCCCAGCATGGCATGGTGTCCATCAGCTACCAGGTCTCCACAGACCGGGATGACGTGGAGAATGTGAAACTCCGATTGATGCTGGACACCGCCCTGGGCTACCAGGACTGGGCCACCTATGAGCTGCCTGGAGTGAATGGCATTTACCAGCACATCACCTCAGAACAGGTGCTGGACAACCGGGACGGCCAGGCCTACTCGGGCGCCATGTTTGCGGTGGACGACGCCAACGCGCCCAGCATGACCGCCTATACGGTCAATGCCTCGTTGGACGGTCAAACCGTGGAGCCCTACCAGCTGGCCTTTGGCCACTGGAACAACCTGGCTGAGACTTCCTTTGACTTTACACCGGATCTGGGGCTGGACTTTACCAACCCCTACAATGAGACCTATCTGACCGCAGACAGTGCCTACGCCCTGTACTACGACTTGGGCCAGATCACGCCCGATGACTCGGCGGTGATGAGCACCTACTACGGGGTCTATTCCAACGTGACGGTGGGGGAGGAGGAGCGGGCCGCCATCAACTTCCCGGAGCTGCCCGCCTCCATGACCTTCAACGAGGAACAGGACGCCTATCTCTCCCAGGTGGAAGGCGGCGCTGAGGGGGATGTGCATTTGCAGGTGTCTGTGAGCAACATCTCCGATGACGCAGTCAGCCAGATGGCTGTGGTGACCCGGGTGCGCAATGGGGTACAGCCCTACGAGGATTACTATGAGGGGCTGCTCTATGAAGGCGGCGCACGGGAGGACTTTTATCAGGTGGTCCGGGATTTTCAGCCGGGAGAAGAGGCACAGGTGGAATTTTACTACAATGTGTCCCCCCTCCCGGTGAGCGAGTACCGGAAATTTGAGATCCTCTGTTATGACATCAGCGATACCGGTGAGCTTCTGGAGCAGAACCTGCTGGCCAGTCGGGAGTTCTATGTGCTGTGCCCCGGGGTTCTGGGGGAGATCCTCACCTTTCACAGTCTCAATCCTCAGATCATCTATACCGACGGCACCCGGCATCTGTTTCTCTCCGGCCAGAACTTCCAGCTGCTGCAAAACACATCTGCCTACACGGTGTACTTAAAATCTCTGTCCGGCGGCACCGACCTGGTGCTGGACAGCAGTAAGGTATTCCTGGATATGGACAAAAACAGCCTGGACCTGGTGGTGGATCAGCACCTGGATCCCGGCGGCTACCAGGTGGTATTCAACTGGGCAGAGGCAGGGAAGGAACCCACCACCTCGTCGGCCCTGCAGTTCTCCGTCACAGAGGAGCCGGAGTACATCTCAGACGTGTACGGTGTCGTCACCATTGAAAAGGATGGTGAGGACGGCTATGCCCTCAGGCTGTATGACGATGAAACAAGCTACGACCGCAGCCTGACGGACATGGAAAAGCAAAACCAGGTTTTGCTGGAGTTCCGGGGTGATTTTACCGCCCAGTACGATGAGGACGGAAATCTGGTGAGTGCCAGTGCGGTGTCTGTGGAGGCCGCAGATGGGACCGTGAGCAGCACCATCAACATCAGCAACTGTCTGGATGTGGAGGCGGGCAGCCTCACCATCCGGGTGGAGAATCCAGGCACCGAGGAGCAGGTCATCAACACCGACATCGACGGCAAGGTGTATACCACCAACAGCCGCACCAAGGTGTGGAACGGCGTGTGTGCCATCACCAGCCTGGAAAATGGCGAAGAGTACCCCTTGCTGCAATACGACTACATGGGCAACCCCACCTCGGATGTGGAGAACAGCGTGGCCAACACCAACGCCATTACGCTGGTGTGGCCGGGCGCAGCCAGTACAGCACAGACCCTGGCGGGCATTCTGTTTGAGTTCCGTTACTGCCAGTTTGGCCTCATGGCGCTGGAGACTGGGACCGTGACCGACCAGACGCCCAAGAAGCGGGTGGTGGCATTCGGAGCTGAGATGTCCCCCGACTTCCTGCTGCCCAGCAACTTTGACTGGGGCAACCGGCAGACTTCCACGCTGGAGGCGGTGCAGCTGAATATGGCCAAGAGCAACTATACGGCAGACCAGCTGCGGGATGTGCAGGCCCGGTATGCCGCCGACCAGCAGGCCTGGGAGGAGGCAGAGACCGGAAGCCTGTCCCTGTACGTCCACGACATTCTCTTTGGCGGCGGGTTTGTGGGCTTCAACGCCTCGGTGGAGGTGGCGCTGCCCTCCTATGCCGATGGACTGCCCGGGGTCGAGGGCACCTTGAACCTACGGGTCATGCCCGACCGGGACCTGTGGGAGGTGGGCGTGTACGGCTCTGCGGACTTTGCCATCCTCAATATGGAGGCAGAGCTGGTCATCACGGCGTACAACAACATTCCGCTGCCCAATAAGATCTATTTCTATGTGGGCGGGTTTACCCCCGGCATCAACGTGGACGGCATGGGGATTTTCTGGATCCAGGGTGCCGGCGGCGGCGTGGAGGGCCTGGCCGACACGGTGTTTCTCTCCTCCCGTGTGCCGCCGCTGAAGCTCATTTTCTCCGGACAGTTTGCCCTGTTTGCGGTGTTGCAGGCCCGGGCGGATTTGACCATGGGGATGAGAGAGTTCTCGCTGGGGATGCGGGATCTGAACATTGCCGGGATCACCTTGCTGGAAAGCGCCTCTCTGACCACCCAGTGGTACCCGGAATTGAGGCTCAATGCCGGCATTGAGCTGAACATCCTGGACATCATCGAAGGAAGTGGTTCCATCGTCCTGGAGGAGGACAAACGGGAAAACCGCCTTTTCTGGGAGGGCTTTGCCACAGCGGGAGTGACCACCCCGAAAATCCCCCTCATCGGCGAGATCCATATTGGTGATGTGGATTTGGGCCTGAATGCCTCCAAGATCTGGGGCGCGCTCCATGTGCTGATGCTGGATATGGGTGTGACCTACTACTGGGGCGGCGACGTGGACTTTGCCTTTGGCAAGTACAACACCCCCGAGGCCACGGTGCCTGCGGCCCTGTCCGGGATCCCGGTCTACACGGATGCCGGAACCGGCCGGGTGCTGTATATGAGCGTGGGCACCAATGCCCGGTTGGAGGCGGCCACCGACCGGCGGACCTTTGATCTGGCCGGTACAGCCACCCGCACCAACGGGGAGAGTTCCATTGACCGCAGCGCCGACGGCATGACCCATGTCATCCAGCTGGGCAGCTATTCCGGCGCCTCTGGAAAGGCACTGACCCTGTCCTTCCAGGCGGACAGCTTGGAGCAGGCACAGCGCATTGCCATGGGGGACAGCCGCGATGGCACCCCGGGCATCACCCTCACCGACCCGGACGACCCGGGCCAGACTTACAGCCTGCGGTGGCTGGACACCACCCAGGATGCAGAGGAGCAGAGTGACGCCAATGCGCTGCTGTCCTATGACCAGGAGAGCGGTGAGGCCAACGTGACCATCTCCTTCACCCAGGCTGAGGACTACCACGCCTGGCGGTTGACCCTGGGAGCTTCGGCCCAGTCCGCCCTGTACGACATCGCCTACCTGCCCGGCTTGGATTCTGCCAGCGTTCAGTGGAACGACCAGACCCAGGAGCTGACCGTGACCTGGCAGGGCAGCGAGCTCAACGACGTGGAAAATGTGGCCGTGTACGCAGTGAGCCAGACGGAGGAGGGAGAGTCCACTACCACCCTGTTGTATGAGACGGATGATACCGGCATCATCTCCGGCGGGGTGGCTGGGGCCACCCAGGGCAGTGCCACCTTTGCCGTGCCCACGGATCTGCCCAGCGGCAGTTACACCATCCAGGTGGTGGGCTCCAGTGAGACCCGCTCGGTCAACGACGTGGTGAAGGTGGAGGAACCGCTGGCCTATACCAACCCCAACCAGCCCCAGGCGCCTGTCATTGACAGCGTGAAGCTGGGCGGCGATTACAGCATCGATGTGGCCGTGGAGAAGCAGGGCGCATATGACGGCTATGTGGCCACCATCTATGAGCAGACGGACACCGGATTGGTGGCCACCGATCTGGCCCAGCAGTGGGTGGAGACCTCTGGGGAGGCCCCAGAGGAGACCCTCACCCTGGGCGGGCGGTATACCACCTCCGCCTATGTGGACGGAGATGGAAATGCTGTGCTTCCCTCTGAGGCAGAGGGCCGTGACGATGTGACCAGCGTGGAGCAGACGGTGGGTGTGGAGGCCGGAAAGGTCTACAAGATCGGTCTGGCTGGATATACCACCGGCCCAAACGGTGAGATCTTCCTGTCACAGGAGACGTTGAGCAGTGCCATCACCATGCAGGCCCCCCAAAAGGCCACGGTGACGGTGCAGGCGGAGGGCAGTGTCAGCGTTGACGGTACCGATACCATCAACGGGGTGAATGCCACCATCCAGATCACCTCGGATATGCCGGTGTCCGGCACCTGGACCTTGGACGGCGACGTGGCTTCCGGCCAATGGCAGGCGGGCACAGACCAGAATTTCCTGGATCAGGCTATAGATTTCTTTGTCAATTTGTTTGGCGGGGAGCGGGAGCAGATCGGCACGATCTATCTGTCCGGACGGGCGGAGACGGATGTGCTGCCGGACGACGGCGGTCTGACGGAGGGCACCCACATTCTGTCCCTGGTGGGCGAGAATGAGCAGGGGGATGCCGTATCGGTCAAGTATATGTTCCGGGTGGACACCACCGCCCCCAGACTGCAGCTGATCTCCCCGGCGGACGGAGACTACTTCTCCGACACTGTGACGGTGGAGGGGCTGTCCGAGCCGGGCGCCGTGGTCACCGTTCTGGTGGACGGTCAGGCGGCTCAAACCGTCACCATTCCGGAGGATGGTACTCTCAGCGTGGAAATTCCCGTAGACAACACCGTGCTGGAGCATGAACTTACCATTTATGCGGAAGATGCGGTGGGCAACGTGGGACGCAAGATGTCCATTCCGCTGCTCAACGACATAGCGGCGGCGCCGGATGTGGCGCTGGGCATTCTCTTCAACGGACAGGATTACACCCAGCAGAACATCCCGGCCGGCACCAACGGTGTGGTACAGCTGTGCCTGGTGTCCGGGTCTCGCCGGGTGCCTGTGCCTGCGGACTCTGTGATGGGCCGCCAGGCCGAATGGCAGACCACCGTTGTGAAGGGTACCGCCAGCCTGGACAATGGCCTGTCCCTGTTGACCAGCCTGGATGTCAATGGGATGCTGACGGTTTCCCTGGATCAGATGCAGGCGGCGGCGGTGTTGGGCGGCAACGCCAATGACAGCGACTACCAGATCTGCAACGTCACCGTGACCGCCAATGCCGGCGGCACCGTGTCTCCCGCCGGCACCACCGCTGTCACCGAGGGCGAGTCCTTCACCCTCACCATCACCCCCGACGCCTACTATCATGTGGAGTCCGTGGTGGTCAACGGTGAGACCGTCACCGTCACCGACAACACCTACACCCTGGACAGCGTCACCAGCGAGACCACCATCGAAGTGACCTTCGCTCCCGACGTCACCCGCGACGACCTCCAGGTTCTGGTGGACGCCGCCGACGGCAAGGTGGGCGAGTGGTACACCAGCGGCTGGGATGCCTACGCCAAGGCCATTGCGGACGCCACCGAGCTGCTGAAGGAGGAGAACCCCTCCGTCTCCG
>NZ_NFIH01000032.1 GCF_002161675.1 Pseudoflavonifractor sp. An44
GTGGGAGATAGGGGGCGGGGTCGTCGTCGGGAATGGCCCCATTCATCCAGCTGTCCTGGGTGGTGGGATCATTGCTCTCCCCCCGGAGGTAGAACAGAGACACGCCAAAATAGGCGGCCATCTTCTTCTGCTGCTCCTGGGTGGGGGTCTGACGCCCCGTCTCGAACTTCTCCACAGCGGTTTTGGGCAGGCCCAGGGCCAGAGACAGCTCCGGGCGGCTCATGCCCTTTTGGGTGCGCAATTCTGTGATGCGCTGGGCCAAGGTAATCATAGAAAACGCTCCTTAAAATGCGTGTCCAATGTCGGTGCGGAAGTGCATGTCGGTGAAGGAGATGTGCTTGCCTGCCTCATAGGCGTTGGAAATGGCCTCTTCCAGGGTGGGGGCGGTGGTGGTGACGCCCAATACTCGGCCACCGTTGGTGACATACTGGCCGTCTTTCAGGGCGGTACCAGCGTGGAATACCACGGAGGTCTTACCGGCCTCCTCCAGCCCGGAGATGGGATATCCCTTTTTGTAGTCCAGAGGATAGCCACCGGAGGCCAGCACCAGCACGCACCCGGCCTCCTTCTTCCACTGGATGTCCAGCTGGTCCAGAGTGCCGTCCACACAGGCCTGGAGCACGTCCATCAAATCGGTGTCCAGCAGGGAGAGCACCACCTGGCACTCGGGGTCACCGAAGCGGGCGTTGTACTCCACCACCCGGGGACCCTTGGGGGTGAGCATGAGGCCGAAGTAGATGACCCCGTGGAAGGGGCGGCCCTCCGCCTGGAGGGCGTCAATGGTGGGCTGGAAGATCTCCTCCATGCACTGCTTGGCAATCTCAGGGGTGTACTGGGGCGGGGGAGAGATGGCGCCCATACCGCCGGTGTTGGGGCCCTGGTTGCCGTCAAAGGCTCGCTTGTGGTCCTGGCTGGCAGGCATGGGGACCACGTGCTTGCCGTCGGCAAAGGCCAGTACGGTGACCTCGGGGCCCACCATGCACTCCTCGATGACCACCGTGGAGCCGGACTCGCCGAACTTCTTGTCTGCCATCATCTCGGTGGCGGCCTGCTTGGCCTCCTCCACGGTGGAGGCTACCACCACGCCCTTGCCCAGGGCCAGGCCGTCGGCCTTCACCACGATGGGAGCGCCCTGCTCCTCGATGTAGGCCAGGGCCTTGTCCAGCTGGGTGAAGGTGGCATAGGCGGCGGTGGGGATGTGATATTTGGCCATCAGCTCCTTGGAGAAGGCCTTGCTGGCCTCAATGATGGCGGCGTTGGCCCGGGGGCCGAAGGCGGGAATGCCCGCCTCCTCCAGAGCGTCCACCATGCCCATGGCCAGGGGATCGTCGGGGGCCACCATGACGAAATCCATGTGGTGTTCCTTGGCCCAAGCCACCATGCCGGGCACGTCGGTGGCCTTGACATCCACGCAGGTGGCCACCTGGGCGATGCCGCCGTTGCCGGGGGCGCAGAACAGCTCGGTGACCTTGGGGGACTGGGCCAGCTTCCAGCAGATGGCGTGCTCCCGGCCGCCGCTGCCCACTACGAGTACTCTCATGGGTTGACCCTCCTCTTAGTGGTGGAACAGGCGCATGCCGGTGAAGGCCATGACGATTCCATACTTGTTGCAGGTTTCAATGACGTTGTCGTCCCGGATGGAGCCGCCGGGCTGGGCGATGTACTCCACGCCGGACTTGCGGGCCCGCTCCACGTTGTCGCCGAAGGGGAAGAAGGCGTCGGAGCCCACGGACACACCGTGCATCTGGGCAATCCAGGCCTTTTTCTCCTCCCGGGTCAGGGGCTCAGGCTTGACCTTGAAGGTCTCCTGCCACACGCCCTCGGCCAGCACATCCTCGTACTCGTCGGAGATGTACACGTCAATGGCGTTGTCCCGGTTGGGACGGCGGATGTTGTCTACAAACTGGAGGCCCAGGACCTTGGGGTGCTGACGCAGCATCCAGTTGTCCGCCTTGGAGCCAGCCAGACGGGTGCAGTGGATGCGGCTCTGCTGGCCGGCCCCCACGCCGATGGTCTGGCCGTTCTTGACGTAGCACACGGAGTTGGACTGGGTGTACTTCAGAGTCAGCAGGGCCAGCAGCAGGTCGTGGCGGGCGGCCTCAGGCAGCTCCTTGTTCTCGGTGACGATGTTGTCCAGCAGGCTCTCGTTGATCTCGAAGTTGTTGTAGCCCTGCTGGAAGGTGATGCCGTAGATGTGGCGGGTCTCAATGGGGGCGGGCTCGTAGTTTGGGTCAATCTGCACCACGTTGTAGTTGCCCTTCTTCTTGGTCTTGAGAATGGCCAGGGCCTCGTCGGTGTAGCCGGGGGCGATGATGCCGTCGGAGACCTCCATGGCCAGGAACCGGGCGGTGGCCTCGTCGCACACGTCGGACAGGGCGGCCCAGTCGCCGTAGGAGCACAGACGGTCCGCGCCGCGGGCCTTGATGTAGGCGCAGGCGATGGGGGAAGTGTCAAAACCGTCGGCGAAGTAGATCTGCTTCTCCACCTCGGTGAGGGGGGTGCCCAGAGCGGCACCGGCAGGGGAGACGTGCTTGAAGGAGGCGGCGGCGGGCAGGCCGGTGGCCTTCTTCAGGGCCTTCACCAGCTGCCAGGAGTTGAGGGCGTCCATGAAGTTGATGTAGCCGGGCTTGCCGTTGAGGACGGTGATGGGCAGCTCACCCTCGTCCATGTAGATGCGGGCGGGCTTTTGATTGGGGTTACAGCCGTATTTCAGTTCCAGTTCGCGCATGATTTAAACCTCCCAGTGTTTGTTGATGATGGAAGTCTCACAGTCCCCGGTCTCCAGGTCGATGTAGCGGACGAAGAGGGAGACCTTGTTCTCGTCGTTGAGGGACAGCCACAGGTCCCCAGCCAGAGTCTCGGCATCAGGGGCGGTGATGGCCACCAGACGGGGCTCACCCTCAAAGGAGGGCAGGGGGTCCAGGTTCTCCTGATAGGTGTGGATGAAGTGTCCGGTGCCGGGCAGGGGCGCGTCGTACTCGTAGAAGTAGCGCAGGTTGCAATCGGGGTTGCCGTAGGCGGACTTGAGAATGGACAGCTTGTAGCTTCCGTCCTTGAGGAGCAGACCGGAGATGCGAGGGGTGTAGTTGGGGGGATCGGGCTCGAAGCAGCGGGAGCGCAGGGACTCGGCAAAGGTCTTGCCAGCCAGCAGGCCCTGCTGGATGGTGTCGGTCTGGTCGCCGTTGGTGACAATGGTGTCCTCGCCCACCTGGCGCACGGGGTGATAGATGATCAGGGAGGGATCGGTCATCTTGCTCTCGTCATAGGCCCGGGTGCGGATGCCGTCGTCCGTCTCCTCGAAGATGCGGTTGCGGCTGTTTTCGCTGCGGCCCATGATGAAGTAGGCGATCACCGCATGCTTGTTGTCAGCGGTGCGGCCCAGCACGATGCCTCGGCCGGGGTAGGGGTTGCGGGACAGCTCCTGGCACAGATCCAAAGTTGTCATAGTGGTACCTCCTCAAAGTGTTGGTCAAAGAAAAAGGGCGCACCTATCCACAAAATAGGTGCGCCCAGACGGTCGGCATTTCTACGGCTATACTCCCTGTGGTCAACCCACTTCCGTCAGTCATATAGCCTATTAACTGTATCATGTCCTGAGCGCCTTTGTCAAGCTTGCGGGGGCAGAATGTGGACCACTCGGCCCTCTACATGGAGCCGATCTTGGCAGAACAGGGAGACGGCCTGGGGCAGGATGTGCCACTCGGCCTGCTCCATGATGCGGCGCTGCAAGGTCTCGGGGGTGTCCCCCTCCTCCACAGCCACGGCTTTTTGCAGCACGATGGGGCCGCCGTCGCACTCCTCGGAGACAAAGTGGACGGTGGCACCGGACACCTTCACCCCGTACTCCAGGGCCTTCTCGTGGACGTGGAGACCGTAGCAGCCCTCTCCGCAGAAGGAGGGGATGAGAGCGGGGTGGACGTTCAAGATGGCGTTGGGGTAGGCCTGCACCATCTCTTCGGTGAGAATGATCATAAAGCCTGCCAGCACCACCAGGTCAATGTCCAGCTCACGGAGCTTGGCCACCAGCGCCTGGGTCATGGCCTGGTTGGAGGGATACTCCTTGCGGGGGATGACATAGTGGGGAATCCCCGCCTTCTCCGCCCGTTCCAAGGCGTATACCCCGGCCTTGGAGGAGATGACGGCGGCAATGGTGCCGCCGCCCAGCTCACCCCGGGCCTGGGCATCAATGAGGGCTTGCAGGTTGGTGCCGCCGCCGGACACCAAAACGGCAATACGTGTTCCCATGGATTACACCAGCTCCACGCCAGCCTCGCCAGCCACCACACTGCCGATCTGGTAGGCGGTCTCGCCAGCTGCGGCCAGGGCATCCAGAGCGGCTTGAGCCTGGGCGGAGGGGACGGCCAGAATCATGCCGATGCCCATGTTGAAGGTGTTGTACATATCCCGGGCGGGGATGTTGCCCGCCTTCTGGATGAGGGAGAAGATGGGCAGGGTGGGGAAGGAATCCAGCTTGATCTGGGCGGTGAGGCCGTCCACCATCATGCGGGGCACATTCTCATAGAAGCCGCCGCCGGTGATGTGGCTGACAGCGTGGACATCCACGCCAGCGCTCAGCACGGCCTTCACGGCCTTGACATAGATGCGGGTGGGCTCCAGCAGGGCCTCGCCCAGGCTCTTGCCATTCAGCTCGTCCATGGGGGTCTTCAGGTCGGCGTGCTCCACGTCGAAGACCTTACGAACCAGAGAGAAGCCGTTGGAGTGTACGCCGGAGGAGGCCAGACCGATGAGTACGTCGCCCTCGGCCAGGGACTTGCCGTCGATGATCTTCTCTTCGTCCACCATGCCAACGGAGAACCCAGCCAGGTCATACTCGTCCACGGGGTAGAAGCCGGGCATCTCGGCGGTCTCACCGCCTACCAGGGCGCAGCCAGCCTGGCGGCAGCCCTCGGTGATGCCGGTGACGATGTCAGCGATGCGGGCGGGGTCGTTCTTGCCGCAGGCGATGTAGTCCAGGAAGAACAGGGGCATGGCGCCGCCGCAGATGATGTCGTTGACACACATGGCCACGCAGTCGATGCCCACGGTGTCGTGCTTGTCCATGAGGAACGCCAGCTTCAGCTTGGTGCCCACGCCGTCGGTGCCGGACACCAGCACGGGCTTCTTCATGCCATTCAGGTCGGGGGCAAACATGCCGCCAAAGCCGCCCAGGGTACCCATGACCCCGGGGATGTAGGTGGATTCCACCATGGGCTTGATGCGGCGCACCGCCTCATATCCGGCGGTGACGTCCACGCCGGCAGCGGCGTAGGAGGCAGAGTGAGAGTCAGAATGATTCATGAAAGTTACTCCTTTCCGTTCCAGCAGTAGGTGCACACCTTATCCCGGTCCAGACCGATGGACTCCAGCAGGCCGTCCAGGGACTGATAGCCCAGGGAGTCAAAGCCCATCTTTTCACAGATGGACTTGAGCATGCACTGGCCACGCTCGGTGTTGGCGTCGGCGTACTCCTCCAGATGCTTCTGACCCTCGTCGCCCTCCAGCTCCTGGATGGTGCGACGGGCCAGCAGGTCCATGTCGGAGTTGCCCCGGGAGAAGTTCAGATACTTGCAGCTGTACATGATGGGGGGGCAGGCGGAGCGCATGTGCACTTCCTTGGCCCCGGACTCGTAGAGGAAGTCCACGGTCTCCCGCAGCTGGGTGCCACGGACGATGGAGTCGTCCACGAAGAGAAGCTTCTTGTCCTGAATGAGCTCGGGCACAGGAATCTGCTTCATCTTGGCCACCTGGTTGCGCACTTCCTGGTTGGCGGGCATGAAGGAGCGGGGCCAGGTGGGGGTGTATTTCACGAAGGGACGGGCAAACTGCTTGCCGCTTTTGTTGGCGTAGCCGATGGCGTGGGGCACGCCAGAGTCGGGCACACCGGCCACGAAGTCCACGTCAGGCTGCACGCCTCGGGCCTCTTCGTCCCGGGCCATGATCTCGCCGTTGCGGTAGCGCATGACCTCCACATTGACCCCCTCGTAGTTGGAGTTGGGGTAGCCGTAGTAGGTCCACAGGAAGGCACAGATTTTCATCTCGTCGCCCGCGGGGACCAGGGTCTCAAAGCCGTCGGCAGTGACCCGGACAATTTCACGGGGGCCCAGCTCGTAGGCGTCCTCATAGCCCAGCTTGTGGTAGGCGAAGGACTCGAAGGATACGCAGTGGCCCTCGGGGCCCTTGCCGATGAGGACGGGCAGACGGCCCAGACGGTCCCGGGCGGCGATGATCTCGCCGTGCTCAGTGAGGATGAGAAGGGTCATGGACCCTTCAATGAGCTCCTGGGCGTTGCGGATACCGTCAATGAGGTTGGTTTTCTGGTTGATGAGGGCGGCGGTGAGCTCGGTGGAGTTGACCTTGCCGGAGCTCATGGCCATGAACTGGTGGCCGGGTTCAGAAAAATGCTCTGCCACCAGCTGGTCGGTGTTGGTGATGACGCCCACGGTGGTGATGGCGTACAGACCCAGGTGGGAGCGAACCAGCAGGGGCTGGGGGTCGGTGTCGCTGATGCAGCCGATGCCGCTGCAGCCGTGGAAGTCGTGGAGATCCTTCTCGAACTTGGTGCGGAAGGGGGTGTTTTCAATGGAGTGGATCTGACGCTGGAAGCCGTCGGCGGCGTCATGAATGATCATGCCGCCCCGACGAGTGCCCAGGTGAGAGTGGTAGTCCACGCCGAAAAAGATATCAAGAGTTACGTCCCGCTTAGAGACGGCGCCAAAAAAGCCTCCCATGCTGTTCCTCCTAGTAAATTACTTGCCCATGAGGCGGCGGCTCATCTCCTGATAAGCGCCCTCCACGTTGCCCAGGTCGCGACGGAAACGGTCCTTATCCAGCTTCTCGCCGGTCTTGGAGTCCCAGAAGCGGCAGGTGTCGGGGCTGATCTCGTCGGCCAGGACGATGGTGCCGTCGGAGGTCTTGCCGAACTCCAGCTTGAAGTCCACCAGGGTCACGCCGCACTCGGCCAGAGTCTTCTTCAAGAACTCATTGACGGCGAAGGCGTAGGTCTTGATCTGCTCGATCTCCTCCCAGGTGGCCAGCTTCAGAGCCACAGCGTGGTAGTCGTTGATGAGGGGGTCGTGGAGGTCGTCGTTCTTGTAGGAGAACTCGATGGTGGGCTGGTCGAACACAATGCCCTCTTCCACGCCGTAGCGCTTGGCGAAGGAACCGGCGGAGATGTTGCGGATGATGACCTCCAGGGGGACGATGGAAACCTTCTTCACGGCGGTCTCACGCTCGTTGAGCTCCTCCACCAGGTGGGTGGGGACGCCGGCCTTTTCCAGCTGGGACATGAGGAAGTTGCTCATCTGGTTGTTGATGGCGCCCTTGCCCAGGATGGTGCCCTTCTTGGCGCCGTCAAAGGCGGTGGCGTCGTCCTTGTAGGAGACGATCACGATGTCGGGGTTCTCGGTGGCGAACACCTTCTTGGCCTTTCCTTCATACAGCTGTTCCAGTTTATTCATGATAAATCGTCCTTTCTCTATCTCAAAGTGAATGAAATTACAGTTCAGCCAGTTCCTGCTGGAGCTTGTCTTCCTTGGCGGCGATCTGAGCGGCCATGATGTCCCGGTCAGCGTCCAGACGGGAGGCCAGCTCGTCGTCGGTGACAGCCAGGATCTGGGCGGCCAGCACAGCGGCGTTCTTGGCGCCGTTGAGGGCCACGGTGGCTACGGGGATGCCGCTGGGCATCTGGACCGTGGCCAGCAGAGCGTCCAGACCGTCCACAGCGCCGCCCTTGAGGGGGATTCCGATGACGGGGAGGGTGGAATTTCCGGCGAAAGCGCCGGCCAGGTGAGCGGCCATTCCGGCAGCGCAGATGATCACGCCAAAGCCGTTTTGACGGGCGGAGCGGGCAAACTCAGCGGCCTGGGCGGGCGTGCGGTGGGCGCTCATGATGTGGGCCTCGTAGGGAATGCCATAGTGGGCAAGCTGTTGACAGGCACCTTTCACCACGGGCCAATCCGAGTCAGAACCCATGATAACTGCAACTTTTTTACTCATTGTTCCATTCTCCTTTACAAAACGCATGCCAAAAATCAAACAGGCCAACCACGCACTTGTAGTCGGCCTGTTTGGATTATGGACGGAATTTGGACGCAGAGATGCCCTGAGACATGCCAGATGCAACAGAAAAATGCTCGGCCTTCACAGGGCAACACCTCTCTACAAAAAGTATCTTTATTCTATACACAAACGAGGGGGAAAATCAAGGTATAAAATTTTTTTCGTTAGCTTACACAATGGATTGCCTGCGGATTCTATAAGGGCTGGTTAGAATAACCCGGCCCGGTCCAGAATTTCCAGGGCGTCCTTGGCGCGGCTGGCCCAGGAGGCGTTGCGGGCATAGTTCTGTCTGCGAGGGGCAGCCAGGGAGGACTCCTCCTCCAGTGCCCGGCAGCAACGGCGCACAAATCCGGCGGAATCGTAGGCGGTGTACACCACATCGGGGAAGGGCTCCACCTGATCGGGGTCAATCATGGTGACAATGGGCTTTCCTGAGGCCAGATATTCATACATGCGAGGGGGGATGATATCGCTGCCTTTGGTGTCGGCGTGGAAGAGGTCAAAGAGCACGTCGCAGGCGAACAGGTAGTCGGGCAACTCCACCGGGTTGACAGGCCCGGCCAGGACGATGTTGGGATAGCGGCGCAGGCGGCTGCGCACCGTGGGGGTGACCCGGCCCATGAGCAGGAAGGTCCACTCCGGATGGGTGTGGGCGGCCCGGAGCATGGGCTCCAGCTCGATCCGGCCGTTGATATCTCCCACCCGGCCCAGAATGGGGGAGGGCAGCTGGGAGAGACAGAGGGGCACCGTGAGTCCGGGGCGGGTGAACATGCGGTCGTTGACCCCGTTGGGCAGCAGGTGCACGCTGTCGTTGCAGGGGGAGAGGCGCTGGACCAATCCAGGAGAGGCGGCAAACACCACGTCGGCGTGGCAGGTCAAATCGCTCTCTTCGTCCAGATAGTTCTCGTCCCACTCCCGGTAGCAGTCGTACACCAGGCCGCTGTATGCCAACTGGTCCAGATGAACGGTCTGTTCTGGACTGGTGCACCACAACACCGGCTCCCGAAAATGGTGGTGAATCAGGACCTTTTCCATAAAGTTGGCGCAGCGCTGCTCATCTCGCCGCTGCATGGAAGGGTGATTCCATCGGGCGAACATGGGAGCGGGAAGGGTATACACGGTAATATGGGGGCGCATCTTGCGGCCCTGCTTGGGGCTCGGCATCCCACGGGGGACGGGAGGCTCAAAAAAGAGAATTTGGATGTCGCTGAGTCGGGCCAGCAGCTGCTGGGTGCGGTTGGGGCGAGCCTGCCATGGGGTGTGGGACAGGCAGAGAATTTGCTTCATGACACTCACCTCAAAAGATCACATGGAAATCTTCTTGCAAGTCTGGACAAAATACAGTAGAATAGACCATATTTTGTCTTACAGGAACAATTATACAATAGGCTTGACCCTTGGGTCAAGGGAAGGAGTACCACTGTGCTGGAGTTGATACAACAATTGGACGAGGGGGCCCTGTGGTGGATTGCCCAACACCTGCGCATGGCCTGGTTGGACCCCCTGGTGATGTTCTACACCAATCTGGGCAATGGCGGCCTGTGCTTTATCGCCGTGGCCCTGCTGCTGTTGGCCTTTCGACAGACCAGAAAGGCAGGAGCTACCGCATTGACCGCCTTGGCGTTTGGGGCGGTGGTGACCAACCTGACCATCAAGCCGCTGATCACCCGGCCACGGCCCTGGGTGGTCATGGAGGACTTTATGTGCCTGGTCACCAGTTCTGACCCCAATTCCTTTCCGTCTGGACACACCACGGCGGCCTTTGCCTTTGGCGTGGCGCTGTTTCTCACCGTGAAGCCCAAATGGGCAAAGGCCGCAGCCCTGGTGGCTGCGGCCCTGATGGGGTTGTCCCGTCTGTATGTGGGGGTGCATTTCCCCACCGATGTGTTGACGGGTGCGGTGATTGGAACCTGCTGTGGTATCCTGGCCAGCTGGGTGGTCCGGCGGGTCAGTGAGCGGTTTTCTCGTCGGTGAGATAGGAGATCACCCACTGGGCCAGCAACAGGCCTGCGCTGGCGGGCACCCACATGGAGCTGGCAGGAATGGAACGGCGGCCAGGCGGAGGCGTCTCCGTCCCGTCGTGGGCACGAGAGGGAAGCTCGGGGGAGAACACCACAGGGTGGTGGAGAATCCCCCGGGCTTTCAATTCTTTTCGCACCACCCGGGCCAGGGGACAGCCCTCAGTCTTGGACAGGTCTGCAATGCGCAGCTGCTGAGCGTCCAGCTTGTTGCCAGTGCCCATGGCGGAGATGATGGGGATATTCCGGGCATGGGCGGTCTCGATGAGGTCCAGCTTGCAGGACACCAGGTCAATGGCATCCACGATACAGTCATAGGAGTGCTGGAAAAATTCCTCTCGGGTCTGGGCCTCATATCGGGCGGCCATGGGGTGGAGCTGGCAGGTGGGAGAGATATCAGCTAAGCGGAGGGCAGCAGCCTCCGCTTTTTTCATCCCTACGGTGGAGTGGAGGGCGAAGGCCTGGCGGTTGATGTTGCTCACGGACAGATCGTCCAGATCAATGAGGGTCAGTTCACCCACCCCGGACCGGCACAGGGCTTCGGCACACCAGCTGCCCACGCCGCCCAGGCCGAACACAGCCACGTGGCTGTGCTGTAGCCGCTCCATGGCGGCATCTCCCAACAGCATACGGGTTCGAATGAATTGGTCTTCCATGTCAGTTTGCCTCCTTTCTCAAAAATGCCAGCATTTTTGAGAGAAAATGCAGCCCGCTGCGTGCATAATTGGGTCAAAGAACGACCCAATTCCACACTGGCGGGCTGAGAAGTGTTTTTTCCGATGCGCATGTCCTCGGAAAAAACGGATTTGAATTTATTTTCCCGCCTGTAGTCGGGAAAACTCTGCCGAGGGCTTTTGTCTATGCAATACAATCAGAACTTTTTGCTAGACGTTCGCTTGATTGACAGTCTAAAATTTCCCCGGCGTATTAGGATACGCCGGGGAAATTTGAAAATCAAGTGGAATTAGTAGCCAAAGTACTTGGCACCGTCAGCCAGAGCGGTGGCGTAGGTGTCGCTGCCCAGCAGCTCGTCAGACCAGTCGGTCATAGCGTCGGTGGTGAGAGCGGAACGGACGGTCTGCTTCCAAGACTCCTCTTCCCACTCCTGGAAGTAGGTGATGTGGTAGCCGAAGTAGGCGGAGGTGGAATCGGGGTTGTCCTGGTGCTGGACCATGGTCACGTCACCCGTGGCACGCTCTTCCTCAAACAGCCAGCTGTTCCGATCGTCGTTGAGGGTGCCGGACTTCACGCCGGTGGTAACACCGCCGTTGGAAGCAGTGGAGCTTGCGGAGTACTCCTCAGCCAGCTTGCCGAAGGCCTCAGCGGTCTTGTCGCTCTCTTCCCACTTGGCCATGACCTCTTCAGCCTTGGCCTTGGCGGCGTCCCAGGCCTCCTGGGTGGGAGCCTCAGTGTTGCCATCCTCGTCGGTGGTGGTCTCAGCCTTGATGAGGATGTCACGGATGGTGGCGGGAGTGGTCTTGTCCTGGTAGCGGTCGTGGAAGATCACCACGTAGTAGCCGGCGTCGGTGTTCTCCACCACGGCGCCCTGGTCCTTCTCCAGCTCCAGCAGCTTGTCCTTGTAGATGCTGGACAGGGAGGAGGCGCCCACCACAGTGGTGTGGTCAGCGGAGTTGCTGGGAGAGGTCTCGGAGATGAGCTTGGCCACATCGGTGCCCTCCTGGTAAGCGGCCAGAGCCTCGTCAGCCTTGGTCTTGGCGGCGGCCATGGCCTCCTCCTTCAGCTTGGAGATCTCGTCGTTGCTCAGGGTGTTGCCCTCGTCATCGGTCTCCTCCACCTCGTCAGCCTTGAAGTAGAGGTAGGAGTACTTGAAGGTATCGGCGTCGTCCTTGTGCTCGTTGTAGTAATCCTCCAGATCGGTCTCGCTGAAGGACTCCTTGGTGTCGGTGTAGACGTCGTTGTAGTACTTGGTGGCCAGCAGAGAGCGGGCTTCCAGGTCCTCATAGACGCTGGGGGTGATGTACTGACCATACATGGACTGGATGTAAGCCTTGTAGGAGACAGCAGAGGTCTTGGCAGCGCTCTTGGTGGAGTCGATGCGCTCGTCCAGGTCCTCCTGAATGTCGGACTTGGAGTAACCGGCCGCCACAGCGGCGTCATACAGAGCCTTGTCGTTCTGAGCCTGGCTCAGGGCGGACTCCAGGAAGAAGTCGCGGTAGGTCTTGCCCTCTTCCTCATCATACATCTGCTCGTTGTCGGGGGTGTTGGGGTCCACGGCGCCGTAGTAGTAGGCGTACATGTAACGGATGTTATAATAATAGTAACCCAGCTCGGAGACGCTCACCTTGGTGTCACCAATGGTGGCGGCAGTGGCACGGCGCTGGAAGAAGCCGGAGTTCCAAGTAATCAGGGCAGCTACCAGGATGGCCACCACAACACCGATGGCGGTGTAGGTGCGCACCTTACGCTTGTAGGCAGCTTGTTCGGAATAGGCTTTGGAGTTCTTGTCGGAAGGGGCAACGGTTTGGCGTTGCTTCTTCTCTCTGGATGCACTCATGGTATCAATCCTCTCAGTATTCAGTGGTATCCCCGGTGGGAAGAACGGCACACCACGTCTGAGAGATGTGCCGAACGGGCATATTATACCACGTGGGGCTGGCGTATGCAAGAAAAAATCGGAAATTGTCACAAGGAAAAAGGCGATGCAGATTCGCTCTGCATCGCCTGAGTCATCAAAGGACCCCGCCATAGCCGTGCCACCCAATTAAAAACCTGCACGCAAATGCAGGTGGGTTGTCTCCATCTGGTTTCCTCACTTCCAACGTCCAAACACTCCGAAGAGGTCCGGGAGGCCTGCGATCCGCCAGATGAGGGGACATCCCGTTTAAAAGATGTGGGTTTTAAAAAGGTAGTCACGAGACAAGGCAGGGATTCATTACAAAAGGTTACTGGGCGTCCTCGTCGTCCTCGTTGAACAGCTGAGTCATAAACTGCTCGTAGACTTGGTCCAGCTCCTCCTGATCGTCAATGTCAGCCAGGATCTGCTCCCCGTTCTCCTCAGCCACGCGCAGGAGAATCAGGCCGAAGTCCTCGTCATCCTCGTCCATGTCAGCAGGGACAAAGGCCATGTAGGTGTTGTCCCGATACTCCAGTGTGCCCAGATGTTCCAATTCAAATTCGTTGCCGTCCTCATCGGTGACGGTGACGAAATCAGGTCCGTATTCTTCGCTCATGCCTATAAGTCCTCCTTAGGGCGTTTTCGGGCGAATGTCTTTCGCTGGCTTTATTGTAACTGCAACGGGGCGAAAATGCAAGGGGGAGAATTGAGAAAAGAAAATCGAAGCTTCCGGGGCGCTCCGGGGGCAGGGTGGACAAAGCAGGGTGTGTGTGCTATAATATCATGAGTCAATTCGGTGTATAAGCAAAAAATTCCAGAAGAATGTGCTGAAAAATATCGTATTTTGACGGAAATAAGTTATAGAAGAATGAAAAAGGAAGACGAGTTGGGCGCATTGCGCCCCAATACATCGGAGGTACCCATTATGTCAGAGATGAATCGAAATCGACCCTCTTCGGAACGTGGACCCAGGCGTCGGCACGACACATCCCAGACCCGTGGAGCAAGTCCGGAGAGAAGCGGGGAGGGGAGTCCCCACCAGCCCCGTAAGAAGGCACCCACCAAGCGGTCAGAAATTGCCCTGCGTGTGGGAAAGGTGCTGGGGACCCTGCTGCTCATCGGCATCGTCACCAGTGCGTTCATGGCCTGTTATGCTGCGGTGTATATCACCAATGTCATCATTCCCGAGGCCAAGCTAGACCTGTCCGCCTACACCATCAACGAGAACTCTGTCATCAAGTACGAGGATGACAACGGTCAACTGGTGGAACTGCAAACCTTGGTGGGCGCAGAAAACCGCCAATGGGTGGACTATGATGAAATTCCCCAGGACCTTGTCAATGCAGTGGTAGCTGTGGAGGATAAGCGGTTCTGGGAGCACAACGGTGTGGACTGGTACCGTACCGCCGGCGCCTTTGTGAACATGTTCATCGGCATGAGAAACACCTTTGGCGGTTCCACCTTGACCCAGCAGCTGGTGAAGAACATCACCGATTACGATGACGTCACCGTCAAGCGTAAGATTCTGGAGATCTTCACCGCTCTGGAGTTGGAGAAGAACTACACCAAGGAAGATATCATCACCTACTATCTCAATGAGATCTTCCTGGGTCAGGGATGCTACGGCGTACAGTCTGCCTCTCAGATGTACTTTGGCAAGGACGTGTCCGAGCTGTCTCTGGCCGAGTGCGCCAGCCTGGCTGGTATCACCAACAACCCCTCTCTGTATAGCCCCTACTCCACCTTGGAGGTTACCCGCTATAAGTGCACCAACTGCGGTGAGTACTCTCTGACCAAGGATGATGTGTGTTCCGAGTGCGGAGCGAAGAACAGCTTTGACGAGGGCACCGTGTGGACGGCCCGGGACTACAACAAGGCACGTCAGGAGCTGATTTTGGACCAGATGGCCAAAGATGATGTGCTGGGGGACAAGGCCATCAGCGCAGAGACCCGGGACCAGGCCAAGGCCGAAGAGCTGGTGTTCCGTTCCGACTGGGACGAGGAGAAGAAAGAGGAGTACAACAACGCCAACACCAGCACCAAGACCATCTACTCCTGGTACGTGGAGGCGGTGATTGACGAGGTCACCGAGGACCTGATGGAACAGACTGGCCTATCCTATGAGGTCGTCACCAAGATGGTGTACAGCGGCGGTCTGGAGATCGTTGTGCCCTATGACCCGGAGGTTCAGGCGGCTGTGGACGAGGTATACAACGACAAGAGCAACCTCAATTATATCTCCAGCTCGGGCCAGGAGATGAAGTCCGGCATCACCGTGGTGGACAACACCACGGGCTACGTGGTGGCCATTGGCGGCGACGTGGGCGAAAAGACCATCAACCGGGGCTGGAGCTACGCTACGGATACGGTGCGTCAGCCCGGTTCGTCCATCAAGCCTTTGGCTGTGTACGCCCCGGCCATCAATGAGCACCTTATCACCCCCAATACCGTCACCGACGATGTGCCCCGTTGGATGGGCTCCTATTGGCTGAAGAACTATCCGCTCAAGTATCGAGGCCTGACCACGGTGCTGGAGGGTGTCACCCAGTCCATCAACACCGTCTCCGCCAACGTGCTGGAGAAGCTGGGCTTCCAGACCTCCTACGAATATATGACGGAGAAGTTCAAGATCTCCACGATGGTGGATGAAATGGTGCTGGAGAACGGCGAGGTGAAGACGGACCTGGGATACAGCCAGCTGGCTGTGGGTGGTCTGACCAAGGGTATCTCCACCTTTGAGATGGCCGCTGCCTATGCCACCTTCCCCCGGGACGGTGCTTTTACTGAGGCCACCACGTACCTGACGGTGAAGGACCACGATGGGAAAGTGCTCATCGACAACAAGCCCTCCACCGAGTATATCTTGGATCAGCGCACTACCTATTATATGAACCAGCTGCTCACCAACGTAGTCAGCAGTGGTACCGGTACCGCTGCCCGCATTTCCGGCCAGCTGGTGGCCGGTAAGACGGGTACCACCGATGCCGCCAACGACCAGTGGTTCGCGGGCTACACCAAGCACTACACCGCTGCGGTGTGGATCGGCTATCCCAACAGCGAGAGCATCGGCGACATGTGGCCCAGCCCGTCCACCATTCTGTGGCAGAAGGTCATGAGCCGTGTCCATGAGGACCTGCCCAGAGAGGAATTCACCCAGCCCTCTGGCGTGGTGACGGTGAGCATCTGCAAGGACTGCGGAAAGCTGGCCACCGACAACTGCTCCATGGATGTCCGGGGCAGCCGGGTTCAGAACATGACCCTGCTCAGCAGCGATGTGCCCAGCCAGTACTGTTCCTGCCATGTGGCCGTGGACATCTGCACCGAGGGCTCTGCCTCTGGGGGCTATCATCTGGCTGGACCCTACTGTCCTTCCAGCTCTGTCCGGACCGTGACCTTTGTGGACTACTCCCGGAACAATGAGTCCGGAGCCACAATCCTGGATGCTGGTGCCTTACTGTCCACGGTGCAAGGCAACGGCCAGTGCACGGTGCACAACAGCGGCACACCCACTGACCCCGAGCCCTCCACCTCGCAAGAGCCCACGGACCCGTCGGCCTCGCAGAAGCCCGGAGACGAGGGAAATGAGGACCCCAAGCCCAGCGCGTCGCAGGAGCCGGAATCCTGATATTGCTCAGTAGAAAAGACTCCCCGGATGGTCCGGGGAGTCTTTTTTCAGCGTGTCGAAAAGTTCGACACGCTTCTCGAAAATGCCAGCATTTTCTCGAAAGGATGCAGCCCGCTGCATGCATAATTGGGTCAAAGGGCGACCCAATTCCACACTGGCGGGCTGAGAAGTGTTTTTTCCGATGCGCATGTCCCCGGAAAAAACGGATTTTGATTGATTTTCCCGCCCCCACGGGCGGGAAAACTCTGCCGAGGGCCTTTTATATATGCAAGATCAGCTATTCTTCTTACATCGGCATGAGGCTTTTGGCAGTCTGTTTGTGCATGTTTTCTCATTACGTGCAAAAACATGTAAACATATGGAATAATTTTGTGCAAAATGTTAGGAAAAGAAAATTGCCATCTGTCCATCTGCGTGATACAATAGACCACAATGGAAAGACATTAGCGATGTGCTTAGCAAAAGGAGGATCCATGTATGTCGCAGAGACCCAGGTATTTCATTGTGGAGGCATCCGCATTGCCGGAGATCTATTTGAAGGTGGCGGAGGCCAAGCGGTTGCTGGAGACCGGCGAGGCACAGACGGTGAATGCCGCCACCCAGCGGGTGGGCATCAGCCGCAGTGCGTTTTACAAATATAAGGATGCAGTACGTCCGTTTCGGGATATGCTCCACGGTCGGATTGTCACCATCCAGATCCTGCTGCGCAATCGGCCGGGAGCACTTTCCGGCGTGCTGAATATGTTTGCAGATTGGGGGGGCAATGTCCTCACCATCAATCAGGCCATCCCGGGCGGCGAGTCTGCGGCGGTGACTTTGGGTCTGGAGACTTCGGGGTTGAGCATGGAGCTGGAAGATCTGCTGGCCACCTTGCGGGATTTGCCGGAAGTGCTGCGTTGTGAAGTGCTGGCCGGATAAGACAAGTGAACGAGGTGAACAACATGGTAAAAGTAGCGATCTTGGGCTACGGCACCGTGGGGTCCGGAGTGGCTCAGGTGCTGTGTCAAAATAAAGATGCCATCGCCCGCAGTGTAGGGGACGAGGTACAGGTCAAGTACATCTTGGACGTGCGGGACTTTGACCAGTCGCCCTATGGCGGTACCTTTGTGAAGGACTTTTCGGTGATCGAGGAGGACCCGGAGGTGTCCGTGGTGGTGGAGACCATCGGCGGAGCCACGGTGGCTTTGAACTTCACCCAGCGGGCTCTGAGCGCAGGCAAGCACGTGGTGACCTCCAACAAGGAGCTGGTGGCCTGTCACGGGCTGGAGCTCACCCGACTGGCTCAGGAGAAGGGCGTGTGCTACCTCTTTGAGGCCAGCGTGGGCGGTGGCATTCCCATCATTCGCCCCTTGACCATGTGTCTGGCGGCCAACCAGATGGAGGAGGTCTGCGGTATCCTCAACGGTACCACCAACTATATCCTCACCCGGATGATCGGGGCGGGGCTCTCCTTTGAGGCGGCCTTGAAGGAGGCCCAGGAGAATGGATATGCCGAGCGGGACCCGTCGGCGGATATCCTGGGCTATGACGCCTGCCGGAAAATCTGCATTTTGGCGGATCTGTCTTTCGGCAAGAATGTGGACCCCCAGCTGGTGCCCACCGAGGGCATCACTGGTATCACCCTGGCGGATGTGGACTATGCCGACGGTGCAGGCAAGAAGATCAAGCTGCTGGGCCGGGCGCTACGCCAGCCGGACGGACGGGTGTGTGCCTATGTGGCGCCCCATCTGGTGGATGGCAGCCACCCCCTGGCAGGCGTAGAGGATGTGTTCAATGCGGTGCTGGTGAAAGGAGACGCTGTGGGCGAGGTCATGTTCTACGGCCCCGGCGCTGGCAAGCTGCCCACCGCCTCCGCTGTGGTGGCGGATGTGATGGACATTGCCCGCTCTAAGGGGGCCCGTCCCCCCATCACCTGGGAGCAGGGCGATGACCAGACGCTGTGCGGCACCGACGAGCTGGCCAGCCGCTTTTACGTGCGGGTTCAGGCAGGGGCGGACGCTCTTCGCACCCACGTGGGCGAGATCAAGCTGCTAGCTCGCAGCGGGGCAGCAGCCGGTGAGACCGCCGGTATCACCGAGCAGGCTATGACGGAGCAGCAGCTTCGCTTCAAGCTGGAGGGGATGGAGGTACTCTCCCTCATCCGCGTGCTCAACTGACCCGCCAGATCGGCATAGTATAGGGCAGAATACAGCCCGAAAGGATTGAATGTGCAATGGCATTAATCGTACAAAAATTTGGAGGTTCCTCGGTGGCAAATGCGGAGCGTGTGCGCAATGTGGCCCGCATCATCACCGACGCATACAAAAAGGGAAACAATGTGGTGGTGGTGCTCTCCGCCCAGGGAGACACCACGGACGATCTCATTGAGAAAGCCCTGGAGCTCAATCCCGACCCCTCTCGCCGAGAGATGGATATGCTCCTGTCCACCGGCGAGCAGATTTCCTGCGCCTTGTGCGCCATGGCCATCGAGCAGATGGGCTGCCCCGTGGTGTCCCTCACCGGTTGGCAGGCAGGATTCCACACCAATTCTGGCTATACCAACGCCCGCATCAAGCGGGTGAAGCCCGACCGCATTCTGGAGGAGCTGGACAAGCGGCGCATTGTCATCGTTACCGGCTTCCAGGGCCTGAACAAGCACGGGGATATCACCACCCTGGGCCGGGGCGGCTCGGACACCTCTGCGGTGGCTCTGGCAGCCGTGCTCCACGCCGACCTGTGCCAGATCTACACCGACGTGGACGGCGTATACACCGCCGACCCCCGTCTGGTGCCCAACGCCCGGAAGCTGGAAGAAATTACTTATGAAGAGATGCTGGAGCTGGCGTCCCTGGGCGCTCAGGTCCTGCACAATCGCTCGGTGGAAATGGCCAAACGCTATGACGTCAGGCTGGAGGTGCTCTCCAGTTTCACCGATGCACCCGGTACAAAAGTCAAGGAGGTAGTCAAGCGCATGGAAAAGTCTCATATCAGCGGTGTGGCCAAGGATAAGAACATTGCTCGTCTGGCTCTGGTGGGCCTGGAGGACACCCCGGGTATCGCCTTTAAAATCTTCTCTCTGCTGGCCCGGAACAACGTCAACGTGGACATCATTCTCCAGTCCATTGGCCGCAGCGAGACCAAGGATATCAGCTTCACCGTGGCCAAGAGCGACATGGAGCTGGCTCAGAAGCTGCTGGAGGAGAATCGGGATGTAATCGCCTTCGACCACATCGACGTCTCGGACAACATCGCCAAGGTGTCCATCGTGGGCGCTGGCATGATCAACAACCCCGGCGTGGCTGCCACCATGTTCGAGGCTCTGTTCAATGCGGGCATCAACATCAATATGATTTCCACCAGTGAGATCAAGGTCTCTGTGCTGGTGGACAGCTGCGATGCCGACCGGGCGGTGCAGGTGGTGCACGATCGGTTCTACGACGAATTCAACGGCGCACGGTAATTTGTAGACAAAAAGGGGTGGCCCGGTGGGGCCACCCCTTTTGCGTGGAATAGAAAAAACGGGGGAAACAGTTGCAACAAGGGGGGAATAATGATACAATCAATACGTATTGTCTTGCGAATCCATGGATTGGGCAGGACGCGAAGCAGACCTTTTATGCGAGGTGCGAGGATTGTATTTAAAAGCGCTGGAGATTCAGGGGTTTAAGTCCTTTCCGGAGAAGACGGTGTTGACCTTTGGCGCCGATATCACCGTGATTGTGGGCCCCAACGGATCGGGAAAATCCAATATTGCCGACGCCATACGGTGGGTGATGGGGGAGCAGTCCACCCGTACCCTCCGGGGCAACAAGATGGAGGATGTCATCTTTGACGGCACCGCCAAGCGCAAGAGCCTGGGGTTTGCAGAGGTGACGCTGGTGCTGGACAACAGCCAGCACCTGCTGGACCTGGAGGAGCAGGAGGTGGCGGTGACCCGGCGGTACTACCGCTCCGGAGAGAGTGAGTACTACATCAACCGCCGTTCCTGCCGCCTGCGGGATATCAATGAGCTGTTTATGGATACCGGTCTGGGCCGGGAGGGCTATTCCATCATCGGACAGGGCAAGATCGACGAAATTCTGTCGGTGAAGAGCTCGGACCGGCGTGAGGTCTTTGAAGAGGCGGCGGGCATCTCCAAGTACCGCCACCGCAAAGAGGAGGCGGAGCGGAAGCTCCAACGCACCGAGGAAAACCTGGTGCGCATCAACGACAAAATCGGCGAGCTGGAACTCCAGGTGGAACCCCTGCGGGTGCAGGCGGAGAAGACCAAGAAGTATCTGGTGATGCGGGACGAGCTGCGGGGGCTGGAGATTTCCCTGTGGCTGGAGCAGCTGGAGCAGCTGCGCTCCAGCAGCATCCAGCTGAAAACCGCCCTGGACACCGCCACCGCTCACCGGGAGGCCTTGCGGCAGGAGCTGGAGGGACTCTACCAGCAGGCGGAAGGATATGCCCAGCAGATGCAGCAGCATGAGGTACAGGCCGAGGAGATTCGGCGGGCCCAGAGCGACCTGGAGCAGCAGGTGCACCAAGGACAGAGCCAGCTGGAGCTGCTGCGCCGGGACCAGAAGAACAACACGGACAACATCCAGCGCATCCAAGACGAGCTGGAGCAGCAGGCGGGCCGGGCCGGTTCTCTGGCTCAGCAGGTGCAGCAGCGCCGGGAACGCTTGGAGCAAGTGGAGCGGGCCATGGAGGACTGCCAGGCCCAGCTGGAGCAGCTGGAGGAGAAAAGCCGCCACCTCATGGACTCGGTGGGCGGTCTGGACCAGGAGCTGGCCCAGCTGCGGGAACAGGAGCGGCTGGAACAGGCATCCGCCGGAGAGGCCAAGGCCCTGTTGTCCGCCCTGTCTGCGGCGGGTCAGGAGCTGATGGACCGGGAGGAGAGCGTGGCCCGGGAGCTTTTGGAGCAGGAGGCCCAGAAGCGGGACATGGAGGAGGAGCACGGACGCCTCCAAGGCCAGATGGACAAGCTGGTAGAGGAGCGGGACGGGGTGTCCAACACCATGGCAGGCTATCAGATGCGGCTGCAAACTCGGCAGCGGAAGGTCCAGCAGGCCATGGAGACCCACCGCCGCCTGGAGATGGACCACAACAACCTCCAGTCCCGCATCCACATGCTCTCCGAAATGGAGAAATTCTACGAAGGATATTCCAAATCCGTCAAGCTGCTCATGGGCGAGGCCAAACGAGGCGGCTTGTCGGGAATTCGCGGCCCGGTGGCGGGGCTCATCCATGTGCCCGACGCCTATGCAGTGGCCATTGAAATTGCCCTGGGCGGTGCCATGCAGCACGTGGTGGTGGAGCGGGACCAGGACGCCAAGCAGGCCATCGGCTGGCTCAAACGCCGGGACGGTGGCCGGGCTACCTTCCTGCCCATGAACACCATGCGACCGGGTTCCCTCCGGGAGACGGGGCTGGAGTCCCAGCCAGGGTATGTGGGCATGGCCAATGAACTCATCGAATACCATGAGGATTATCAGAATGTGATGTCCAATCTGCTGGGGCGCATCGTCATTGCTCAGGATTTGGACCAGGCCATGGCCATGGCCCGGCGGTATGGACACCGCTTCCGTATTGTCACCCTGGACGGCCAGGTCCTCAACGCCGGCGGCTCTATGACCGGCGGTTCTGCCTCCCGGTCTGCGGGCATTCTCTCCCGGGCCAACGAGCTGCAACGGCTGCGGGGCCAGATGACCGCCTTGGAGCAGGAGATGGCGGGTTCCAAAGAGCAGCTGGCCCAGGTCCAGCGGGAGCAGGCAGCGGCGCAGTATGAGCTGGACAACGCGGCCTCTCAGCTGCGGCAGGCGGAGGACGCCGTGCTCACCCACTCCCAGCAGCTGGAGCACCACCAGCAGCAGCTCCAGCAGGTGGAGCTGCGGTGCGCCACCCTGCGCCAGGAGCGGGAGACCTTGCAGCAGCGTGGAGAGGAAAACGCCCAGGCGGCCCAGCGGGCCAAGGAGCGTATCACCCAACTGGAGGGCTCTGCGGCGGCCATCCAGGCTCAGTCTCAGGATAAGACCCAGGGACAGAGCACCTTACAGCAACAGCTGGAGGAATGCAGCGGAGAAATGGCCGCTGTGCGGGCCAAGCTGGCCGGGCTCCAGGGCGAGCAGAACGCCATGCAGGTGAACCTGTCCCAGCTGGAGCAGTTGCAGCAGGACTTGTCTGGGGACACTGCGGGCCGTCAGGCCATGGTGGAGCAGCTCCGGGCCCAGAACCAACAGATTGCCCAGCAGATGGTGGAGCAGGACACCCAGGTGCAGGCGCTGCTGCGCCAGCGGGAGACCTGGAGCGGACAGCTCACCGGAGTCAACCAGAAGAAGCTGGAGCTGGAGGGAAAGCGCAACCAGGCGGACAAGCAGGCCCGAGAGAAGAACAACGACCTATTGTCCATGGAGCGGGAAGTGTCCGTGCTGGAGCAGAAGTCCATGGCGGCGGCCATGGAGGAAGGCCAGATTTTGGACAAGCTGTGGGAGAACTACCAGCTCTCCCACGAGGCGGCCCGCAGTCAGCGGGTGGAGCTGGAGTCTGCTGCCAAGGCCACACGGCGCATTGGAGAGCTGAAACGGGGTATTTCCGCCCTGGGCAGCATCAACCCCGATGCGGTGGAGGAGTACCAGCGGGTCTTTGAGCGGTACAGCTACTTTACCGACCAGCGGGATGACGTGTCCGGGTCCAAGCGGGAACTGGAGGGCATCATCCGCCAGATTACCCGGGAAATGACCGACATCTTCCAGGAGAAGTTCCAGGAGATTCAGCGGGCTTTCCAGGAGACGTTCTTAGAGCTGTTTCGAGGTGGCAAGGCCACCTTGGAGCTGGAGGACCCGGAGGATGTGCTGGGCTGCGGCATTGAGATCAAGGCCCAGCCCCCCGGCAAGGCGCTGAAGATCATCAGCTTGCTCTCCGGCGGTGAAAAGGCCTTTGTGGCTATTGCCCTGTACTTTGCCATTTTGAAGGTGAGGCCCACTCCCTTCTGCGTCATGGACGAGATCGAGGCGGCCTTGGACGACGCCAACGTGGTGCGCTACGCCCAGTATCTGCGGCGGATGAGCGACCGGACCCAGTTTATCGCCATCACCCATCGACGTGGCACCATGGAGGAGGCAGACGTCCTCTACGGCGTGACCATGCAGGAGCAGGGTGTCAGCCGCATTCTCACCATTAATCTCAACGAGATGGCACAGGAAATCATTCCAGAAACAACATAAGAGGTGACCAAACATGGGTTTTTTTGATAAAATCAGAAAGATCGGAATTTTCAACGGCTTTTCCAAACTGGATGACGACTTCTACGACGAGCTGGAGGAGTCTCTGGTCATGGCGGATATGGGGGCGGAGACCACCATGGAGGCCGTGGAGGAGCTTAAGCAGCGGTGCAAGCGCAATAAGATCAAGGACACCGATGGGGCCAAGGCCTGCATGAAGGAAATTCTGGCCGAAATCCTCACGGTGGGCGACCCCCGGGTGGATATGAGCCGCACCCCCGCTGTGGTGCTGTTCATCGGCGTCAACGGCGTGGGCAAGACCACCTCCATCGGAAAGCTGGCTGCCCGCTGGAAGGGTGAGGGCAAGCGGGTGCTGCTGTGCGCCGGAGATACCTTCCGGGCTGCCGCCGCCGATCAGCTCACCATCTGGTCGGAGCGGGCCGGGGTGGACATCATCAAGCAGCACGAGGGGGCAGACCCCGCCGCCGTGGTGTATGATGCCATGAGCGCTGCCAAGGCCCGGAAGACCGACGTGGTGCTGGTGGATACCGCCGGACGCCTGCACAACAAGCAGAACCTGATGAACGAGCTGAATAAGATTTCCCGGGTCATTGACCGGGAGTGCCCCGATGCCAGCCGGGAGACCCTGCTGGTGCTGGATGCCACCACCGGACAAAATGGCCTCATCCAGGCCAAACAGTTTGGGGAGAGCGCAGGCATTACCGGCATTGTCCTCACCAAGCTGGACGGTACCGCCAAGGGCGGCATCGTCATCGCCATTGCTAAGGAGCTGGGGGTGCCGGTGAAGTACGTGGGCGTCGGCGAGCAGGTGGGAGACCTGCAGCCCTTTGATGCCAAGGCGTTTGTGGAGGCGCTGCTGTAATGACTTGGTTGATGGTAAGCCTGTTGGTGGCGGTGTACGGCGTGTGGTATGCCGTCAATCCCCGCCCCTATTTGCAGCGCCGCATGAAGCGGAAGGACGTGCCGGAGCAGTCGGTGCGCACCGCCCGCATGGTGGGAATTGTCCTGGCTGTGCTGGGTATTGTCGTGGCCGTGATTCAGGCCGTGAACCTAGGCTTTGTGGGCTAAATGTAAGGAGGAGAAAGATATGACTCGTTTGGATGGAAGAGCGGTGGACCAGCTCAGAGACATTCACATTGAAACCAATTTTGTCAAATTTCCCGAGGGCAGCGTCCTCATCACCTGTGGCAATACCAAGGTGCTGTGCTGCGCCAGCGTGGAGATGACTGCTCCCCGGCACGTGGCTGAGGGCACCGGCTGGGTGACAGCGGAGTACTCCATGCTGCCCCGGGCCAACCGGGAGCGGTCCCGGCGGGACGTGTCCAAGCTGAAGCTGTCCCCCCGCTCGGCGGAGATTCAGCGGCTCATTGGCCGCTCCCTCCGGGCGGCAGTGGATTTGACCATGCTGCCCGACATGACCATCACTGTGGACTGCGACGTGTTGCAGGGGGACGGCGGCACCCGTACCGCCAGCGTCACCGGCGGCTTTTTGGCCCTGGCCATGGCGTGCAACAAGCTGGTGTCCGACGGAGTGCTGCCCGCCTCTCCCGTAAAACACTATGTGGCCGCCATCTCTGCGGGCATCGTGGACAACGTGCCCATGCTGGACCTGTGCTATGAGGAGGACTCCTCGGCCATGGTGGACCTGAACTGTGTGATGAACGAGCAGGGCGAGCTGGTGGAGCTACAGGGTACCGGAGAGGGCCGGGCGTTCACCATTGCCGAGCAGCAGCAGATGGTGGCTCTGTGTCAGAAGGGCATTGAGGAGCTCATTGCACGTCAGAAAGAGATTTTGGAGGGTTGAGGCATGAAATTGGTATTGGCCAGCCAAAATGAGAAAAAACTCAAAGAGATGAACGACATTCTCTCTCAGCTGGGCATTGAGGTGTGCCTCCAGTCCCAGCTGGGGGTCCACGTGGATGTGGAGGAGACCGGGGAGACCTTTGAGGACAACTCCCTGCTCAAGGCAAAAGCGGTGATGGAGGCCACAGGAATGCCCGCCATCGCCGATGACTCGGGCCTGTGTGTGGACGCTCTGGGGGGAGCCCCTGGCGTGTACTCTGCCCGGTATGGCGGGCCCGGCCTGGACGATGCGGGTCGGTACCGCCTGCTGCTGGAGAATATGCGGGGCCAGACGCCCCGTACCGCCAAATTCGTCTCGGTCATCACCTGCTGCTTCCCCAATGGGGACGTGATCACCGCCCGGGGGGAGTGCCCCGGCACCATCGCCTATGCGCCTCAGGGCGAGGGCGGGTTCGGGTATGACCCCGTGTTCTTCCTGTCCCAGCGGAAAAAGACCTTTGCCCAGCTGACGGCAGAGGAGAAAAATGAGATCTCCCACCGGGGCCGTGCACTGGCCCTGTTCCAGGAGAAGCTGAAAGAATATCTAAACAAATAAAGGAGCTCAAGGTTGAAACATTGTAGTCTAAGTACCATTCCGAAAAAGGGCGCACAAACCCAAGCCCCCTAAAAGCGGGCAAAAATCGAATTTATGTTTAAAATCTAAACAGTAGGTGGAGCGGCCA
>NZ_NFIH01000033.1 GCF_002161675.1 Pseudoflavonifractor sp. An44
ATCTTGTATGATTGTGACCTTTGTCTCTATACTGACCTTTTGTTTCTGTGGCATAGCAATGCTCCCCCTATGTTTGACAGTGTTTTATTTCACTGTCTCTCATAGAGGGAGCATATCATTACGGAACATGGAGTCTCTTTTTGTCTCTGGAAGGTTACAGCGCATACTGGGAGATCACGGAACAGATACGGGCCACATCCGCTCCAGCCGTAAACTCAAACCGGACCCGGCCCAGGCTGCTGAACCACAGCTCCAGCTCACTGTCCAGGTCAAACACCCCGGAGGTCTCCACGGAAAAGGCCTGAATCCGCTTATAGGGCAGGGAGGTATAGTCGGTCCGCTTCCCCGTCAGCCCCTGCATATTGATGGTGATCACCCGCCGGTTGGTGAATACCACGCCATCCCGCACGGTACGGAAGGAGGCCACCATCTCCTCCCCCGGTGCAAACATAGGCGTGAGGCGCTGGGCGTAGGTGTCATTTTCCACTTCTTTCAGCTTGAGAAAGTCGGCGTTTTCAAAGTCAATCATGCTTTTGCCCCCTTTTATCTGAGTATGCACATAGTAACACAGCTTTGTCCCTTTGTCCATCACGCAAAAGCCCGTACCATAGTCAAACTCTAAAATCGCTGGTCATTCCTTGTTCTGTTTGCTTTGCCTGTTCAGAGACAAGATCCAAAGCAAAAACGTCACCCCCAACAAAACCCATGGTGTGGCTCCGCTGAGAAAATCCACCACTGGATAACCTTCCAAGGCATGGCCCAGTATCAGGACGAGGATTCCCACTAAAATGGAGATCCACGCCACGGTGAGGACCGTTTTTTCAGCCTTTCTCTGCTCCGCTTCCTTTTCCATGTTTTCCAACATCGCCTTGTCTCCTTTCAACAACTCGTCCAGGCTAATTTGATACACCTCACTGATCCGAAGAACGCTCAAAATGTCTGGCAGCGACTTCCCTGTCTCCCAGTTTGAAATGGTCTGTCTGGACACCATCAATTGTTCTGACACTTGTGACTGGGTGAGTTGATGTTCTTCTCGGGCCTTTCTCAGCTTGTCTCCAATCTGCATATCCATCCTCCTCTGATCTTTAGTTTAACAAATCGGCCGATGTTTTTTCCATCAAAAGGCTTTGACAAGAGGATAAAACTCTTGTCAAAATGCTTTTACCTAACAGCCGTTTAAAAAAACGATCGTCCTTGTATGCCTCAGCAAACAACGACGACCGATTTTCACCTTATGACTTTTCGTTTTTATGCAGTTTGTGCCACGCCCAGATATTCCTCCAAGCACAGTCCACTCTTGTACACCTTGGTAGCCAACTCCACCCCCAGGTAGCGGATGTGCCAGGGCTCGTACTGATACCCAGTGATGTCTTCCTTCCCCTCCGGGTAACGGATAATAAATCCATACTCATGGGCGTGGTTAGCCAGCCAGCGGCCCGCTGGGGTGTCCGCAAATTGCAGGTCTACCCAACCCACATCAAAGGCCAGTCCGGTCTGATGCTCCGAGTGGCCCGGCCAAGCGGAGTAGGTGTCCGCTTTCTCCACGCCGTCCACCGCCACATAGTCGTTGTACAGCTCCTCCTGGGTCTCAAAGGAACGGTATCCGCTCATCAAGTCCATGGAATAGCCAGCCCACCGAGCCGCCCGCTGAAGCTTGAGCAAGGCCTGATAGGCCGTGGCGTCCTCCCCGTTTCCATAATCCCGGGGCAGGGCATACTCTTTATTGACCAGCAGCACACCATCCACGTAGGTAGGCTCCACCGTCTCATAGTACTCGTAGCTCTTTCCACTGGGGGCCAGCGGTCCCTCCGGCTCCTCCACCGCAGCAATTCCCTTGCCCCCTACCTCGGGGGTACGGGTGGGTTCCGGGGTGGCCTCCACCTCCGTTTTCTGCTGTTCTGCGATGGGATGTTCCTGGGGCTGCTGGGCCATTCCTGCCGTGCACCCGCTGGTCAAGAGAAAGGCTCCCAACAAGGCACTGAGCAGAATTCCTTTGCGTATTGAATGTTTCACCGATTGTCCTCCTGTTGTGCATCCAGCCAATGATCGGGCTGTACCAAGGGCTGTTAAGTTATATCCCTTTCACCAAAACAGAGAGTCCTCCCTGTCCGGTACACGCTATCATACACCACAAAAGGCCGCATGTCAATAATTACCATATGTTTACAGGGCATATTTTCCCTCTCACTGCCCATCCTGAGCCATGAGTTCCGCCACCGCCTGAACGGCCAGTTGGATAACCCCCTGGGTGTCGTGGCACTCCTCGTGGGGCAGGCCCGCCTTGTCCCGCTCCTGGTTCCAGATGCACAGCATGACGGCCCCCGCCCGCACCCGCAGCACCGAAGCCACGGTGAACAGGGCTGCCGTCTCCATCTCGCTGGCCAGAGCGCCTCCCTGAATCCAGGCATCCCACTTGGAGAGCAACTCATAGCTCACTGGCATGCGCTGGGGGGAGTGCTGGCCATAGAAGCTGTCCTTGCACTGCACCACTCCCACATGGTGGCGCTGGCCTAAGCGGAGGGCCGCCTGTTTCAGGGCGGCCGTCACATCGAAGTCCGCCACAGCCGGGTACTCAATGGGCAGGTATTCCCGGCTGGTGCCGTCTTGGCGAATGGCAGCCTGGACAATCACCGCATCCCCAGCCCGCACCTGCTGCTGCATGCCGCCGCTGGTGCCCACGCGAATCATGGTCTTGATGCCCAGCTGGGCCAGCTCCTCCACCGCAATGGCGGTGGACGGTCCGCCGATGCCGTGGGACATCACCAGCAAAGGCCGGCCCTGCACATAGCCCAGGAAGCTGGTGTATTCCCGGTTCTGGCCCAGGCGTTTGGGCCGCTCCAGGTGCTGAGCGATGGCCTCAATGCGGCCGGGATCTCCTGCCAGGATGGCATATTCCGCCCCCTCAAGCATGGGCGCATCCAATTGAATGTGGTACTGCATGCCTTCACTCCTCTCCGGTAAACCCAGGGCGATCTCGCCACCCTATACCTTACATTAATTCTATTGTACACCTCCCCCACCGTTCGTCAACGGAAATTTCGAAGTTTGCTGAAACCATTTCCATAAACGGAGCATAGCATGGGATAGCCTACCGAAGTAAGGAGGATTTCCATGCGTCGACACTGTTCCTGTCACTGTCCGGTCTGCCGTGCCAGCCGCAACGGCTGTTCTCCCCTCTGCTCCCTCTATATGCCCCATCCCTGTGTCTGCCCACCCGGACCTCCTGGAGCCGCCGCCACGGTGACCATTGGCACGGTCACCACTGGGGCCCCGGGCACTCCGGCGGAGGTGACCAATTCCGGCACCGCCCAAAACGCCGTGCTCAACTTCACCATTCCCCAGGGACTGCCCGGTACCTCCCAGCCCGTCAGTCTGGTGTCCTCCTACTCCACCCCGTCCCAGCCCGGTTCCTCCGGCACCCCCATCACCTTTGACCGCAACGCTCTGAGCCTGGGCACCGACATCAGCCACACCTCGGGCAGCGACACCTTCACCATCAACCAGCCTGGGGTGTACTCGGTGGAGTTTCACGGCGTCATCACCCCCACCGCCAACAACACCTTTCCCGTAAACATCAATACCTCCTTGGAGGTCAACGGCTCGGTGCAGCCCGGAGGCTCCGTGCCCTTCACCTTTCAAAATGCCACCCAGTCCTCGGAGGTGTCCTTCACCGTCCCCATCTCTGTCACTGACGTGCCCACCACCCTCCAGGTAGCCCCCTTTGGCGGCAACTATCTGGCCGATGCCGTATCTATGACCGTCACCCGGCTGGGAAACAGCTGATTTTACAGTTCCCTCCAAGAAATATTTGTCTCTGTCCTGCAAATCTGCTATACTAAGAAGAAATCTGCTATTATTGATTGTCCATTCCGTTGGGTACCACCCTGTGTGTGCTTCCACCCTTCTGAGACATAGAGAAAGGATCGATACCCCCATGGCCACTAAGACACTGTACACGGTCATTGTCGCCGATGACGAGGACGAACTCCGGGAAGCCGTATGCTCCATGATTCCATGGCAGGAGTACGGATTCAATCTATTGGGCAGCGCCAGCAACGGACTGGATGCCCTCCAGCTGGTGGAGCAATATGAGCCGGATCTGCTGCTCACCGATATCCGCATGCCTTTTATCTCGGGCATTGAGCTGGCCCGCCATGTGCGAGAGGTGCGCCCTGCCACCAACATCGCCTTTCTCAGCGGCTACGATGATTTTGAATATGCCAAGCAGGCCATTCAGTACAACATCATCAGCTACATGCTCAAGCCCCTGACGCTGGAGGGCCTGGGGGCTGAGCTGCGCATCATCCGCCAGAAGATTGACGCTCAGTTCGCCATGTTCCGCCAGGCCTCCTCCCGCAATGTGGAGCACGATCTCCAAGCCGCCATGCTCATGCCCCTGGTGCTGGACGCCTATTCCGAGCCAGGCAACGAGGAGCAGGCTCTGGAATACGGCCGCCAGTGCGGCCTTCTTCGGGACAACCTGGACAAGCCCTGCTACACGGTGATGGTGTCCTCCCTGCTGGACGACGAGGGAAACAACTGCACCACCCCCGCCTTTGTGGCGTCGGTGGACACTCTGGCCGCCAAATACCTGCGGGGCCTGAGCTTTTTCTCCGCCGGCAAGGTCATCTCGGTCCTGCTGGGCAACCCCTCGGACTTTGAGGAGTATCTGCACATTCTAGCCGACGAGATTCCCCAGATGGCCTCCCGCATTTTGGGCCGACGCTGCCGCATTGGGGTCAGCCGCATGGTGCGCTCCCTCACTGCCCTGCACGGTGCCTACAAGGAGGCCATGGAGGCCCTGCGCCAAGGGGACCCGTCGGAGAGCTGCGTGCAGTTCATCAGCGACCTGGCCCCCTCCATCAAAGGCGGAAACAACCTGTGTCAGCGGGCCCTGGAGGCTCTGGACCAGCACTATATGGACGTCAACCTCTCCCTGGTGTCCCTGAGCGCCATGCTGGACGTCAGCCCCAACCACTTAAGCTCCTGCATCAAGAAATATGCCGGAGAGACCTTTATCAACATTCTCATCCGTAAGCGCATGGAAGCGGCCCGGGAACTGCTCATCAACTCCAATTTGAAAATCCAGGACATCTCCCAACGCTGCGGCTACACCGATCAGCACTACTTCAGCTACTGCTTTAAGAAGTATTGCGGCGAGTCCCCCAACGCCCTGCGCCGCAGGCTGGAGGCGGAAAAGGCGGGTGGCCAGGCTTGAGCAAAAACAACGTCCAGACCGGCCTGCGCATCACCACCATCCTGGTAGCCATGGTGGTGGGCGTGGTGGCCATCACCCTGTGCTGCTTTCTGGCTTTGTTTTTAAACCGCTACCAGGAGGCCATGGTGCAAAACGCCCGCACCACCAGTGTGCAGGCCGTGTCTCAGGTGTCCACCACCGTGTCCAACTACCTGTCCGATATGCGTCAGGCCATGGAACTGGTGGAGCAGTCCATGTCGGAGACCGACGAGAGCCGGGATGAGCTGCTGTCCGCCTTTCTGGAGTTCCGCCCCGACGTGGTGGCGGTGACCAGCTATTCCCACGACGGCCAGCTGCTCCAGTGCTGGTCCCCTGACCGGGAACCCAAGGACAACATCCTCCAAAACCTCTCCTTTGATCTGGAGAAAGCCCAGGCCTCCCAGGGGCCCTACATGTCCGCCCCCCACGTGGAGAGTATTTTCGAGGGATACTACCCCTGGGTGGTCACCATGACCTCCCGCCTGCCCCAGGACGGCTCTGCCGCCTGGGTCTCCCTAGATCTGAGCTTTTCCAGCATCTCCAGCTATATGAATAATGTAAGCATTGGGCAGCGGGGCTACTGCTTTTTGACGGACGGGGACGGCAACATGGTCTATCACCCCCAGCAGCAGCTGCTCTACTCCGGCCTGAAATCCGAGGACACGGCCAAGCTCTCTCAAATGGAGGACGGCGCTTGGGCCAATGACACCGTCATCTATTCCCTCACCAGTGTGGAGGGCAGCGATTGGCGGGTAGTGGGCGTCAGCTATGTGGACGAGCTGGTCAACCGCAACGTCAGCGAGATGGTGCACCTGTCCCTGCTCATCGCTGCCATGGTGCTTCTGGCCGCCCTGTTCACCAGCTGGCTGCTCTCCCGCCTGCTCTCCCGCCCCCTCCGGTCTCTGGAGTCTGCCATGGAGGACTTTGAGTCCGATGCCGACCACTTCGACTACTACCCCGTGGGCGGTACCCGGGAAGTACAGGAACTGTCCTGCTCCTTCGGTCATATGGTCATGCGCATTCAACAGCTGATGAACACCGTGCGGGAAGAGGAGGTCAATCTGCGGAAAACCGAGCTCAAGGCTCTGCAAGCCCAGATTAACCCCCATTTTCTCTACAACACCCTGGACTCCATCGCCTGGATGTGCGAACAGGGCCGCAACGCCGATGCAGTGAGAATGGTCCACGCCCTGGCCCGTCTGTTCCGCATCAGCATCAGCAAGGGCCACGAGCTCATCCCCATTTCCAAGGAAATTGAGCACGCAGAGAGCTACCTGCAAATCCAGAAATACCGGTATAAAAACCAATTTACTTACCACTTCCACGTGGACCCTGATTGTCTGCACTACCTGTGCAACAAAATTACCCTCCAGCCCATCATCGAAAACGCCATCAACCACGGATTGGATCTGCTGGTGGATGAAGGGCGCATTGACGTATACGTCCAGCAAGACGGGGACGACATTGTATTCCGGGTGGAGGACAACGGGGTGGGTATGAGCCAGGAGCAGATCGTGGCCATCTTGGAGCACGGCCCCAAGGAGCGCACCGGCATCGGGATCCGCAACGTCAACGACCGTCTGCAAATCTACTTTGGCAAGGAATACGGCCTCACCATTACCAGCAAGCTGGATGTGGGCACCTGTGTGGAGATTCGCATGCCGAAGCTTTGGGAGGGAAATTATGAAGGGAAATAAACGCGCCCTGGCCGCACTTACGGCGGCCTTGTCCCTGCTGCTGTGCAGCTGTACTTCGACCTCCAGCATCTCTGCCCCCCACACCGTCACCCTCATCGCCAAATCCACCCAGACGGAGTTTTGGCTGTCGGTCTTTGCCGGAGCTGAGGCGGCGGCCACCGAGTACAACCTGGACCTCAACATCGTAGGCCCTGACGCTGAGGAGGACTACGAGACCCAAAATCAGATGGTGGATAAAGCCGTTCAGGCAGGCACCGAGGCCCTGGTCTTCTCCGCCATCCACTATGACAACAACGCAGACGCCATTGATGCCGCCGCCCAAAAGGGAGTCAAGATCGTGGCCATTGACAGCAACGTGGACTCTCAGGCCGTGAGCACCTACATTGGTACGGACAACTATGCCGCCGGGCAGATGGCCGCTCAAGCCGCTCTCGCCCGAGTGGAAGGAGAACTGCACGTGGGCATTATTAACTATGATATCAGCTCTGCCAACGGCCAGGAACGTGAGCGGGGCGCCGTGGAGACGTTCACCCGCAGCGGTCGGGCCCAGGTAGTCAGTGTCATAAACACCCTGGCAGAGTCCCACATTGCCCAGACCGATACCACCGCCCTTCTCACCCAACACCCGGAGATCAACGTCCTGCTGGCCTTCAACGAGCCCACCAGCGTGGGCGCCGCCAAGGCCATCGAGAATCGGGATGCCGCCGATGACATCTTTTTGGTGGGTTTTGACTCCAACGTCCGTACCGTGGACGGCCTGCAAAACGGCACGGTCGATGCCCTCATCGTGCAAAATCCCTACGCCATGGGATACCTGGGCGTGGAGAGCGCATACAAGCTTCTCACAGGACAGAGTAAACAAGTGGCCCCCACCGTGGACACCTCCACGCAGATTGTCGATCGGAATAATTTATTCTCCATCGATAGCCAAAAGGCGCTTTTCGCCTTTGAACAGCGCAAAGAATCGTCATAGTGCACAATTTAAGCGTTTGTTTTTTTCGCATGTTGTTCAGTTGGAATAATTTTTTACCCTTCTTTCGGTGATTTTTCACCTTGTTTTCGCCAGGCAATTTCGGTAACATAGAGGACAAGAGATGGAGCTCGCGTATGCTCCGTCAATCACCTGAATATGAAAAGGAGAATCGATATGAAGAAGAAAGTGCTTGCTTTGTCTCTGGCCGCTGCTATGGCCTTCAGTCTGGCTGCCTGTGGTGGCGGCGGTGAGGGTGGCGACAGCTCTACTGTTGCCAACAATCAGAAGCCCCTGGTGTGGTTCAACCGTCAGCCCTCCAACTCCGAAACCGGTGCACTGGATATGGACGCTCTGAACTTCAACGAGGACACCTACTACGTGGGCTTCGACGCCAACCAGGGCGCCGAGCTCCAGGGCCAGATGATTCTGGATTACATCAAGGCTCACATCGATGAGATCGACAAGAACGGCGATGGCATCATCGGCTACGTGCTGGCCATCGGCGACAAGGGCCACAACGACTCCATCGCCCGTACCCGTGGCGTCCGCTCCGCTCTGGGCACCGCTGTGAAGGACGATTCCGGCAACGTCATCTCCGAGGCCGTTGGTACCAACGTGGAAGGCAAGGCCACCCAGGTTCAGGACGGCAAGCTGGAAGTCAACGGCAAGACCTACATCATCCGTGAGCTGGCCTCCCAGGAGATGAAGAACGCCGCTGGCGCCACTTGGGACGCTCCCACCGCTGGTAACACCATCGGCACTTGGGTCTCCTCCTTCGGCGACAAGATCGACGTCGTGGCCTCCAACAACGACGGCATGGGCATGGCCATGTTCAACGCTTGGTCCAACGAGGCTGGCGTTCCCACCTTCGGCTATGACGCCAACTCCGACGCCGTTGCTGCTATCGCTGAAGGTTACGGCGGCACCATCAGCCAGCACGCCGACGTGCAGGCCTACCTGACCCTCCGCGTGATCCGCAACGCTCTGGATGGTGTGGACGTTCAGACCGGTATCAGCACCGCTGACGAGGCCGGCAACGTGCTGTCCGATCAGGAGTATGTGTACAATGCTGAGGAGCGCTCCTTCTACGCCCTGAACGTGGCAGTCACCGAGGAGAACTATGAGGAGTTCCTGGACTCCACCGTGACTTGGAAGCCTGTTTCCAACCAGCTGGACAAGGAGACCAGCCCCGTGAAGAAGGTTTGGCTGAACACCTACAACTCCGCTGATAACTTCCTGGGCTCTACCTACAAGCCCCTGCTGAAGAAGTACGACGACCTGCTGAACCTGGAGGTCGAGTATGTGGACGGTGACGGCCAGTCTGAGGCCAGTATCACCAACCGTCTGGGCAACCCCAGCGCCTACGACGCCTTCGCCATCAACGTCATCAAGACCGACAACGCCACCTCTTACACCGGCTTGCTCCAGTAATTTGGCGTTGGATGCGGGTCTCGATCCGTATCTGAATACGTTGTAAACCTTTATTGGGGAGAAGGAATTCTCCGGTTTAGGAGGCTCCTCCTGTCCGGCGGGTACCTTCTCCCCAACACTCTCACCAGTAATCACCGACAGCGTCCGCAACGTACATTGCGAACCTGTCAATCTGAAACAGGAGTAACGAGAATGGCAGAAGCAAAGAACGATATTGTCCTGTCGATTCGCGGTATGTGCAAGTCCTTCGGCCGTAACCGGGTGCTGGATCACATCAATCTGGACCTGAAACGCGGCTCCGTCATGGGCCTGATGGGCGAGAACGGCGCTGGTAAATCCACCATGATGAAGTGCCTGTTCGGTACATACCAAAAAGACGAGGGCAGAATTTACTTTGACGGCAAGGAGATCAACTTCTCCGGCCCCAAGGACGCCCTGGAAAACGGAATTGCCATGGTGCACCAGGAGCTGAACCAGTGCCTGGAGCGCAACGTCATGGACAACCTGTTCCTGGGCCGATACCCCACCAAGGCTGGCGTCGTGGACGAGGGTGTCATGAAGAAAAAGGCCTCCGAGCTGTTCCGCAAGCTGGGCATGACCGTGAATCTGAACCAGCCCATGCGCAACATGTCGGTGTCTCAGCGGCAGATGTGCGAGATCGCCAAGGCCATCTCCTACAACGCCAAGGTCATCGTGCTGGACGAGCCCACCTCCTCCCTCACCGTCAAAGAGGTGGACAAGCTCTTTGAGATGATGCGGATGCTCCGGGATCAGGGCATCTCCCTGATTTACATCTCCCACAAGATGGACGAGATTTTTGAAATCTGTGATGAGATTTCGGTGCTGCGAGACGGCAACCTGGTCATGACCAAGCCCTCCAAGGAGACCAACATGGGCGAACTCATCAGCGCCATGGTGGGCCGTTCCCTGGAAAGCCGCTTCCCCCCCGTGGACAACACTCCCGGCGACACCATTTTGTCGGTGCAGCACCTGTCCACCAAGTTTGCCCCCCACCTCACCGACATTACCTTCGATGTGAAGGAGGGCGAGATCTTCGGCCTGTACGGTCTGGTGGGCGCTGGCCGTACCGAGTTGATGGAGACCATCTTCGGCATGCGTACCCGCGCCTCTGGCCGCGTGTACTTCCGCAACAAAATGATGAACTTCAACAACCCCAAAGAGGCCATCGACCACGGCTTCGCCCTCATCACTGAGGAGCGTAAGGCCAACGGTCTGTTCCTCAAGTCGGATTTGACCTTCAACACCACCATCGCCAACTTGAATCAGTACAAGAGCGGTTTGGCTCTGTCCGATCCCAAGATGGTGAAGGCCACCAACAAGGAGATCCGCATCATGCACACCAAGTGTATGGGCCCTGAGGATATGATTTCCAGCCTGTCCGGTGGTAACCAGCAGAAGGTCATCTTCGGCCGCTGGCTGGAGCGTGAGCCCCAGATCTTCATGATGGACGAGCCCACCCGCGGCATTGACGTGGGCGCCAAGTACGAGATCTATGAACTGATCATCAACATGGCCAAGCAGGGCAAGACCGTCATCGTGGTCTCCTCCGAGATGCCGGAGATTTTGGGTATCACCAACCGCATCGGCGTAATGTCCAACGGTCGCCTGTCCGGCATCGTCAACACCAAGGAGACCGACCAGGAAGAGCTCTTGAGATTGAGCGCAAAATACCTTTAATGGGAGAAGTTGTATATGGCACCTGTGAAAACAAATATTTTGACGGCTGAGCAGGAGGACAAGCTCCGCCAGTCCATCGACGAGTATGTCGGTAGCATTCAAGCAAAAATCGACGCCCTCCGGGCAGACGGCACTGACAAGGTGCTGGAAATTCAGAGCAACCTGGACAGCCTGAAGCGGGACCGCATTTACACCCAGCAGGAAAAGGAATCCATCGCTGAGGGTTGGCGCAAGGAGCTGGAGAAGGCCAAGGCTGTGGAGGCCAAGAACAAGGCTGAGGTGTCCAAGTTGATCGCCGACGCTGAGACCTACCTGAAGGCCCACTTCAACCAGGACTACTTCCAGTACGTGGCCGCCAGCTGCAAGGAGGAGAAGTCCTTCGCCCAGGAGAAGTATCGTGCCACCGTGGCTGAGCTGAACCAGGAGCACCAGAAGGCCCTGTCCAAGCTCAGCGACGCCCACGAGATCAAGGACGAGAAGTACGTCCACAAAAACCGCCTCTTTGACGCCAAGATGCAGCTGTCCAAGGACCTCCAGGAGGTCAAGGATCGCCGCCATGCCGCCTATGAGCACAAGTTCCACCTCATCGACCTGCTGCGCATGTCCAAGTTCACCGTGGGCGAGACTCTGGCCCAGAAGGTGGAGAACTACCGCTACACCTTCAACACCCGGAACTTCCTGCTGAAGAACGGTCTGTATCTGGCCATCCTGGTCATCTTCATCGCTCTGTGTTTCATCACCCCCGCCGTCAAGGGTATGCAGCTGCTCACCATGAACAACGTGTTGAACATCCTCCAGCAGGCCTCTCCCCGTATGTTCCTGGCTCTGGGCGTGGCTGGCCTGATCATGCTGGCCGGTACCGACCTGTCCATCGGCCGTATGGTTGGTATGGGCATGACTGCTTCCACCATCATCATGCACAAGGGCATCAATACCGGCTCTGTGTTTGGTCATACCTTTGACCTTACTGGCATCCCCGTCGTGGGTCGTGTGATTCTGGCTCTGGTGGTCTGCATCGTGCTGTGCACCATCTTCACCACCATCGCTGGCTTCTTTACCGCCAAGTTCAAGATGCACCCCTTCATCGCCACTATGGCCAACATGTTGGTTATCTTCGGTCTGGTGACCTACGGCACCAAGGGCGTGTCCTTCGGCGCCATTGAGTCCAACATCCCCAACATGATCATCCCCAAGATCGGCAAGTTCCCCACCATCATCCTGTGGGCTGTGGCCGCTGTGGTCATCGTGTGGTTCATCTGGAACAAGACCACCTTTGGCAAGAACCTGTACGCTGTGGGCGGCAACCCTGAGGCCGCTTCCGTGTCCGGTATCTCCGTGTTCGCTGTCACCCTGGGTGCCTTCGTCCTGGCTGGTATCCTCTATGGCTTCGGCTCCTGGCTGGAGTGCATCCGTATGTTCGGCTCCGGTTCCGCCTCCTACGGCCAAGGCTGGGAGATGGACGCCATCGCCGCCTGCGTGGTGGGCGGTGTGTCCTTCACCGGTGGTATCGGTAAGATTTCCGGCGTTGTGGTGGGCGTGTTCATCTTCACCGCTCTGACCTACGCCCTGACCGTTCTGGGCATCGACGCCAACCTGCAGTTCGTGTTCTCCGGCATCATCATCCTGGTGGCCGTCACTCTGGACTGCTTGAAGTACGTGCAGAAGAAGTAATTCTTCCCTCTTACTACATCAAAAAGTCCCCATCGCACAGATGTGCGATGGGGATTTTTTGATGCCCAATTATGTCGCTGTAGCCTTGCTGCATCGCTGCTGATACAAGGCTGCAATCATATCCACACAGGGCTCAATGCCCAGTCTTCCGCTGTCCAGGCACAGGTCATAGTTATCTGCCTGCCCCCACTGAGTGCCTGTGTACAGCTCATAGAATTCCTTACGCTTCTGATCTTTGTCGTGGAGGCGCTGTACAGGAGATTCTTCCCGTTGCCCATACACTGTAACAATGCGCTCGGCTCGCTTCTCGTCAATGGTAAGCACCGTCTCCTTGCGGATGCGGTAGAGCACCACAAAGAAATACACCATGGAAATGGCATTGGACAGCATGGTGGCCACGGCAGCGCCTGCCACGTCCATATGGAAGACCCAGGCTGGCCCAAAAGGCAAAGGCCGAGGCTTTCTTGGCGGTGGACTCATCGTTCTGCCCCAGGCTTCTGGCGATCACGCTATTGGCACCGATGCCAAAGAGGTTGGCCACGGCCGTCAACAGGGTGTAGATGGGAAAGGTAATGGACAGAGCGGCGATCTGGTTGGGATCGCCAATCTACCCGATGAAAAAGGTATCCGCCAAGCTGTACAGAATCACAATCATTTGGCTGACCACGGTGGGAATGGCCAGCTTGGCCACCGCCTTCCCCACCGGCATGGTGGTAAATAGTTCGTTATTCTTCGTCATGGTTTCTCTCTCCTGCTCTGTTCTTCTCTCCTGCATCCACCTCAGCGTGGAGTCCGTCCAGGAAACACTGAATGGCAATGTCCCGGCTCTCCCCCACATCGGTGGTATCGTAGTAATAAAAATATCCCAAGTCCTCCTGGGCAATGAACCCGTGGAGGATGGCACGGAACACCCGCTGCCAGTGGGCCACCCGCTCCTGGGGCAGACCATAGCCGGAGAGCACCTCCACCGCCGTTTTCAGAAGCGGCAGAGCCAGTTCCTTGGCCTGGTCATCCTCCTGGGAGGGGATGGACATCATCAGCCGATACAGCCCCTTATTCTCCACCGCAAAGGCGTGGTAGGCCTGGGCAAACGCCCGCACCGCCTGGTCCCTCTCCTTCCCTGCCACCGCTGCCTCCTGATGGGCCACAAATTTGTCAATGGCATAGCGGAACACCTCTCGCTGGAGCTGTCGGGTGTTTTGTATGTGGTTGTACAGCGACGGGGTCTTTACCCCCAGCCTGCGGGCCAACTCATGGAGGGACACGGTGGGTTGTCCCGTGTGTTCCATGCAGGCCACCGCCTCGGACACAATGACCTCTCTGGTCAATCCCTTTGCGCTCATACTCATTCCTCCAAAACTAATGTTGTTAGCTATTATGAAACTAATAGCATTCGTTGTCAATCAAAACCACGCCGTTACAAATAATTACTCCGTTTTCACCAGTATTGTCTCTTCTTGCCCAGGTATTTCACAAGAAAAATTTACAGTATTTTCTCTTCTCCCCTTGCCTTTGGACCAGAGAAGCCCTATAATACCCTTTGGGGAGCTTGTACACAGGCTGAGAGGATGGTGTGACCATCGACCCGTGAACCTGATGCGGGTAATGCCGACGTAGGAAGCTTGTGAAAGATTCGTTGGGAGACAGCCTGCCAGGTCGTCTCCCATTTTTCTTTGGAAGGAAGTAGAACACATGAATCGCTTCACACAACCGCTGGGTCAGGTGCACGCCGTCGCTCCCCTGGTCCAGTGCATCACCAACTTTGTCACCGTCAACGACTGCGCCAACATCATTCTGGCCTCTGGCGCGTCCCCCTCCATGGCTCAGGACATCCGGGAGGTGGAGGAGGCCGTATGCGGAGCCCACGCCCTGGTGTGCAACATGGGGGCCATGGACTTTGTGGACTCCATGATTTTGGCCGGGCGTAAGGCCAACGAGCTGGGAAAGCCCGTGGTGCTGGACCCGGTGGCTGCCGGAGGTACTCAGCTGCGCCGGGATGAGTCCAAGCGCCTGTTGGACCAGGTGCAGTTTGCCGCCATCCGAGGCAACGCCTCGGAGATTCGCTTTCTGGCCGGCCAGCACGCCATGGGCAGCGGTGTGGATGTGAGCGCCATGGACGCCATTACCGAGGAGAATTTGGGGGAGGCCGTGGAGATGGCCGCTACCCTGGCCGCACAGCTCCACACCGTGATTGCCATCTCCGGAGTGCTGGACATTGTCTCTGATGGGAAGGAGACGGTGGTGCTGCGCAACGGCTGCGCCACCATGGCCCGTATCACAGGCAGCGGCTGCATGCTCACCTCCCTCATCGGGGCCTTCTGCGGCGCTCTGCCCCAGGACACCTTTGCCGCCACCGTGTCCGCCATGGCCGCCATGGGCGTGGCCGGTGAACTGGCGGAGGAACAGCGGCTGAAAAAGGGCACGGGCAACGCCACCTTCCGCACCGATCTCATCGACGGGATTTTTAACTTGACCGAGGAACAACTACAGGAGAAGATGCGCTATGAAGTTTACCAAAGATAAAATTCGCAGCTCCATGCTGCTCTACGCCGTCACCGACCGCATGTGGCTCAAGCCTGACCAGACTCTGGTGGACGTGTGCCAGGAGGTGTTGGAGGGCGGCGCCACCTTCTTGCAGATTCGAGAGAAGGACCTGGATGCCTCTGCCTTTGAGCAGGAGGCCCAGGACCTCAAAGCGCTGTGTGCCCAATACCGCGTCCCCTTTGTGGTCAATGACAGCGTGGAAATCGCCCTGGACATTGACGCCGACGGGGTCCACGTGGGCCAGTCCGATATCCAGGGTCGGGACATTCGGGCCATGATTGGCCCGGACAAAATCCTGGGTATCTCCGCCGGAACCGTCCAGGAGGCGGTAGCCGCCCAGCAGGCCGGGGCGGACTACATCGGTGTGGGTGCTGTGTTCAACACCAGCACCAAGCAGGATGCCACCAGCCTGTCCATGGAGCAGCTCAAAGAGATTTGCGCCTCCGTGTCCATCCCTGTGGTGGGCATTGGCGGCATCAACGCCTCCAACCTGCTGGAGCTCTCCGGCAGCGGTGTGGACGGTGTGGCGGTGGTGTCTGCCATCTTTGCCGCTCCCAATCCCGGAGCCGCCACCGCTCAGCTGCTGGAGCTGTCCCGAAAGATGGTGGCCCATGGATAAGAAGTTTGCTATTTTTGACCTGGACGGTACTCTGGTGGACTCCATGTCCTACTGGAGCCAGCTGGCGGAGGAGTACCTCCACAGCCGTGGGGTAGAACAAGTCCCCAACCACATCTTAGAGGCCATCAAGCCCATGACCATGGAGGAGTCCGCCGATCTGTTCCGGCGGACCTTTGGGCTGGACATCACCTCCAGCCACATGGTGGCGGAAATGGAGCATATGATGGACCAGCACTACCGCAATGACATTCCTCTGAAAGAGGGTGTTGCCGCCTATTTGGAAGGGCTGCACCAGGCGGGCACCACCATGTGTGTGGCCTCCGCCACCGCTGAACCTCTGGTGGAGCTGTGCCTGTCCCGGCTAGGGGTACGGCACTACTTCCAGTTCCTCCTGTCCTGTGAGACGGTGGGGGTGGGCAAGACCCAACCGGACATCTACCTCCAGGCCGCCCAACGCATGGGCTGCACCCCGGCCGAGACCGCCGTCTATGAGGACGCCGTCTATGCCGCCGCCACCGCCAAGAACGCCGGGTTCTATATCGTAGGCGTGTATGACCAGGATGCCAGCGCGCACTGGGAAGAGCTGCAAAGCCTGTCTGACGAGACCATTCCCAGTTTTGAGGAGGCGTAACATGAAAACCGCACTTTCCATAGCCGGCAGCGACTCCAGTGGAGGGGCCGGCATCCAGGCGGATATCAAAACCATGATGGCCAACGGCGTGTATGCCATGACCGCCATCACCGCCCTGACCGCGCAAAACACCACCGGAGTGTCCGCCATTTTGGAGGTCTCTCCAGCATTTTTGCGCCAGCAAATCGACTCTGTCTTTCAGGACATTCCCCCGGATGCGGTAAAAATCGGCATGGTCCCCTCCCCTGCTCTGGTGGAAGTCATCACCCAGCGGCTGGAGCACTACCACGCCCAGCGAGTGGTGGTGGACCCAGTGATGGTGGCCACCAGTGGCAGCACCTTGTCCCGAGACAGCGCTGTGGGGGCCATGAAAGAGCTTCTCTTCCCTCTGGCCACCGTCATCACCCCCAACATTCCGGAGAGCGAGGCTCTCACCGGACGGACCATCACCACCCAGTCGGACATGGAGCAAGCCGCCCGGGAGATGGCGGACACCTTTGGCTGCGCCGTGTTGTGCAAGGGTGGACACCACGTCCACGACGCCAGCGACCTGCTGTGTGTAGACGGCACGTGCACCTGGTTCCACGGGTCCAGAATCCACAACCCCAACACCCACGGCACCGGCTGCACCCTGTCCAGCGCAATTGCCTCCAATCTGGCCAAAGGCTTCTCTCTGGAGGAGTCCATCCAGCGGGCCAAGGCCTACATCTCTGGGGCTCTGTCCGCCATGTTGGACCTGGGCCATGGCTCCGGTCCCCTTCACCACGGCTACGACTTAAAAAGCGATATGATCTAAAAAACGGGAGGCCCCCACAGGCCTCCCGTCAAATATTTCTAGCTATTTAGGAGCCTCTCTCCCACCAAAGCCATCTGCTCCGCTGTGGGCTCCCAGCTCATGTCCAGAGCCACCAGGGTATTCCCCCGGCACAGCAGGAACGTGTTGCGCTGGGTGCCGTCCTTGGCCACCAGGCGGTAGGCCTCCTCTGCCCCCCAGGGTGTGGCATCCACGGATACCATCTCCCCATCCCAATAGGCTTTTATCAGCATCTGCCGCTTCATCTGCCCCACACAGAAGGGGTACAGGGCAGGCACAGACACCGTGTACCGCTCATAGGTCATCTGCGGAGTCTCATCTTCCCGCCCCCATGGCAGTTGCTCCACCTTCAGACGCTGGAGCAGCAGAGACTGGTCTGAGCTGGTGGCATTGGAGAAAAACACCTCTTGCTCGCCCACCAAGTCGGTCATATACAGGGGGGTCTCCACATAAAAAGACAAGTCTTCGGGGCTCTCCGACCCTGCGGCCAGGTATATCCCAAATCTCACCGCTCCGCCCATCACCACAAAGGCAAATACGACGCAGGCCAGCAGGGTCAACCCACGATTGGCCCCGGCGGAAACCCCCACCTCTTTCAGCAGGCGCTTCACCCCCAGCGTCAGAGCGATCAGCACCCCGTAGCCAATGGCCACAACCAGGACGATCCAGGCCATGACTGGATTTCCAGCCAAGACCAAATTCACGCCCCACCAAGCCAGGGCTGCCACCAACAGCACCATCATGGCAATCTGGAACTTTTTCGTGGAGGGTGTGTCCAAAAACAGCCCCTGTTGGGCCGCCCGCTTGGCCCGGTGCCGCCAAGTGTAGTATGCGACCAGTTCCACCGCAGCAATCAAAAACAGCATCAGGCCGCACATTCCCATCAGAAGGGCCCCGGGACTTGCCATCATACGCAGGGTATCGCTGATTAGCGAAGAGGCATATAACACGCTGCCAATCAGCCCCAGCACCAGCAAAAACCAGAGCACGCGGAGATAGTTGGCCTTGCAGGCCTGGTGGATGATACGTACCTCCAACTCCGGTTCCGTGTGGATGGGGGTAGGGTTTTCCCGGTCACTGTAAAACACCTGCATCTGGAACCAGGTACAGGCCAGCTCCCAGCCCGTCTCCCCACAGTAGTCAATGAGGGTCTGCTGCTCCCCGGAGGGGAATGGGTCAAAGTCCGAGGCCTTGGGGAAATAGGTCACCGCCACTTGCAGCTCCTGGGGCTCAATTCTCCGGTAGGTCCAGAAGTAATTGTTTATCTTCTCCACCTTCCAGCCCTTCCGGGCCATCCGGGTGAGGTGCCGCTCAATGCCGGTATGGTCGTAAAAGGACAATAGCTCCATTCTCCGCTCGGTCTGTCTCATGGTTCTTCCTCCTCTCTGCGCACACGGTCATAGTCGTCCAACTGGCTGCGGAGGCGTTGGCACTCCCGCTCCAGCATCTCCTTCCCCTTGTCGGTGATGAGATAGCTGCGCCGCCGCCCCTCCACACGGGTCTGACGAATCATCCCCTCTTCCACAAACAGCTCCAGGAGGTCGTAGAGGGTGCCAGAACCGATGCGCACTCGCCCCCCTGTCATCTCCTGCACCCGCTCCAAGATCTCCACGCCACGGCGCTCCTGGTGCAGACAGAGCAGGAGATAAAACATCTGCTCGGTGAGCGTCTTGAATTTCTCTCTGGCCATCGTCCCACCTCCTGTTTCTCGAATATCGAGTTCTTTCAACTTCATTATAACTCGAATATCGAGAAAGTCAATGGCTTATTTCATTCCGCAAAAAAGAAGCACCGCCCGATTGCAACCATCGGACGGCGCTTGTTTCTCTTTATGCAATCACATCCACGGCGTTCTCCTTTACCTCGTCAATGGCTTTCACCAGGGCCATCCGAGTTTTGGCATCAAACAGCTTCAGGAAGCTGATGGGCTTGTCAAAGGGCGGTCGGGTCAGCTCTGAGACGTGCTCCATGTAGCCGTTGAGCTCCACATGGCGGATGACCTTGTGGACAAAGGCAATCTGCTTCTGATTCAAGGACTGGTCATTGATGAAGGTGGAAAAGGCGTCCATGGCGGCCTGGTGGTCCAGCTTGGCAATCTTCCGCACCAGCAGTCCAAAGGGGGTGTCCCCAAATTCCCGCTGGTAGTCCTCCCGGCTGCCCAGCTCGCAGGTGAGCACATGCTCCAGCTCCTGATAGTCGCCGGAGGACAGGGGAATGTTGTGGGTCAGCTTGTAAATGGCCATGGTGTCCCCGTGCTCGTTGATGTAGCGGTTGACCTTGGCCCGGTAGTCCTGGAAATCGTAGGCCGCCTCCAGCTCCATCCCCTCCTGACACTCAGTCACAGGGTCGGTGAGGCGGGTGACCACAGGCCCTTTGCCCTTGCTGTCCTGGTCCAAGAACTGCATCAGGCCCCGCAGCTCCTGCCGCACCCGCTCCAGCAGGAGCAGGTCTCCTGCCTCCCAAAAGGTGTCTGTCTGCACCTCTTTCAAAAGGGGCAGCTTGTCCTTCACTTGGGGAATGGTGGCCTTGCGCTCCAGCAAGGCGGCGGTGTCCCGAAGCTGCCGCTGGGCATGGCGCAGTGAGGGCAACTGTTCCAACTGGGCCAGCATCAGCCCATACATGAAGTTGTCAAACCGCTTGGCCAGCTCGTCCGTATCCGGGTTGTACACCAGCGGCGCAATCTCCCGCTCCAGCTCTCCCTTTGCCTCATCGCTCAGGCAGGAGAACACGTCCCGATTGCGGTACTTGTCCACATACTGGCAGTGCAGCTTCACCGAGATCAACTCATCTTTTAAGGCCACCACTTGCCCGTGGCAGGTGGTAACCAGGGTTTCCCGCCACGCCTGGAAGTCCTCCCCGGTAAAGTCGGAGCCCTGCAAGGCCATGATCAGCCGAATTTGCTTGCCGAAGATGTTTTCCGAGAGGGACTTGGTCTCCCGGGCCTCATAGCCCTCTTTGTGCTGGCGGAAATACTCAAAATTCCCGCAGTAGTCGAAAATCAAAAACCGCCGCTTGTCGGTGTACTCCCCGTCGATCTGGTCGGTGCAGGTCAGGCCCTTACAAAGCCGGGTGCCCCGTCCAATCATCTGCCAGAACTTGGCCTTGGAGCGCACCTTCTTAAAGAACACCAGATTCACGCACTGGGGCACGTCAATGCCCGTGTCCATCATGTCCACCGACACCGCAATGTGGGGGGCCTTGTCGGGGATTTTAAAGTCGTCAATGACGGTCTGGGCATAGGAGTCGTCACACACCACCCGCTGGGCAAAGGTGCCGTGGTACTGGGGGTAGAGCTGATTGAACCGCTGGACAATAAACTCCGCATGGCGTTTGTTCTGGGCAAAGATGATGGTTTTGCCCAGGCGGTCCCCGCCCGCCACATGGATGCCCCGCTCCATGAGGTCCTGGAGCACCGTGTCCACGGTGATCTCGTTGAATACGAACTCATTCAGTGCCGCCGAGGGGATGAAGTCGGGCACGTCCCCGTCCTCGTCAAAGTCCTCCTCGTACCGTTCCTGGTCCTCCTGGGACAGATCGTCGTAAACGATACCCTCCTCCAAAAACTTGGTCTTTACCTCGTAATTGTAGTAGGGCACCAGCACATGGTCCTGATAGACGGCGGTCTCGTAGTCATAGGCGTAGGTGGGCACCCGGTGCTCCATCTCAAAGAAGTCGTAGGTGTTCCGGTCCACGTCGGTCTTGGGGGTGGCGGTGAGGCCCACCAGAATGGCGTCAAAGTACTGGAAAATGGCCCGGTATTTCTTGAAAATGCTGCGGTGGCTCTCGTCAATGATGATGAGGTCAAAGTGGGCGGGGGTAAACAGCCGCCGCCCGTCCCGGGTCCGGGCCTCGTCAATGGCGTTGAGCATGGCGGGATAGGTGGAAAAGACGATGCGGGCCTGTCGGTCGTCCTTGTTGGAGCACAGATTACACAGGGACATGTGGGGCAGGTAGTTTTTGAAATCGTCCTTGGCCTGCTTGACCAGGGCGGTGCGGTCGGCCAGAAACAGAATGTTGGTCACATAGTTGCCTCGGCTCAAGACATCGGTGAGGCTGGAGGCGGTGCGGGTCTTGCCCGTTCCGGTGGCCATCACCAGCAGGTGCTTGCGGAATCCCTGTTCCAGCTGCTGGCACACCGCCCGAATGGCCTCTTTCTGGTAGTAGCGGTCGGTGATCTTGTCGTCAATGGCCACTGTCTCCAGCTTGAGCCGCTGGGTGCGGCGGTTCATGAGCTTTTGCAGGTCCTCCCGGCTGAATATCCCGCTCACCGGACGCTGGGGCCCGGTGGCATCGTCCCAGAAATAGGTCTCAAAGCCGTTGGTGGTGAACATCATGGGGCGGCGTCCAAACTTCCGTTCCAGATAGTCGGCATATTTCACCGCCTGGGTGCGTCCATCGTTGGGGTCTCGGCTGGTGCGCTTGGCCTCGATGACCGCCAGAGGCAGGCCGTCCTTTCCAAAGAGCACATAGTCCACAAAGCCGGGCTGTCCCACCACACCCGCCATGTTTTCCACGGGGTACTCCTCTTGTACGTCCGCCTCGGGGCCGTCAAACTGCCAGCCCATCTCCTTCAAGTCCACGTCAATGAACTTCTTCCGGGTCTCGAACTCGGTGAGGTCGTCGGGGGTAAAAGTGCGCTGCTGCTTGTGCTGCTCCTTCTGGGCGGTGTACTGGGCGGAGAGCTGGGCCACCTGCTGCCGCAGGGCCTGAATCTCCGCCTCTTTCTCGTCCAACAGGCTCTCTTGCTGGCGCAGCTTGGCCTCGTCCATCGCCTGCTTCTCCGCCGGAATCAGGGCGGGGTCAAAGGTGCGCTCTTCATAGTCCGCCCCATAGCAGTAGTCCAGCCACTGGATGAACTCAAAGAGGGCCTGTAAGGAGGCCAGAGCGTCACTCTTGGACACGCTGCGCTGGGTATGTACCGCCAGATTGCCCAGCTTGACGATGTAGGGCAGTTTGCCCCAGGTCTGGTAATCCACCGCAAAGCGGAAGGACGGCTCGTGTAAGAGGGATTGCAGATTGTCCCGATAGGGCATCTGCATGGAGGTGTCGGCGGCATAGACCCACTTCACCGCCAGCTCCAAGGCCTTGCGGCAGCCCACGGCGCACAGGGCGGGAGATGTGGCATAGATGTTCTCCGCTTCTAGGCAGGCGGGGGCAAAGAGGGCGTAGGCGTTTCGCTGGGCTAGAAATGTGAAGTTGGACATGGTTCTTCACCTCGTCTTTCTTGTATCGCTTGGTGGATGGCTTGGCAAACTAAGGGAAATTGCGTGTTAATTTCCCGGTTGGAAAATCGGAGCACTTGCAAACCATAGCGTTCTAGTGTTCGGCTTCGCCGCTGGTCATAGTCTGTACCGGATTCGGTGTAGTGTTGAGAACCGTCTATTTCAATCACCAGTTTTGCACTAGCACAGTAGAAATCTACAATGTAGGATTCTATAATCCGTTGCTTGTAGATTTTCACCGGGTATTTTTGCAAAAAGAGATACCACAGCTTTCGCTCTTGGGGTGTCATATCCCGGCGCAGCTCCTTGGCACGGGGTAACATGTTGGAATTTTTACGCACCGTCATATGTACACCTCTTTTCTGTTGTTTCTCCAGGCCACTTGCCTCTCCCTTTGGGAGAGGTGGCACGGCGTTAGCCGTGACGGAGAGGGTTTGCCCTGGCAGCATTCGCCCTCTCAGCCAGCTTACGCTGACAGCTCCCCCAGAGGGGGAGCCAAGGGGTGAGGCCCCGATGGTCTATGTTTCTTCTGCACCCTCTCCTTTGTCTCACCCATGCCACTTACCGCTCTCTCTGGAAGTAGCATCACAGCGTGAGCCGCACGCTCCCCACTTGCCTCTCCCTCTGGGAGAGGTGGCACGGCACAAGCCGTGTCGGAGAGGGCAACTGCGGTACACCAATCGCTGTGTCATCATATTTCAGCAAGCATTTTATCTATCTCTTCAAATGGAAGAGGCCTTTCCTTTGCTACATCTTTTAAAGAAGCAAAAATATTTGTTCTATCAATATGTATGCGATTTTCCAATTGCTCTAACTGCTTCTGCTCCTCATTTGAATACGCCAGGAATTCTCTTCTCTTTTCTCTATTAAATGTTTGAATTCGTCTTTGTATTAATGTATCTTTTGGCCCATCAAAACAATGAATTATTACATGTAAGTCTGGGTTCTTCAGCATCAGATCTATGATTCTATTCCACCATAATGCATCAGTACGTCCCAATGACATGCCATAAATATAGATTAATTGGCTCTGTGCTAGCAAAGTTGCCGTCTTAGTATCTACATTCTGTTCATTCATCTCATTTGTCTTTTGTTTGATAATTTGGTATTTATACTCCTCCCCAACTTCCGAGAAAATCTCAGGTGCTGCAATCTGCGTTTCATCATTAACACCCAGAACCATATCACTGGATGTAGTGCCGTGTACATGGATACACTGTCCTATGCCACTCGAATAAGATGTGCCGCGGTATTTTCTTAGTGCAAAGAGTCCTGGCGTATTGTTTACAGCTTCCAAATACTGATCTAATGTCGTTGTGTAATTAAAGTTTATGAAATTATAAACAAATCCTCCGTCATGAGCTGCCACAACCTGTTGTATCTCCTGTTGCTGTACCTCTCTGAACCCTTGTATGAAATTAGGAAAGGATATTGCTGCTGCAAATTTTTTCACGGACGTTTCGTCCGTCTCATCAAGCTGAAGCCAACTCTCTTCTTCCTGCAAATATCTTGCAAGCTTTTCGCAAAAATCTTCATGACAATTACAAAAGACTATCGCTCCATTTGTATAATATTTAGCAGTATATTTTCCAAACGCTTCCTCCGCAGAAGCCCAGCTATCTGATTCTTCCAGAATATTTTGTTTAAATCTTTCAATAACATAGTTTTCAGATTCACTCCTCACATATTCTTTCAAGAAGTGTTCATATTTTGTACTTAACCCCAAATTCAAATCAAATCCATTTCCGATTAAGAAAGTAATATTCATTCTTCTATCGTTCTCCTTCGCATTCAAAACCATATCATTCCCTCTCAGTCAGCTCACGCTGACAGCTCCCCCAAAGGGGGAGCCAAGGGGAAAGGCCTTGATAGTCTCTCCTTCTCTTTCGTCCCGTCTCTTATTCCCTTCAAAGCGCTTGTATCTCTATAAATAGCTTTACACATTACCATTGCTTAACATTGATTTTCTAAATACTCTAATATTCTCAGGCGTAAATTTTATGACAAAATAATTTTGGGGAACAAAGAACTCTTTTCCTATGTTAAGTACTAAATTCGTTTTTTCACTGTTTTGCACCAATATTCGGAATTCACTTTGTGAAAGAAATTTTCGGTCTTTATGGTAATATGCCTCCATTGCATATTCGTCTGAAAATGGACTGAACGACGATTCAAAATTATGGTCATCATACTCAATTTTCCCCATAACGCCATTCAATCCCGACTTTGTAATTGCTGTCTTAACACAATTTAAAAAACCAAACACATTTTTAATGATTAACACACTGTATTCACACAAATCTTCTTCACCCAATAATCCATACAGAAATGGGACGCCTATAATAAACTCTTTTTTGCCACTATTAGGATTACGGATAATGCAATCCTCCCATGGTTCATTAACAAGTTTAAGTGAATATATGCACTCTGTTCCATTGACCACAATGGTGTACTTCTGATTATCAAACAAATATGGACGTTCACCATTCAATACTACCCCGAGTTTATAACCTCTTGACATCAAACCTTCATGGGGGTCTACTTTGTCGTAACCATAAAGGGATGTATCTCTAAAAGAGCTTGCCAATGTAAGAAACAAATTCCCTTTTTTGACTAGTTCGTCAATGTACTCAGATTTTGTAATTTTCATCAAATACATAATTCAACTAAAATACTCCTGCATCAGTGCCTTTTTTAGCGTTTCTAGTTTCAAAAGGCTGACATTAATGCCAGATTTCATATTCTCTACCTGTTCAACAAAAGCAGCAAACTTGTTTTGAACATCAAGGGAAGGCATATACACTACCAGACTTTGCACGTCTTTTTGATTTATGCTAGCTTGATTTACAGATTTCTTTGCCCTTGTAAGTATTTGGTTATATACAAACTGCGAACATAATAATTGCACTACATATCGAACATTGAATTTGCTTTCATCAACATGTAAACGCATCATATTGGACTCGTACACAGTACTCTCCGCCATACCTCGTATCAATCCACATTTTCCCAAATATTCTATGCTATTGACACGATTTATCACTATATCATTTTCTCTTAAGGCGCATTGTCAAGTCAAGTGCAACACCTGGTGATAAAAGACTTCCGCAGGAGTTTTCCATCCCAGGCATTTGCGAGGTCGAGTATTGAGCTTGTGTGTGAACTCCTCCAGAAGCTCTG
>NZ_NFIH01000034.1 GCF_002161675.1 Pseudoflavonifractor sp. An44
CTATGAAACAGTCTGGTAACTTTGTTGGCAGCCATGTCCATATGTCCAAACGTGGCTCGCCTTATCTGCGCCGGGCTATTTGGCTTGCTGCAACTATCGCTGCCTTCAAAGACCCTTCCCTCTCTGTCTACTACCAGCGCAAACGCTCTGAAGGGAAATCCCATCTCACAGCACTGGGACATGTTTCCCGCAAAGTGGTGAATATCATCTTCGCTGTCCTTCGTGACAATACCCCCTATTCCCCAGCTATTTAGAAATCTTCTCTTGACAACCCTTTATAGCCGGTCTTGTATTTTGATTCTACTACACAATACTACACAACGGTATTCTCGTCCAGGATGCCACTACCGACTTTGCTTGTCTTTTTTAGTACCCTGCAAATGCGCATGTCTATCAGAGCAAGCGCGACTAGCGGCGGCCAAGGTATCTCGCACACTTTTGGGTTTACGAACGGACGCCGAAACCTCATGTTGCAAGTTCTGACGCACATACTCTTTACAACGCTCTTGCCCCTATACCCGAATTGACGGACAGAAAAGACGGTCGTAAAATGGAAAGGAAAGGGGCAAAACCATGGAAGAGAAAACGAAGAAAAAAGGGACACCGCCACCTCGGTACGATGAGGCGTTCAAAGCCGGAGCGGTACGGATGGTAACGGAGCAGGGACGGGAGCCCAAGGAAGTAGCACGGGATCTGGGCATTTGTATTGACACCCTGCGCAATTGGCTGAAAAGTGCCGGGATGCAGTTGGGTCAGGTGAGCCGCCATAACCGGGAACAACAGCGCATACGGGAGTTAGAGGCTGAAATCCGCACGCTGCGTAAGCAACTGGGCGAGAAAGATGAGGTGATTGACATCCTAAAAAAATCCGTCGGCATCCTGTCGAAACCATAGTGGAAAAATACCGCTGCGTCCAGGCGTTACAGCGCCAGGGAGCCACTGTGGAGCAGGCATGCCGGGTCTTGGAGGTCTCTCGCAGCGGCTATTATGGGTGGCAGAGTCCGAAATCCAGCGGGCGGGAGCAGAGCAATCAGGCTCTGCAGCGGAAATTGGTAGAGTTACACCAGAAGTATCCTGCCCTGGGGCTGGACAGCCTCTACCACATGCTCAAGCCGGAATTCGGCTGTTCCCGCAAGCGGGTCCACCGTCAGATGCGGGTTGCTGGGATCGTTTCGGCGAGACGCCGGGCGTATAAGGCCACAACCAACTCTCGGCACAGCCACCCCGTTGCACCCAATCTTCTGAAGAGAAACTTCTTCTTTGCACAACCAAATCAGGCCTGGGTGGGTGATATCACCTACATTCCCACCGGGGAAGGCTGGCTCTACCTGGCCATCGTCAAGGATTTGTGTACCCGAAAAATTGTGGGCTATGCCTTTTCCAACTGCATCGACACTTCCCTGACTCTGGAAGCCCTCGACATGGCAGTGCGCCGCTGCAAACCGCCCAAGGGGCTCATCTTTCACAGTGACCGGGGCGTCCAGTACGCCGCGGTCGCCTTCCGGGAGCGGCTGGAGTCCTATGGGATCCAGCAGAGCATGTCCCGCAAGGGTGATCCCTATGACAACGCTGTGGCAGAAAATTTCTTCAGCTGCCTCAAATGCGAGCTGATCCACCTCAAGCACTACCCCACCCGGGCCAGCGCCCAGGCTGATGTATTCGCCTATATGGAGGCCTTCTACAACACTGTCCGGCCACATTCTGCACTGGGTTGGCTGTCTCCAACGCAGTTTGAGGCAAGCCTCCTGCCGCCTCAGGCAGCATAAACGAGTATCCCGCAGAAACTCAGAGATTCATTCTGTTTTTTCTGGTATTTTCCTGTCCGTTTTTTCGGGAATGGCTCACTCCTCATCCCTTTGGAAATCACAGCAACGTTTTACCAAGGTTGGCCACGCTTTCCCTTGAACTATCATCGCATGTAATTTCTCAGCCTGTTTCAGAATCCGCGTACGATGAGAGTTGCACCATGACAGTTGATTGGATAGCAAGTTCTTATAATCTCTATCTGCTTTGGAATCGCCAGAGGTAATTCTCATATCAACCTTTTCAACACATTCCGGTACAACCGGAATCATGTTGTTGAAATTAATGGCTCCCCAAGTTCCACGATTCACTTTCATAAAATCAACCTGGTTCTTCATATTCAGGTGCTTGGGCTTTGGTGATGTCAACGGCGCATAATATTGGAAACCATTAACGCTGAATACGATACCAACAAAAGGACGCGCCGACTTTTGTTCCATTGTATATGGAACACATGGATCAGCTTTTCGAAGGAAGTCGCAATACGCTGCGTCCACTTTATAAAACGAAAAACAACTCAATTGGAATCCTCCTTAAATAAACGAGAGGCTGAGTGCAATACCCAGCCCCTCGCTATTTTCGCTCCCACTGTATGGTAGGGTACACCGCTGCTTTCGCTCCCACTTCGGCTCTCGCCTGGTAGGGTACACCGCTTTTTGAGCATCACTACTCTTCGTTATTATTATACCCTTTGCAAAAAAATATGTCAACATCATCTCCGTTCGCTCCGCTGAAAGCGGCGTTCATGCCAGACCATGAACACCTGTCCAGCTCTGCTCTGCTCAACAGTTGCTAACTGGGGCCGGGGGCCTATCCTTTGCGCCCCTCCTGGGGGCGCACCTTCCACGTTTCATGCAGTCCCGTGAGCTTCCCTCGCCGGGAGGGCATCTCCGATGGGCAAGGGCTGCGCCCTTTGCAAACCCGCTTGTTTTCTGGCCCGCAAAAGGCGGGCCACAAAACTGGCAAGCAATGCATGTGGCCGACCACATGCGATTTTTGCTTGTTGGTGGCAGCGCCCCCAACCCCCCTTGAACACAGAATTTCATTCTGTGGCTACACGTTCTTCGAACGTTATTGTCCAGCTATCGCTGAACATTATTTCTTTCTTTTTTACCACAGTAGTCGTCTCCAAGAATGCGGTCAACATTGGCTTTCGCCGTAAGTAGTTGCCGCATTTCTTCTCGGACGCCTTTGTATTGCCGATATGCTTCTTTCTTCTTTTCAAGAAGTTGTGCATACTCGGTCTGAAGTTTTTTTACTGTCGGAAGTTTCTCAACAGCAAGTTCATCGAATGCTTTTTTCGCTGCCTGGTGAAGCAAGATTTCATCTATGTGGCTATCGCGAAACTTCTTTGAGTAGCCGGATTTTCGGTAGGCCACATAGGTCTCTCGGGTCTTGGCATAGTTTATGATATGAGTCCGAAGCGCAGCAATCTCCGCCATGCGCTTTTCCGCTGCCTTGATCTCCTCCGACAATTCATTATGGCGAGCTGTGGCATCCGCAGCCTTTCCTTCCAGTTCCGCATAGTCCAGCAGATTATGCTCCGCAAGAAAATTCATGGTCTGGGCCATCTGTTTCAAATTAAAAACCTTGGCCCACCGAGCATACCCAGCTCCTTTTCCAGCCTGCAATTTTGCTTGAATGTCCACCAGCAGATTCACCTTGGGCGTGTGGACTTGCGTGGAGAATTTCTTACGAGGAGTATGTTGCTTTTCTCCAGCCAGCACCGCACGGATTTCCATTTCGCTATATCCGACTCCCAGCGCATCCATACGGGCTACATTCTCCCACCCCGGAGCTTTAAGCCGCATTGCTTTCCCACGCCGGGAGACCTCACATTCCATCTCAGAAAGTAGCTTCATCAGCTCGTCAAAATCTGCGGGTTTATGCTCCAGCGCCTGGTCAATCATCATTCTCAGTTGTTCCCGATGAGAGGGCTTAGCCCGATTTCCAAGCCACTTGTTATAGCTTTTTCCATGCGGCTTTGGGTTTTCTACGATTGACAAACCGTTCTCAATGCAGATGGTATCGCTCAGGCGGCGGACAGCTTTCGTGCTTCCCCAAAAGTTGCGAAACTTTCGGTCACAGTCCAGATTGACCGAACTCCAAATGATATGGTTGTGAATATGTTCCTTATCAATATGAGTGCAAACGATAAAGGCATGTTTGCCTTTTGTAAACCGTTTTGCAAATTCAACGCCGAGCCGGTTTGCTTCTTCCGGGGTAATTTCACCCGGACGAAAAGACTGGCGAACTTGCCCTTCCTGAAAACCGGCAGGGCCTGATTCCCGTGGACTACATGGAATACGATGCCTGGAGCGAGAATGCCCGTCTGGCTCGAATAGACTATCTGGACGGAAAGTTGACTGGGGAGGAATTTCTCCGGAAGATCGACACCATGCACGATCTGGAAGATTACACTGTGGATGTGGCACAGGCTGCACCGGCGGATACTGCCTGGCAGCAGATGGTGGCCGGGGACATCGGCTTTGACCCAGAGATGCACTATCCAGAAGCAGTCATGCAGTTAGATCTGGGGACGGACGATCCCCAATGGCAGACCTGCTCGGCAGATGATCTACGGCGGCGGGACCAGGAGGGACACCAGAGTCTCCGGGAAAAATACAGGAAGAAATAACATGAGCCGAGGGGCGCTTCTGGATGAAGCACCCCTCGGCTGTATTCTTTGTATATAGCGATGTATCCTTTGCATGACAGCTTGGAATCGGTGTGTTACAATATCATCAAATCAAGCGTACAAGAAACAGGCTATGACCGCTTTCGCTCATGCTCTCCATGATAGCAAGCGCACCCCAGACGAAGATACCGCAGCTGGTGAAGCGAATGCCTTGATGAAAGATGCAACGGTGAAAAGCTGAACTTGACGGAGGACATTATGAAGATAAATGATATTGAGACTTCAAGACTTTTACTAAGAGGATTCACGAAAGAAGATGCTTTGTGGGCATATAGTATCTGGAATAATCCAGAGATGGGACAGTATTTGCCAGATGAGGCAAAAGAAGAAATAGATGATGAATATTTGAAAATGTTAGAAGGCTTAGGTGAGGATGAGGAATGCTGTTACTTGATTCCTGTTTTTAAGGATTCCTTAGAACGGGTAGGGACATGCAGTTTCATGATAAGTGATGACAAGAAAGTATACGATATTGCTTATTGCGTACATAAGAATTTTTGGTGTCAAGGCTATGCAACTGAAATCGCTCAGGGAATGATAGATTATGCTCGTCGTCAAGGGGCTGAGAAAGTAACTATTTATGTGGGTCAGGAAAATGCCGCTTCTAATCGTGTTGCCCAGAAATGTGGCGGAAAAATTATCAGTGAGAGAACATATAAGAAAAAGGGAACAGATAAAATCATGAAAGATTATAAATACGAAATTGTATTGTAAAGTATTTCATAAGCAGAAGGTCTTCGGCACCAAGATCACGCAGGCCACCAGAGTCTGCGGAAAAAATACAGGAAGAAATAAAATGAGCCGGAGGGCACTTCACATAGAAGCGCCCTCCGGCTGTATTCTTTGTTTAGGCGATATAAATTTTGTACTGCTTGTCTACTGTGCTTTCCACTCATGCAAATATTTGAAAGGAAAAGGAATGACAGGCCATCCGCTCGCACGCACGAAATCAACCTCAAGCAGAGGAAGATAATGTTGGAATTGCAATGTTGGGCCAGTGGAGCAGACCCTTCGGATTCTGCATGCATGAGGTAGCGTTCGGTTCAAGGAACTTCCAAGATATCCAGAATAGTAGTATTGGGCACCATCTTTACAAAAATGGCGAATTCCTAACACCCCGCCGAAAAGGGCTTCTTTATTTCGAGCGCTTTTGAGGGTATTTCCAATTAAAACTCCGGTTTCCTCAAAAATAAATCGGTTGATCTGCTTGCCCAGATTACTCCTCAAATTGAGAATATGCCGCAATTCTTTTCTGCTAACTTGCATACCATGCTGGTTGATTTCATCCAGAATCATTTGGCACCGCACGCTCTCATTGCCAGACAAGCTATCAGCGTATTTCTGTATTGTTTCTACAAGCGGCTTGGCCGGAACTTGTTCATCATCTCGCGTCGCGCTAAGAACCTGTTCGAGGTCTTGCATATTGGGAAGAGTATAACGGTCAGTGTCGTAAATGATATGAATGTTATTTTCCTCTTCATAGACAAGACCTTTGATCGTAGGATTGAACTTTCCATGGGGTGTTTCAAACGCCGCGGAAATTTTCTCTCGTTCTGAATTATCTTCCCAGAAAGATTGCTGCCACGATTCAAAATATAGTTCTCCGCCCGGCTGTATGCGGAGCATATCATAACAGATCGGTTCGCTTTTGTCCTTATAATCCGAAGATGCCATAACAAATGTAACCGGTCTATTGACTCCAAGCTTGGCCCAATCATAGCAGCTCATCTGCCGTCGGCTTATATCGATCTTAATAGCAAGTTCCTGGATGACTTTTAGCAATTTGTGGTCTTCTTTTTCTTTCGTTCTACGCGCATTCATGCCTGTTAGCTGAAAATCTTCGACCGTAATATGCTGTACAACGCAATGCTTTGGCGCTTTTAAATATTCATCATCTTCGGGATGATCTTCATAAAACAAAGGATGGTGTATGATCCGAAGCAGTGCATCGCCCTTTTCTGGAGTTCCCTCCATAAATGTAACCTCACTATATTGCGCCAGCTCATAACGCAGCATGGAGATTAACGTGCGAGATTGCTCGTTTCGTACAGTATCCTCCAAATATAGGGGTGTCTCTCTCAAGCGATTTCTGATTCCTGTCATACTATCGACCGAGCCACATACTCCCAGATGGGTACTTTCATCGAGCGAAACCATTGTCAACGATAGATATGGAGATAGCGATTTTCGCACATCTCGCAAAAACTGATGTAAAATTCCAACTTTACAATTTTGATAATCAGTCAACGAACCAAATTCCAAAAAAGGTATGGTATTTTTCCGCCTTTGGTTAAGCGCTCCAATTACAAAGCGGTCTGTACTGTTACCAGGATCATCTCGCAATGCCCGCCGCAGTATGTAGCATTCAGGATCAAATAGATACTGAGGTTTATTTTTACTGCCTTGTTTGAGTCGGGCATTGCTAAAGGTTTTAACATCCAGCTTAACACAACAGTCTTTTGTAAATGAAATTTGGAGTGTCCAAAAACTGGCCAATACTTCTTTGCGGTAATTGACCCAGCTGGGTTGCATGTAATACAGATTTCCAGTCACATTATGATATAGTTCACCGTTTGCCTGGATACTAGGAAGCGCATTACACAGTAATTGAGCCAAAAGGTGTTTTTTCGTTTCGGCCATCTCCTGCGCTGAGATTTCCTGTACTCGTACATTATCTTCACAGCATTCCAGCACCTGCTTGAGCGAGTGTTGCTCAACAGAAGCGCGATGATATAAGATATAGCAACTTGGCCCCCTTTCATACACGACGGCCAATGCCTTGCACTCCTGTAGGGCAACATCTGGAACCCTACTTTTCCAGTAATTGCCCTGATCTCGCCTTGCTTCAAAAATTGAAAAATCCTTTGCAATTGCTTCAAAATCAAAATCAATCTCCATTTGGTTGGTGTGGATCACAAGAGAAACCTCCTTATATAATTCAGCGCGGATTGGTCAACTTGGCCGGTAGGAAGAAGTATTCCTGGCACTTCAATAAGACGCCCGTCATTGCTACATGAGGGCCTCGACACGCCATTCGAGAATAGGTTTACAACGAATGCTCTTTTTCCGCCTACTGCATCCACTTTTTTTAGGACTTTTTCCCGCATTGGTCTTTCCTCTACCTGCATATTCCATTTCCAATGCTTAAAATCAAAGAAAAGATCTCCGTCAGCGCCAAAATCAAATGATTCAAATTTTTTCGGATCTCCGATTTCCTGTAGTGTAAGTCCAAGTTCCTTCTCTAAAATAAACTTGCCTGCCACTTCTCCCAAAGCGCCTTTATAAATATTCTGGAACAGAACCGGGCTCATAATATATGGATCAGTTCCAAACTCTGTAGCCCATCCATGATGGATAAAATGCTCCTTTAACCCTGGATACAACAGGATTTGCGCGAGGCGTGCGTCTTCCTCGCTTACGGTTGAAGGAGACAATCCCTCTGGGAGACTTGCCGTAAACTGCATTTTATCTTGGTCGAAAGAGAGAATAACTTCAGAAAAATCACCTTTTTGCGCGTAGAAATAGCAATGTCTATCCTGCGCCAACGGGATGTAGTAAGTTCGTATAATAGGATTTTCATTCAAGACATCTAGTCCAGCTCTGGGATATTGGAGGACTGTTTGACGTAGGCCTTTCCAAAGAGCCATGGTTTCTTCGGTCCAATCGACATTTAACATCCGCAAAATGTATGCATTGCCTCTGGTGGCTTTGCGTTCCGCTTCATTATGGGTGTAATCGATGCAGGTTTCTCTATTGCCCAAATCAGTTCTCGCCTTCAGTAATGCCTCCATTTCTGGGCTTAAAATACGTCCATTTAGGCAGGCAAGATCCAAGTCATACAAAGTTTTCTCTGTGGTAAATAGATACACAGACGGATTTTTCAAGAAAGTCCGCCCCATACGCCCCACCGCTTGGATTACATCTCGCGTAATCTGTCCGTGAACACTATTACTTTGTCGTAAGATACTTTGAGCAAACGCATTTAACGGACGTCTTCCCGAAAAACGGCCGATACCATCTTTGAGTAGACGATTCAATGTGCGGTAGGAGATTTCATCATTTTCGTAGAGGCACTCTACCTGAAAGCAAAATTTCATCAATCCCTGCGCACTTAGGGGACCATCCTCATTTAGATTCACAACGGAATGCGTGACATCTCCCAAATATAGAGCATCAAAATCCTTTTTCTGGAATCTGGGATCTATTTCGTCATATTCAGCATTCAATGTGACAAGATTGCTTAAATCTTGGATCGGATACTGTAAATTCTGTCCTGCTCCAAGTGTCTGGTAGCTGGATAACACAAAGCGTTTGGCACCACCCTGTAGCTCTTGAAGTAAGTGGTCTTTGCTCTCCTCAAACTGATCACCACTGCGCAAGATGACCATTTCTCCAACAGTCTGTGGCGCATACACGCACTGCAAATCTTTCAATGCGTCTCGTAGTAAATTTTCATCCATCGCTCGTTTCTCTGGCACGGGCAATACTTGATTCAGGCAGAGAAACGCACGAATATCTGAGTGTGTCCAAAAAGCTTTCATCGCTTCCAATATATTGCAATACCGCTTCTGGACGTATTCTTCGGCACCCAAAGCTGTAAAACGATGTATATATTTTTGCGCCAGCGTTTCTCGAGAGAAAATATCTCCTAGTCGTTCCGAAAGCACTAAGTGATCCTTGCCACGGTCTATCACCTGTAATTTGACTTGAATTTGGCCCTCTTTGTATGGCCTCCATAGTGTTTCCAGCCCTCTCTGAATGGAAGCCTTTGTTTCATCAGAAAGTTCATGGTAATGCTCTTTTAGTTGTTCCTTTATGTATTTCAAATCATAATTTCCAAGGACAGTGGACACTGCTGCAGTTGCGGAAAGGCCAACAACTTTCGCCTGGCAACACAAGTATAACAGAACATTTTCCGGCGTATTCCTCATTTGCAGATACTGAAAATAGGTTTGTGCTCGATGATGGTCATCGTCAATAAATTCAAAAAGACGAAATCCAGTTTCATAGAAGGACAAATCGGGAGCCATCACATCCTGTAGGGATCGCCCGCCTTTGCTGTCTGTGAGTTCTTCTGACATTAGGCGTGTTTGCTCTGACGTCAAATCAAACTGCCGGAAAATGCTTTCCGTTGCAGCGGCTATGGTATAGAGATCTTCCGCTTGTTGTCTGCCTGCGTTGACCAACTTGGCATAAGACTCGGCCCACCCATATACATACCTTTGAAAACGCTGTAAAAACACATGGATTCTTCGTAAAAGATTTTGAAGTATAATACGCGGCTCATCTTGGTGCGCATAGTACTCGTCTTTTTCTTCGAAGTGAATCTGAACTTGAGCTTCTGTTTGATTACACACCGCACGTATGTGGGTGCGATTCCCGTCCAAAACAGTATGGTAAGACGTGTCATGAAAGAGAAAGTTTCGTCCTTTGTCAATGGCCGTATCTACAGTTTTCATGCTGTAGTAGAGGGCACCTTCCTGATAGATATCCTGCGCTTCTTTTAAGAGTCTTTCCCACGTCAGAGTACGGTCAGCCTCATAAGATTTTCTGACCGTCTCGAGTTCACGGGATATTTGATGCGTAATAGCTCCCCGATAAACCTGCAAAAATAATTGTAGGTAATCCGCTCGCAGATCAAGTGCCCGATCAATCAGGCTATCTAAGATAACCGACCGAGAAGCATCGAACTCATCGATACATACAATCTTGTTTTTCAGCATCCTCTCAGATAGACACTCAAAACTGGGCTCTACTACGGAAATATTGCGTGCCATGAGCTTTTTCACAGATAACAGAAGCACCTTATATTCTGTCCAGAAAATAGATGGATAGAATTTTGCCATCCATTTGTATTTTTCTTTATTTCGAATTGCATCCCGACGGGGTCCTGCCCCCCCTGGAAACGTCTTTTGGAGGTGCACTTCCAGTTCATGCCGAAAACGAGGTTCCAGCTTCTCACGAATCTGATTCCCAAGGTCCTTCGTTATCTCTTTTCCTGCTTCACCAAATTGTTCCTGATATCGTTTTTTCTTCTGGCAAGCAGATAAAAGTTCTAGGTACGCATCCGTCTGGAACTCAGATGGAATTTTTTCTGTTAAAATAGCCTTCTCCACACTCGATGCAGCAGAGGATAGAACTAACACTTCTTTTTCAAATAGAGGAGCCCTGCCGTTCTTTTCGTAGAGATTCCGTAATTCATCTGCGGGCAGATTTTTAAGAAGATTTGTAACAAATAGAATCTGAGCGGATCCGCCTTTTGCGATATACTGATAAATCGCCTGGATTGTTTCGTATGTCTTTCCGTATCCGGTAGGCGCTTCTGCTATTAACAGCCCACTGGATTCACAGGGATCTGAGAAGTATTTTTCAAGTTCATATCTCATGGGTGACCTCCGAATTTATAATGACTCTATTTTAAGAATAACAAATTAGTTTTTTGTAATATAAAAAACTAAGAAAAAGCTACCGCCTTATTTGCGGTAGCTTGCGATGATATTTTGTAGTAGCTGATCAATACGATTGCGCACTGAAGGGGGCGCTAACACCTCTATTTTATTTGTTTGCCGGAGCACCCATCGATCAAAGCCGCCAGATAGTTCTACTTCAGCAGAGAATACAATCCACTCCTGTCGTTCATCATCCGGATGGCATATAATATGAGTTCCAAATGTTTCAAATACCATATCAAGAAGATCCTGATGAATCCTAAATGTAACAATCCGTTTTTCTTTGGCAGAGAACATATCAAATTGACCATAGCTAAATTCAAGTCTGTTGACTGGCTTCCAATCCCCACTATCAAAGGCAACATTTCTCATTCGGTCAATGCGGTAATTTCTTTGCTGATCATCTTCGTCGTGTTCTGGATTTATGGCCACCAAATAATAATGTTCCTGCTCCCATACAACTTGAATAGGGCGAATATGACGATAAGTTTTTCTGATCTGTTGTCGCCCTGCTATATCAAATCTTGAATAATCAAAGTACAAGCACTTTTGTTCGTCAATTGCTCGGTAGATTACCTGAAGTGTCTGTGGGAGCAGTTCATTTTGCATTAAACATGGTCGTACTCGGACACGCTGCTTCAATTGCTGCACTTCGCTCCGGGAAAGAAACCCTTCCAGTTGAGATATAAGCGAGTTCTTCTGAGTCTGGCTTAAAAATCGGCTAGTAGAGATTGAATCAAATATCATTCGTGCCTCATTCAAGCCAAAAGTAGGGCGGTACAGTTTATATTTTCGTTGATTATGAGGGCCAGACTCATACTTTAGTTCAAATGCCACAAGTTTCTCATCACTGAGCGCCTGTAGAACAGAGATATCTTCACGAACCCGCTGTTCAGAGCATTTTTCTTCTGGGTACCTTTCAAATAGGATTCGGCAAATTTCTTGTAATGTTAGCCCGTTTGATATATTTGTTTCCGTTTCTAAAATCGAAAGAATATGTAGTAGTCTGGCGCGACTCATATGATCCCTCCACAGTTTACACTCTGAGCAGCCTGAGCTTCCGCCTTGCTTTTTCTTTGTTTATGGCGATGTAAATTTTGTACTGCCTCCAGATTTCGTTTTCTTACCCCTCCGTCTCATAGGGCCAGGTGTTGATGCCGCCAAACTCATAGATATTGGTGTAACCCAACCCGGCCAGGGTGGAAGATGCGGTCTTGCTGCGGTTTCCACTGCGGCAGTAAACCAGCACCGTAGAATCCTTCTCAGGGATCACCTCAGCGGCAGTGTCCTCATCGATGGCACCTACCGGCAACAGGACAGCTCCAGGGATGTGACCGCTGTCGTACTCACTCTGTTCCCGCACGTCCAGGATAATCACTTCCTGGCTGTCAATCATTTCTTTAGCTTCTTCCTGCGTAATCTGCTGATAGGAGCCGTCTGTGGAACTCCCACCGCATCCGGCCAACAGCAAAAGCAGAGAGGAGAGTAAAATTGCAATTCGTTTCATTTGAGTTCCTCCAGAAGTCCGGCAGCAAAGGCTTTGTGCCCTTGCTCCGTGAAGTGTACGCCGTCGTAGGCCAAGGAGATGTCCCACCTTCCGGCATCGGCAAAGCGGATGCCAAGCCGCTCCGCCAGGGCTTGACAGAGACGGGCAAAGGTATGGGAATCCTCAATAAGTTGCTGGCTGGGTACCCACTCGCCCAAAGTCATTGGCGGTGGTGCAGTGAGGAGTATCTTGCTTTTCTCCAGACGGATGCCAGATAGAAACCTCTCCAGCTTCTGGGTGGCCTCCTCCGGGCTTTTCCCCTGGAGCAGATCATTGGTGCCAAGCATGACAATCAGCAGATCAGTGTCAGCAGGAAATTGTGGAGCAGAAGAAGGAATCTCCCGCCCGTTTTGCCCCATGTTGTAGACGGTCCAGTCAGTTTCCGCAGCCAGGATGTCCACCCACCGGCTGTCCGCGTCATAGCGCCCGCCGAAATAGCCCCGGGGGTCGTAGCCGTAGGAGTTGGAGTCGCCGAAGCAGATGACCTTCATTCCGCATATTTCCTTTCTCTGTCCTTCAGCGCCATCTGGTAGATTGCCATTAGACTATAGTAATTCATGATATCAGGATACTGATTGGCAGGGTGCCAATAGTCAAGCACCAGTACATCCCGCTGGTTCAGGCGAATGGTATAGTAGAGGCTTTCGTTGTACGGAGTCCGCACAACGCTCCCGGTGGCCGCTTTCCATATGATATCCAGAGCCGAACCAGTATAACAGCAAACAATCGCCGTTGGATCACAAAGTTGCAGTTGCTCCAAAAGTCGCTTTGCATCAAAGGCTGCATAGCTGCGAATTACATCCAGGGACGAGTTTTTACCTCCGCCACTTTTTCGGATGTTGACTGCCGCGGCCTGGCGCAAATATGAGTTTCCGAAACTGCCAACTGCCAAATCCGGAATATAGGGCGCAATACAATCTGCTGTGGTGGTCATTAGTCCGTAAGTCCAATGAGAAATACGGTTCCACATCTTTGTGATTTTCTTCTGACTTGTCAGATAACCTTCTACCAAGTCCCAGTCCTCGTTACCACCATATGCTTCTTTCAGCAGAAAAAGCGGGCGGGCTTTTTGTGACGGGGAAAACCACTGCTCCAGGCAAATGACTCCATCGCGAATGAATACATTTGAGCGGTGGTCAATCTCAATCGGGACCACGCTGTATTCGCTGTTTTCGGAAACATGGCCGTGTTGCCGTTTCCAATCGGCAAACAGAGCATTTATCTTCTGAAAATATCGGCCCTTGTCCTGAAATTCTGTATGTTCCATAGCCGCGTAATACCTCATCGCTCCATATTCTTGGGTTGCCGGTTTAAGCGTCCATAGTATTGCTCCAGCTTCTCGTCGCAGATTTGCTCGATCTTCTGCTTTTCCTCCCGGGTCAACTTCTTCCAGACGGACTCGTCCACCTGAATCACGCCCAGGGTTTTGGTGTGGTGAAGCATCTGCATATCCTCAAACCGTTTGAAGGGATTGGATAGGATATTCCGCTGGGCCTGGGCATCAGTATAGCCGCCTTTGGCGTAGATGCTGTTGGCCTTTCCCACCACCAGCCCAGCTGCCCGGCGGGCCTTGTAGAACTCCCGGAAATAGGTGACAATGTCGCTGAGTTTCACCCGACCTTTATCATCGGCAAACAAAAGTACCGCCTTGAGGAGTACTGGCTTGTAGGAATAACTCATGTCCATCTGCCGCACCATATCCAGAAACAGATCCTTACGGTTGGAGTCGTCGATGAGCGTCCAACCGTACTGCTCGGCATACTTCTGGAGCGTCTCCTCTTTGAAATACTTGAAGGTCCGGTGCTCGCTCATAGGAACTACCAGATCGGGTACCAGCAGGCCGTCCCGGACATACCGCTCGATGGTCTCCGTCTGCACATCCACCCGGCGGACGAACTCCATCTGGGAGATCATCCCGGCCGCTTCCTCCTGCCAATTGAAGATGTCCACCAGTTCATAGTCCAGGGCGTCCACCGGCCAGTCGATGAGGGCATCCGGGCGCTCGCCCCGGTCGTAGAGGCCTTGCTCGGCGGTTTTCTGTTGCTTAGTGCCCAGCACCAGGGTGCCGGGCTTGTACTCTTTCAGCCGGAACAGACGGTGCATGGAATAGGGCATGTTGTACTGGCTGGCGTTGTCCACGAAGTCAAACACCATCAGGCTCTCCTTACCCGGTGACAGTCGCATACCACGGCCCAGCTGCTGGGTATAGAGCACCTTGGACATGGTGGGGCGGGCCATAAACAGGACTTCCGTGGCTGGGCAGTCCCAGCCCTCGTTGAGCAGGTCACAGGCGCACAGCACCTTGGTTTCGCCCTTCTCAAACCGAGCCAGCACCTCCCGGCGGTCGCTGGCCTTGATCTCGCCGGACACCGCCTCAGCGGCCACACCAGCGTCATGGAGTCGCCCAGCAATCTCCTGGGCGTGCTTGACAGAAGCACAAAAGATGACTGTCCGCTTGTCCTTCACATACCGGAGCCAGGTATCCACGATCAGCTGATTCCGCTCCGGCACATAGATTTTGCTCTCCAGATCCCGGATGTTGTACTGAACGCTATTGAATCGTACCTTGGTCAGGTCAATATTGGTGTGAATGCGGATACACCGCACCGGCACCAGTTCGCCAATCTCTACGGCGGTCTGGATATCCAACTTGTGGGCGGTGTTCTTGAAGATATCCAGGATATTCTTGTCGTCGGCCCGCTCCGGTGTGGCGGTCAAGCCCAGGGTGAATTCCGGCGTGAAGTAGGCCAGGACCTTCTGGTATGTATCGGCGGAGGCGTGGTGGGCCTCGTCCACGATGATGTATCCGAAGTCATCCGGTTTGAACCGCTCCAGATTCAGTGCCACGCTCTGGATGCTGCCGCAGACCACAAAGGCGTTGCCCTGCTTCATGCTCTCCACATAGCGGCCCACGGTAACCCGGGGCCACAGTTCCCGGAAGGTCTTGGTGGCCTGATCCACCAGTTCCACCGTGTGGGCAAGGAACAGTGTCCGTTTGCCGAACCGTTTGGCATCCATGACGGCGGTCACCGTTTTTCCGGTGCCGGTGGCGTGGTAGAGCAGAGCGATGGTCTCGAAGTTGCAACGCATCCCCTCCAAAGCCGCCAGGGCCTGCTTCTGGTGTTCCTTCAACTCCAACTGGGAGCCGTCCAGGGACTTGCCCCGCTGGGTGGGAAGGTAGTCCTCAATTTCCTTGAAACTGGGGTGTTGACCCAGGAATACCCGCAGTTCGTCCTTGACAGTCTCCGGCTGCTGCTGCATCTGCCGCACCGCCCAGCGGTACACATCCCACCCCAGGTAGATCATGCTGTTTTGTTTGAGCAGGTCATCGTAGAACTTGTTCTGGGAGATCAGCTTGGGGTTGTGGGAAGCCTCGTCGTCGATCTCGATAGCCACCTTCCGTCCGCCGTTTTCAATCAGAAAGTCGGCAAACCGGCTGTTCTGGTAGATGTCGGAGAAAGGGTACTGGGAGTATAGATAGCCGGCTTTCTCAGCGCCGTAGGTGTCAGAGAACAGTTCGATAAACAGATCCTCGGCACTGCTGCCGGAGGCAGAGCGGTAGGTAGGCATGGAGATCACCTCACAATCAATATCCAAATTTTTTCAAATGAGTTGAGACACTTCCAGGTGTTCTTTTCAAGATGTTTGCGATTTGCCAGATGTTATTCTTTCTCCGAAAGTACAAGTCATAGAGTTTCTCGCTTTCCTCTCTGGACCACGACTTCCCGGTATTCGGGTATTGAGTTTTTCGGCGTTCTTTTTTCTCCTTTTGAGCCGCCTCTTTCTCTTTTCTCTGCCGCTCCAGAATAGAGGCATAGGATTCCAGGGAACAATGCTCCAATACCGCCTTTAGCGCTTCTTGTACCACCTCGTTGGCGCAGCAATCCGACGGTGGAAGTGCTCTGCCTGTGAGAGGGTTAATGCCGATGCTCAAATTTTCTACCATGGTTCTGGCCATTAAATCGTCTTTTTCATCCATCAGAAGGCTCCTTTTCCCGCACTTCTTTCAAAAGAATTTTCTTTCCAAATCCACCCCGTTTGTCAGCCTTGTCCGCCCGCACCTGCTCCAATTCTTCCAGCGTCCAGCCCCGGGCTTTCACGACCGCCTGCATGACCTCCAGAAGGTCGGCGAGTTCTTCCAGAGATTTGCTCTCCTGATATTCCGCCAGTTCCTCGTTCAGCTTCTGGTCCAGAAGATGTATGTAGTCCTCATCAGTAAGTGTTTCGCAGACACAGATTTTTCCGTCTGCTTCAATAATCTCTGGAATGCGATCCCTCACCAGCTTGTGATAGGCTTTAATAGGCATCCTTCAGCCTCCTCAAAATTTCCTCATCCGCCGGGCAGAACTCGTACTGATCAATCTCATCCACCGTAATCCAACGGATGTCATTGTGCTCCAATTTCTGGGGGGTACCCTCATGGATGGTCGCATGAAACAGCGTTAGGTGAACTGTCAGATCTGGGTATTCGTGAACCACATCCATGAACACCTCGCCTACGTCCAGAGTAATAGCCAGTTCTTCTTGGCATTCCCGGATGAGTGCCTGTTCCTTGATTTCTCCTGGCTCTACCTTGCCGCCAACGAACTCCCACAGCAGCCCTCGGGCTTTATGGGCTGGACGCTGGCATATCATAAACTTGTTTTCGTCCCAAATCAGGGCTGCTACTACCTCGGTCATTTATCCCACCACCAATTTATTTGTCTTCTTCAAAAACTTCGCCGGAATCGGTCGATCCAGGCTCCAGGTGATATTCATGGGTCTACTCCCATCGTGCTTTACATAGTTCGCCGTTCCCAGGAAGGTATAGGCCGCTGCACCTCCTGTGATTCGGTCCGTCTTGAACTCCCGAACAAACAACAACACCTTACTTCCACGCTCCTGATGATGGATGTATCGTTGCCCAGTGGGAGAGTCTGCCGCTGTGGTGCTCTGGCTTTGCCAGTGGAACAGACTCTCATTGACGGAGTAATCGTGATACATGGTGGTAGGCGAGTAGTCCTTATCCGCCTTGTTCAGAGTCACAAAGAACACATCTAGCTGCTTCTCCGGCAGCCATTTTACACCCTCGCGCACCGTCGCCGGTTTCATAAAGTCCATGGCCACCAGCAGTTGATCTCTGGTATAGGTGCAGTGGAGATCCAACGGGCAGTCAAAGCCCAGGTCTACCGGCTCGTCAATGAAATCGATCTGTTCATACCGATAGCGGAGCAGGTCCAAAAGCTCACCCAGGAGTTCAGGGCTGTCCGAGAGGGCATACAAGTTGTCCAGCACCTCATCAGATGCCCAACTCTCCGCCGCCTTGCCCCAAACAGTTACGTAGAACATCTGGAGCATCCGCTGATCCAGATCGCTTAGCGCCGGAAAGTCCACATCGTCCAGACGGGGCAGCAAGTCCAGTAAAAAGCGGATCCAGCGCCGGGAGTCCACGACAGCCAATCGTCCGAGGGCTTTTGTGAGTACGTCCTCCAGCGGTTCGCTGAAATCCGCAATCGCATCCGCCAGGGCGCAGATGCAGGAGAAGGAAGAAAACTTATAAATTGCCCTGGGGTCCAGATGGTAGTAGTCCAGAAAGTTTGCCAGGGTCAGACCCAAGCCGCTGTCCTCCGCAAAGCTGGCCACCCGGGACACCAGTCCGGCGGTATTGCCGTAGGAGGCACGGATGTTATCCAAAATGTACTTGGCTGCCTTTTTCTCCAGCTGTATGTAGCAGCCCTTGGGTGCGGAGACAAATCCATCCTTGATCTCTCGGGTCACGCTGCGGGTGGTATTGGAGAGCAAGGCAGCAAACTTGTCCTCAAAGTTATACCGCTTGTTGGCCTGGCCGATAAAGTCCAGTACGGTCAGGCACTCTTTATCTTCTGCAAGCCGCAGACCACGGCCCAGCTGCTGAAGGAAAATCGTTAAGGACTCCGTGGGCCGCAGGAACAGCACGGTATTGACCTCCGGAATATCCACGCCCTCGTTGTAGATGTCCACCACGAAGATGAAGCGTATCTCGCCGCTGACCAGCCGTCCTTTGGCAGTTTTTCTCTCCTCATCAGAGGATTTTCCGGTGAGGAAGATGGACGGAATACCGTGGTTGTTGAAATAGCGGCACATAAACTCCGCATGCTCGATGGAGACACAGAAGCCCAGGCCCTTGACTTCGTCAATATCGGTCACATACTTGAGAAGCGAGGACACCACCAGATCGGCACGGCGGTTGGCCACAGCGCCGCTGAGGGTGTAGAGGTTGGAAAGCTCACCCTTATCGTAGCCGCCGGCACTCCATTTCAGAGTGTTCAGATCCACCGTGTCGGTGACCCCGAAATACTGGAACGGACACAGCAGCTTCCGGTCGATGGCTTCCGGCAGCCGGATTTCAGCGGCAATGCGGTGGTTGAAGTAGGGCAATACACTTTTGCCGTCCATACGCTCCGGGGTGGCGGTTAGGCCCAGCAGGATCTGAGGCTGATAGTAGGTCAGCAGCTTCTGATAGCTAGGCGCTGCCGCATGGTGGAACTCGTCCACAACAATATAGTCGTAAAAATCCGGAGCACCCTTGGCGGAAAAATCCTGAGAGTTAAAGGTCTGAATGGACAAAAACAGATGGTCAATACTTTCGGGTTTGTAGTTGCCCACGAACAGCTCCCCGAAATTCACATCCTTCAAAACTGCCCGGAAGGTGTACAGGCTCTGCCGCAAAATTTCTTCCCGGTGGGCCACAAAGAGAAGGCGGCATGGTTTCCCTGGATTTTGCTTGCGGAATCTCTTGTAGTCCAAGGCGGAAATCACTGTTTTTCCGGTACCGGTGGCGGCCACCACCAGATTGCGGGTGTAGCCTCGGACAGTGCGCTCGGCCTCCAGCTTGTCCAGAATCTCCTGCTGGTAGGAGTAGGGCGCAATATCCATGGTGTACATTTCGGCGTTGTTGGCGTCGAAGTATTTTTCCGCTTTCAGTGCCCGGGCCAGCCGCTCCTTCTGATCCTCGGAGTAGTACTCAAACTCGCTGGAGTTCCAGTAGCTCTCAAAGGTGGCGGCGATCTTGTCGATGGTCTCCGGCAGATCCCGGCGAGTGACTTTCACATTCCATTCCAGGCCGCTGGAGATGGCGGCGTTAGATAGGTTGGAGGAGCCCACATAGGCGGTGGTAAAACCGGTGTCCCGGTAAAAGACATAGGTTTTGGCATGGAGCCGTGTGCGCTTGGTGTCGTAGCTGACCTTGATTTTGGTGCTAGGCAGGGCCCGCAGCTCCTCAATGGCCTTCACATCGGTGGCTCCCATGTAGGAGGTGGTGATGATCCGCAGCTCCCCGCCGTTCTGGGCAAACTCCCACAGCTCATCCATCAGGAGCCGCAAGCCGCTCCACTTGATAAAGGAGACCAGCATATCAATGCGGTCTGCAGAGACAATCTCTTTTTTGAGCTCCGTGTACATCTGGGGCTCATGGATAGCTCCGGTAAACAGGCTGCTCTGGGCAATTGAGGTTTCCGGCCGGCTCAGGTCGGCAGCCGTCTTACCCACCGCCAATCGTGGGTCCTGCTCCCGTAAAAGCGCAAGAAGCTGCTCTGCCCGCTGGTCGACGCTCAGCGTAGCAAAGTCAGCTTCTTGAGTTGTGTTTTGGATGAGGGTTACGATCTGGTTGGCAAGGCCGATCTGGGTAGAAATATCCCCTCCATTATCCAGAACATTGTCCAGGCCCTTTTGCACCACGTCCGCCAGATACTGCGCCAACACCTTGGAGGCCTCCGCCTTATCAATGGGCGCAATCGATTTGCGGGTGTCGGGGATCTCCGAAAGCTCGCGGTTCAGGGCGTTGTTGATGACCTGTTCATAAAGACCGGGATACAGCATATTCTTCACTCTTCCTATATTCCTTTTACGGATGTTCATTGTATTTAGTATAACTGGAATTTCAAAATTCGACAAGGACTCATTGGCAAATATCAACAAAACACTCTGGCTTTGTCAATGTCTCTTCTCCTATCATTGCAAAATTGTTTCATATATCAGAATAAGAAAATGATTGTCCCATAATCAGGACCATTCTCATTGGCAACACCCTTGATATGTAAGGTCATAACCGATACAATGACAGTATGAGAAAGGGGTCTTGTGTATGGCAACAATCCGATGTCCGCACTGCGGCAGTCCTGTCATAGTGCGAGGGAGCCGTTGGGAATGTGGCTGGTGTGGGGATTTTGGAAGTACTTCTTCTCTGTTCCCATCCGAACGAGCCAAGCTGGTTCCCGAGAAAAGCACACCACAAATTACTTTGAGCTTTACCGTCTCTGTGGAGGACACTACGCCTCCGCCACGCCATTTTACCCGCACAGAACTGGTGAATATGGTGCGCCGCTGGGACTTCTCCGAAAACGAATGGGCCTGTCGGGATCTGCTGATTGCCGACTTCCCCGATGCTGTCCGGCGCTGGACGGCAGAAGATCTGGAGAACATGGACACCCAGGATCTCCTTTGTGAAACCGGTGACAGTGACCCCCAGACCGCAGTTCAGATGATGAAGTTGCTGTTGGACACCGCAGAAAGTCACCTTCAGGAACCAGAGGTGGCCGAGCAGCTGTTGGGATGGGATATGTGCGATCTGTGCCGCAACCAGTTTGTTCAAGCTCCCCTTTTGAAACAACTCAAACACGATGACCGTCTGGCCCGACAGCTATTTCAGAGTGCCTATGTAGGGGATGCGCAGGAAGATTTATTGGATGCGTGTGACTGGTTTGGGGAAGTAGAACTGAAAAAGCATCTCTATTCTCTTTTGACTCAAAATCCCTATTTCGAAGGATTTGACTAAATGGAATAGCCCAGCCTGTGTCAATCACAGGCTGGGATATCCTGCTTTTCGATGTTTTCTTATCTTTGTTTAGGCGTGCTAAAACCTGATACGCCTGAGGGGCAGAAACGACTTGCATTCAGGCTTCGTCAGAGGTACAATACCCCAAACCTGAACATGAAAGAGAGCCCTTCTGACTAGGTAACAGCAGTTTTACTGCACCTAGTCAACAAGGGCTCTTTGACCACATGTTTGACCACAGACAGCGCCGGAGTATTCGGAAACAGTGGGATTAAGAGTGCCAAAGAGTGAGCGTAATGTAGCGAAAAGGGTTAAAAACCATTAGAAACAACCAGAAAAAATTTAGTTCAACCGTTTGGGTCTTTCATGCAGCAGAAACGAACTAATTGCAAAAAGATTGCTAATATCCAGCTAAAGCGCAGAAAAAGCCCCCAATAGCCTCATAAAAATCACAGTCTTTTATAGACGGCATCTGTTTTGACCACATGCGATTCCATAAAATTTGATTATTCCGAACATAAGCGCTTAGAAACTGGCACTATTTTTGCATAGTCCGTTGTTTTTGGAACATAAAAGTTGTGGTCAAAAATTCGCAGTCGAATTTTTCTCCCTTATTGATATTATAAACTTATTTTCTGTTCTGTGCCGCAATCATGCACTTTACATCGAAGATTTTATAGTGCCTATTCTTTGTCTATAGCGTGTTAAAAATTGATACGCCTGCTGCACGAATTTTCGATGTCTTGGTTATGTGTTGGGCAGATCGTTTTCAAAGCACCGGCCCCAATCTCATCTCTCGACTGCAAGCGTACACACTGGCTCGCCACTGGCTGCCTCTACATAGACACATCTTCCATGACAAGCTGTTCGCTTTCTGTATGACCGGAAAGTGACAGAAATTCACCGGCAATATCCGGATTTTTGAACCGAAGTACATCCGTATCTTTTCTGCCAAAAGCAAGAAAATCCACGCCGCCATACCACACAACACTTTCATCCACAACAGCATACCGCTGATTCAGTTCTTTGTGCGTATGGACCACGATACCTGTCTGCCTCATCATCTCAATCGCTTCACATACACTTTCTTGATTCGCGAGTTTCCCGCTCTCTGCCGTTCTGGTATGGATCGCAATTTCGACACCGGAAGCAACCGCCTTCTGCAAAGGGGGAAGAAGTTTCACGATTCTGCCTTTTTGCAGATAGGGACTAACAATAACCACGCTGCGGACAGCATCGTCCAAGTCCTGCTCAAAGGGAAGCATAGATGAGTGGCCATCATAAATCACACTGATAGACTGATCCGCTGCACCGAATTTGACCTGATATCCCAGTTCCGCATAACCCTTCAGGCGTTTATGATACATCCGCTCCAATGTAGGAACATTGATATCCACATAATCGTAGATGCGAACTTCCTGCTTTCCTTCATAATTTCTATGGAGACGACCGGCATACTGTGCCAATGTGCCCTTCCACGATATGGGCATCGCCAGAAGCAAGGTGTCCAGCCGTGGGGCGTCAAAGCCCTCTCCAATGTACTTTCCGGTGGCAACGACCACCACATCCTCATCGTCAGGCATATTCTGCAATGCGGTCAGCTTTTCACGCTTATCCTTTTGCTTGTCACTGCCAATGAGCAAGAAAACGTGTTTCACCTGATCCGACAGCTGATTGGCAAGCAATACAGCGTGTTCCTTCCGCTCCGTCAGAAGAATCGGTGTGCGCCCCTCCTGAACCAGCTTCAAAGTGTCTGACACCAACAGTCCGTTCCGGTTGTGATTTTCAATCACACCGGCGTACATATCCTGAATCCTGTTGGCATCCGGCAACCTCATGCGAGTAAATCTGGGGATTACGATATGAGAGAAGCTTCGCTTCTCCGCCTGGCTTTTTGCGTCCACCAAATACCGGACAGGACCGCACTGCATAAAGATGATGGGATGATGGCCGTCCTTGCGGACAGGTGTGGCAGACAAACCGTAAACATATTTGGCTTCCACGGCTTTCAGCACGGTTTCAAAGGTGAATGCGGCCACATGATGGCACTCATCTACAATGACCATTCCGTACTCTGCCACAAAAGACTTTACCGTCTTTTCTTCTCCCTTAAGCAGGGACTGCATGGTGGCAATATCGACAATCCCGCTGCGGGTATTCTTTCCACTTCCGATTTGGCCAATGAGATGCCGCTTTTTCTTCCTGCCACGCTTTTTAGGAAGTTCCGGCAGAACCTCATGAATATTCAGAAATTGTTCCAGCGAGGATTTCCACTGTTCCAGCAATGCGCTGGACTGTACCAATACCAGGGTATTGACTTTACGCTGTGCAATCAGATATGCACCGATCACAGTTTTCCCAAATGCAGTAGTTGCGGACAGAACACCCATGTCTGCGGCAAGCAGCGCCTGCCCCCCATCCAGAGACGGGACGATTTCAAGAAGCGTATATTCCCGGCCATTGATGATCGCTTTTCGATTCATACACAGCACCCCCTCCGCACCAGCAGTTACTTCCGTCTATACTTTGTTTTCCTGCCGTTTCCATCCTGATAAATCAGGCCCTCGGCAACCATGCGTTTTAGAATCCGGTTGGCTGTGGCCTGGCTCACATCCAGCAGCCGGTCTACATCACTGCGCACGATATGACCATGGGAACCAATGAAATCCAGAATCCGTTTCTCTTCGCTTTTGAGTGTACCAACCAGTGTCTCTGTATGATTTGCGCCGGTGTTCCTGTTTGGTAGCGTTATTTTGAATGCGTTGCTCGATACCTCGATTTTGGGCTTCAATTCCGTCTCCGTGTAGGCGTTCATGATTTTAGGCATACCGGTGCCGTATGCCTCAATCAGCTGCAGACGATAAAATATGGCTGCCAGCTTGGGGTTTCGGCAAACCGAAAGTCCCAGCATAATGTCGTCCAGTTCAATGCCGGAGGGCAGTCCACCCACAGAAACAAATTCGATTCTGTCAGCATACACACTGACAAGGGTGCTTGCACGGAAGGAATAGTCTCTGTGGACCAGTGAGTTCAACAGCGCTTCCCGCAGTGCATCTTCCGGATAATCCCGTGTGTCGATTCGGTATAGCCCATCAAAAGTTGCCTTTGTCTGGTTACGCATATCCAGATAGCTGTATAGCTCCTCCATTTGCCGAAACAGCGAACCGTCAAATTCTCTTCTGTCCTGAAAGCTTCCCTTATCTTCCCCCGAGAAGGTCGCCGCCTTGATGGTGCTGGGACACTGGTCGGACAGGAGCAGCGCCACATTGGAGTAGATACCATCCGCGGAGATCATCCCAAGGGTCTGCATTTTTGCAGCATCAAATGGGATATTCTGCTTCTCGAATTGCTTCTCTGCCGCTTCAAAGCTGAGGTTCTGTTCCAGTGAACGCATGGATTCGAAGCTGTCACCATCGGTTTCCTTAATCATTCTTCGGATTGCAGTATCTGTAGCCGGGTCAGAAGATGTGCCGTTTCTGATATAGACCCCGCTGGGTTTCAGCCCTTTACTGCCCAGATAATAGGGCCGGTCGGTCCCTTTTTGAATGGTCACGGCGATGATATCCTTGTCGCCGATATGCTGGGTTTCATAGCCTACAAACATGGTCACATCGGGCTTGATGGAATCTCGAATCATATTGTTCATCCGCAGCATGACTTGATCGGCGTTTTTGACCCCCACGACACTTCCATCGTCGCTGACGCCAATATACAGCGTGCCGCCTTTTGTGTTGGCAAAGGCAATGACTTCTTTGCAGATATCTCCCACGACCTCTGCTTTCAGTTCAACAACTTCACTCTCAACAAATGCCATACACAGCGCCTCCTTTTCTTAGTTATCATTATAGTCATTCTTGTCATTCTTGTCAAATTCTATTCATCTGACAAGAAACTAATTCCGGCCTGTCAACGCCTTGGCGCGAGAATATTTCTTTGATTAGGCGTGCTAAAAACTGATACGCCTGAGGGGCAGAAATGACTTGCTTTCAGGCTTTGCCAAAGGTACAATACCGCAAACCCCGAGCATGAAAAAAGAGCCCTTCTGGACAGGCGGCGGCAGCGGATGCCGCACCTGGTCAAGAAGGGCTCTTTGACCACATGTTTGACCACAGACAGCGCCGGAGCACTCGGAAACAGTGGAAATAAGAGCGCTAAAAAGTAATTACTTTGGAGTGGATAGTTCTATAAACTACTATAAACAACTATAAAAAATACCGAGAACCTCTTTGGGAGCAGGATGTCGGGAGTTCGAGTCTCTCCACTCGGACCACAAGGATGTGTCGCAAAACGTAAGTTTTGTGGCACATCCTTTTTTACTCTCAACAGCAAAAACGAATCCAGTATGTGGAACTTCCGCAGCGTTTTGGGCATGCAAAAGCCAGCCCACAC
>NZ_NFIH01000035.1 GCF_002161675.1 Pseudoflavonifractor sp. An44
CTCCACCGTGGGCGTGGGGTCGGGAGAGGGGGAAGAAGCGGGGGAGCCAGAGCATGCACACAGGGTGAGGAGCATGGCGCCGGCTGTGAGAAAACAAGCGAGCTGTTTCATGGAAATCCTCCTTAGAATCTGTGGTTTTTGCTTTTTTCCAGTATAGCAAGGGCGGGCGAGTTTGTAAAGAAAGCCCGTTGCCACTCCCCAGTGGGGAGGGTATAATGGTGTGTAAAACGAAGATGAGGTAGATGCAAATGCGAAAGGTAGCGGCCATACACGATCTGTCCTGCTATGGGCGGTGTTCCCTGGCGGTGATTCTCCCGGTGCTGTCGGTGATGGGCATGCAGTGCTGTCCCCTGCCGGGGACGGTGCTCTCCACCCATACCGGCGGCTTTGGTCCCGTCCAGCGCACCGACCTCACCGGGCAGGTGGACGGCACCCTGCGCCACTGGGAGGAGCTGGGCCTGCGCTTTGACGGCATTTACACCGGATACATGGCCAGCGCCACCCAAATCCACCAGGCCATGGAGGCGGTGGAGCGGCTGTCCGGGGAGAACACCCAGGTGGTGGTGGACCCGGTGCTGGGAGACCACGGCAAGCTGTATACCTCCATCACTCCCGAGATGGCCCAGGCCATGGGGGACCTGTGCCAGAAGGCCCAGGTTATCACCCCCAACCTCACCGAGGCGGCCATTCTCCTGGGTCTGGCTCCCGATGCTCTGCTGGACCAGCGGGGGGAAGACCTGGCCGTGGAGCTGTCCGGCCAGGGACAGCGGTCGGTGGTGGTCACCGGGGTGACCCCCGAGCCGGGCTATACCGGGGCGGTGTGGTTTGACCACACCACCGGAGCCAGCGGCACCACTGTGGCGGTGCGGGCTCCCGGGGAGTACCCGGGCACCGGAGACCTGTTTGCCGCTGTGCTCACGGGCAGCCTGGTGATGGGGGAGAGCCTGGAGCGGGGCGTGAGCCGAGCGGCCCACTTCATCACCCGCTGTGCCTCCTACACCGCCGCCCTGGGCACCGACGTGCGGGAGGGTGTCTTGTTCGAGCCTCTGCTCCCCCTTTTGTTGGGGGATGCCCTTGCCATGGACGACAGAATTTGATATACTACCCCCTTAGAAAGACTGCGCAAGCAACATTGAGACCCAACCAAAATGAAGGAGTACGACATGGAACACATGGATGCAGCGGTTCCCATATTTCAGCGGCGTGTCGGCCCTCTGGGGCTGGACGTGCCACCCGCCGGAGAGGCGGAATTTGACCACCTGGTAGAGGAATACCGTGCCCAGCTGGGGGCGGGACAGGGCCCTGTACACATCAACTGCATGATCGGCATGGCCGAGTGCCGGGCCGCCATTCTGGCCGCCCGGGAGCTGGGCTACGGCCCCCTGTGGGTGTCCTGGTCCTGCAACGAGGAGGGCGAGTCCGCCACCCGGGTGCACATGCTGGCCGCCCTGTTTGTGGCCGAGGGCATGGGCGCCGCCGCCTTTGGCCTCAACTGTCCCAAGGAGCTGGCCCTGGAGCAGCTGGAAGAGCTGTCCCGCTATGCCAGTGTGCCGCTGTTTTACGTGGTGGACGGGGACGTGGTGACCTACCCCTATGTGGTGCAGGAAAAGGACCCCGACGTCATCCCCTGTGCCACCGGCACCTCCCCCTGTTTTGTCACCCGTACGGTGGACGTGGGAGAGGAGCTGGAGTGCACCCCCAAGCTGCTGGAGGACATCATTGAGGCGGAGGACGACCCGGTGGGCGCTGTGAAGATCTCCATTCTGGAGCAGGACGACGTGGATATCTTCGCCGAGCACCAGTACGCCGTCAACAAGGCCCTGTGCCTGTGGTCGGACGTGCCTCAGCTGCTGGAGCAGGCCCTGCGCTACTACCAGGGCCGGGCCTTTTATGACGGCACCGGCGACTTGGACGCCGAGGAGCTGCGGGAACTGAGCAACCGCTATGGCCTGATCGTTCTGTGACCTGAGGGCGATCTGAAAAGCCGGAATTCTTGACTTTTCCAACCATCAACGCCAGCTACTGCGTTAAAAATCCTGGGAATCCATCCAGGATTCCTGCGTTTTTTGCCTTGTATCTGTCTGTTGCTAGTGGAAAATTCGTCGATTCCTTTGTTTTCAGATACGCCCTAGACAAGCCTATGCACCAGGAAGGAGAATATGACTATGAAAACCATTCACTATATCCCCCGGGGCGTCTGCTCCCGTGAGATGGAAATTGACGTGGACAACGACGTCATCAAGGCCGTGCGCGTGGTGGGCGGCTGCAACGGAAACCTCCAGGGTATTTCCTCCCTGTTGGTGGGCATGACCTGTGAGGAGGCCATCTCCCGCATGGAGGGCATCCACTGTGGCTCCAAGCCCACCTCCTGCCCCGACCAGCTGGCCCAGGCGCTGAAGCAGGGCTAAAGCACGAGAATTGAGTCAAATCCCCTAAAAAACACCGCCCGTCAGAGCTCTGACGGGCGATTTTTATAGACAAACCACCTGGGCTATGGTATGCTGAGGGCAAGAGAAAGGAGAGATCGACATGAGTCAAAACAGAAGCATTGCCAAGTGTATTGTCCTGTCCATCATCACCTGCGGCATTTACGGGATGTACTGGTTCGTGGTGGCCACCGACGATGTGGGCCGAGTTACCAACCGCCCCGGAACCTCCGGCGGGTTGTCCCTGGTGTTCAGCCTGATCACCTGTGGCATTTACGGCCTGTACTGGGCATGGAGCATGGGCGAAAAGCTGGATGCAGCCCGTGCCGACCACGGCGTGGCCCCTGGTTCCTTCCCCATCATCTTCCTGGTGCTCAATATTTTTGGGTTTAGCTTGGTCACCCTGGCTCTCATCCAGAACGAGCTGAACAAGTACACCCCCAACGTCTGACTATGACCCCTGGACAGCGACTGCGCCGCCAGCTCACCGGGCTGTTGCTGATGGTAGCGGTGGGGGCTGGGTATGCCCTGTGGGTCAACTTGACCCACCTGTCCATTCCCTGTCCCTTCCACGCCATCACTGGGCTGCAATGTCCCGGGTGTGGTGTGACCCGCATGTGTCTGGCCCTGTTGCGGCTGGACGTTTCCGGGGCCTGGAAGGCCAATCCGGTCCTGCTCCTTTTGCTGCCCCTTCTGGGGGGGCTGCTGGGCTATCGTGCCGTGGTGTATGTCCGCCGGGGCAGCGTCCCCACCGCCCGGTGGGAGACCCTGGTGTGGAGCGGCATGGCCGTGGTGCTTCTGCTCTGGGGCGTATGGCGAAATATCGTGTAAAAGGCTGCAACAGACACCCGGAAGGTGCCTGTTGCAGCCTTTTTGCGAGGAACGTCCATTGACAGAGACATACCCCAAGGGGTATACTATACTCAGGAAGAACAAGGAAACACAGGGCGAAAAAAACCGTATATTTTGCAATAGATTCGTATCGCTACTGTGGCGAAGGAGGTTTACCATGACGCATTCTAATCCCTATACGCCAGGGGCCGGATTCATGCCCTCGTATTTGGCGGGGCGTGAGGGGCTAATCTCCCATGCGGAGCAGAGCTTGCTGGCGCTTCAAAAAAGATATCCCCAGCAGTCCATGATTTATTATGGATTACGTGGAGTGGGAAAAACCGTTCTCCTCAACACCATCGAGAACAGTGCGGAGGGCTATGGGATTTTATTTGACCACATCGAGGCGGATTCGGATGGGAAATTCACCCAGAATCTGCTGGTCTCTCTACAACGCATTGCCCACGAGGTGAGCTTTCAGACCACGGCAAAGGATTTTGCCCGCAGGTTTCTTGCCCTCCTGAAGGCGTTTCGCATCCAGTATAAGCTGGAGGAGGGGGAAGTTTCCTTTGGGGTGGACCCCGAGGCGGGGTTTGTCAGTGGGGTGTATTCCAACGACCTGACCGATCTGATGACCCAGCTGGGCAAGGCCACTCAGAGTTCCGGAGACACCATTTGTCTGTTTATTGACGAGATGCAATATCTGAGACGAGAGGAAATTGCGGGTCTCATCGTGGCCCTACACCGCTGCAATCAGCTGCGACTGCCCATTATGGCCTTTTGTGCGGGCCTTCCTAAGATTTTACAGGAGGTGGGGGAGGCGTGCTCCTATGCCGAGCGGCTGTTTCAGTATGAAGTAGTGGGACCGCTGAAACCGGAGGAGGCTGCCGCAGCGATTACGGTGCCTGCGGAGGACTTTGAGGTGGCGTATGACAGCGCCGCTGTGGAGCATATCATAGCCCAGACAGGGGGCTATCCGTATTTCATCCAGCAGATGTGCAGTTCTGTGTGGCAAGTCACTCCGGACAAGCCCACGATTACCTTGGAGGATGTCCAAGAGGCTGAGCCGAAGTTCTGGGAGCTGCTGGACAAGGGATTTTTCGCTGTGCGCTACCAGCGGTGTACCCCACGGGAAAAGGCATTTATCGCTGCTATGGTCAAGTGCGGCAAGCTCCCCTGTACCATTGCCAATGTGGCGAAACTGATGAATAAGTCGGTGTCCTCCATCTCCCCCATCCGGGCACAACTCATCAGCAAGGGCATGATTTATCCCACATCACACGGAGAAATCGACTTTACGGTGCCACAATTTGATGCCTATGTCCGGCGCATCAACCCAAATCTGGAAATGGAATGAAAGAACATGCCCGGCGCTCCCTCAGGATGCGCCGGGCATGTTTGACATTATGGAAGAGAGAAACGCTGCTTACTCCAGCACAGCGCCCCGGCTGGCGGAGGTCACCAGCTTGGCGTACCGGGCCAGATAGCCGTGGGTCACCTTGGGGGGCGGGCACACCCAGGCGGCCTTTCGAGCGGCCAGGGTCTCCTGGTCCACGTGGAGGGTGATGGCGCAGCCCGTAATATCCACGGTGATGAGGTCGCCGTCCTCCACCAGGGCGATGGGGCCGCCCTGCGCGGCCTCGGGGCACACGTGGCCGATGGCAGCGCCACGGGTGGCGCCGGAGAAGCGGCCATCGGTGATGAGGGCCACCGAGGAGCCCAGGCCCATGCCCACAATGGCAGAGGTGGGGTTGAGCATCTCCCGCATACCGGGGCCACCCTTGGGGCCCTCATAGCGAATGACCACCACGTCGCCGGGGACGATCTTCCCGGCGTAGATGGCCTCAATGGCGTCGTCCTCGCAGTCAAAGACCCGGGCATGGCCCTGGTGGGTCATCATCTCAGGGGCCACGGCGGAGCGCTTGACCACGCAGCCCTCGGGGGCCAGATTGCCCTTGAGGACGGCGATGCCGCCGTCGGCAGAGTAGGGGTGGTCGATGGGGCGGATGGTCTCCGGGTCCCGGTTCACAACGCCCTCCAGATTTTCACCCATGGTCTTGCCCGTGACGGTCATCACGTCGGTGTTGAGAAGGCCCTTCTTGGTCAGCTCGGCCATGACGGCGTACACGCCGCCTGCCTGCTCCAAGTCCTCCATGTAGCTCTCCCCGGCGGGGGCCAGGTGGCACAGGTTGGGGGTGTTGGCAGAAATCTGGTTGGACAGGTCCAAATCCAGCTCAATGCCACACTCGTGGGCGATGGCGGGCAGGTGGAGCATGGTGTTGGTGGAGCAGCCCAGGGCCATGTCCACCGTCTCGGCGTTGTGGAAGGCTGCGGGGGTCATGATATCCCGGGGCTTGATGTCTCGCTTCACCAGTTCCATCACCTGCATACCGGCGTGCTTGGCCAGACGCAGACGGGCGGACCACACGGCGGGGATGGTGCCGTTGCCTCTGAGGCCCATGCCGATGGCCTCGGTGAGGCAGTTCATGGAGTTGGCGGTGTACATGCCGGAGCAGGAGCCGCAGGTGGGACAGGCGGCGTTCTCGTACTCCTCCACCCCGGCCTCGTCCAGCTTGTCGGCGTAGTAGGCACCCACGGCTTCAAACATGTGGGACAGGCAGGTGCGGCGACCGTCGGGCAGCTTGCCTGCCAGCATGGGGCCGCCGGAGCAGAAAATGGTGGGGATGTTCACCCGGGCGGCAGCCATGAGCAGGCCGGGGACGTTCTTATCACAGTTGGGGATCATCACCAGGCCGTCGAACTGGTGGGCCATGGCCAGGGCCTCGGTGGAGTCGGCAATGAGGTCCCGGGTGACCAGGGAGTACTTCATGCCTACGTGGCCCATGGCGATGCCGTCGCACACGGCGATGGCGGGCACTTCCACGGGGGTGCCTCCGGCGGCCCGGACACCGGCCTTCACGGCTTCGGCGATCTTGTCCAGGTTCATGTGGCCGGGGACGATCTCGTTATAGGAGCATACCACGCCGATGAGAGGCCGCTCCAGCTCCTCCTTGGTGTAGCCCAGGGCGTAGAGCAGGGAGCGGTTGGGGGCGGCGGGAATGCCTTTTTTCACAACATCAGAGCGCATAGGGAAAAACTCCTTTGAGTAGTTTTTGTATGGAAAACTTCCCATAGATAGAGGAAGGGGTGAGCCATCCGGCAGATGGCGGGAGTGCTGTTCTATTTGTCCTCGGGTACAGGCTTGCCAGCCTAAGGGACGCGCTTCCCGCTGGGGGTTCCTTTTGAACGGGCAAAAGGAACCAAAACCCGCTTAGGGCGTTCCCACCTAAGTACCCCCCTGGGGTACGAGGCTGGAACTGCGTCAAGACTACGTTCGGCCCGTTACCCTTGCTGTGGCACCTTGTACTGCCACCACACCAGGCCACCTTGGGTAGCTGGCCCTATGGCTGGGTGGATTCTATATCCGGGCCTACCCTGGAGAAGCGGCGTTCCCGCCGCCGTCAGCTAGGCTTCCGGCAACTGGGAACAGTTGCACACCAGGGTAAGGCCCTGGCAACAGAAGGACAACCACACAGAGAAGCAGGTACGTTCGGTAGAATCTCCACGCCATCTATGTGACCCCACCGGGCCAAGGGCCGAACAGAGAAAGACGCACATCCACCCAGTACCGCGGGGTGGATTCCACAAGGCGGGGGAAGGCCCCGCCTTTGGCGATTCTTTCGTCTCTTTCTCATCGCTGAGAAAGAGACCCCAGCGGAGCGTCCCTGCCAGGCTGGCAGGGATATTCCAGGGCAGAGGAACAAAAAGAGAAGTAACAGCGGCCTGGCCCTAGGGGGTCAGGCCGCTTTTGAGGTTTTGAATTAGTTGGAAGCGGTGTCGGGATCGGCGTCGTCGCCCCACAGCATATTCTTACGCAGCTCGGCGCCCACGGTCTCCATGGGGTGGCGGGCCAGCTGGCGGCGGGAGGCGTTGAAGAAGGTGCGGCCATTCTTGTTCTCGGCAATCCAGGCCCCGGCGAACTTGCCGTTCTGGATGTCGGTGAGCACGGCCTTCATGTTGGCCTTGGTCTGCTCGTAGGGCAGGACACGGGGGCCGGAGACGTACTCGCCGTACTCGGCGGTGTCGGAGATGGAGTAGTTCATCATGGCCACGCCGCCCTTGTTAATGAGGTCGATGATCAGCTTCATCTCGTGGATGCACTCGAAGTAGGCGTTCTCAGGGGCGTAACCGGCCTCCACCAGGGTCTCGAAGCCCAGGCGCATCAGCTCCACCACGCCGCCGCACAGCACGGCCTGCTCACCGAACAGGTCGGTCTCGGTCTCGTCGGCGAAGGTGGTCTCCATCACGCCGCCACGGGCGCCGCCAATGCCAGCGGCATAGGCCAGGCCAATCTGGTAGGCGTTGCCGGTGGCATCCTGCTCCACGGCGATGAGGCAGGGCACGCCCTTGCCCGCCACGAACTGGGAGCGGACGGTGTGGCCGGGGCCCTTGGGGGCGATCATGAACACGTCCACATCGGCGGGGGGCTTGATCTGGCCGTAGTGGATGTTGAAGCCGTGGGCGAAGGCCAGAGCCTTGCCGGCGGTGAGGTAGGGGGCGATGTCCTTCTTATACATATCGGCCTGACGCTCGTCGTTGATGAGGATCATGATGATATCGGCGATCTTGGTGGCCTCGGCGGTCTCCATGACGGTGAAGCCGTCCTTCTCTGCCACGGGCCAGCTCTTGCCGCCCTTGTACAGGCCGATGATCACGTCACAGCCGGAATCACGCAGATTCATGGCGTGGGCGTGGCCCTGGGAGCCGTAACCCACGATGGCAATCTTCTTGCCAGTGAGGTAGTTGAGGTCGCAATCCTTTTCGTAGTACATCTTAGCCATGATAAAACACTCCTTTGAAGGTTGAATATGTAAAATTAGAGCACATTTTTACCAAGATCAAATTCGTCGGTCTCTTTGTTGTCGTCGTTGTCGTTGATGGTGGCCTCGCCGCGCTCCAAAGCCACCATACCGGTGCGCACCAGCTCGAGGATGCCGAACTCACACAAGAGCTTTTCCAGAGCGTCGTCCTTGGACTCCTGGCCGATGACCGCCAGGGTCAGGCTCTTGGTGGACACGTCGATGATGGTGGCGCGGAAGATGTTGGCGATCTGAATCACCTCGTTGCGCACGTCCCGGCCCTCGGCCTTGACCTTGATGAGCACCAGCTCCCTCCGAATGGAGGAGGCGGGGGGGAGCAGCCGCACGGAGTAGACACAGAAGAGCTTGCGCAGCTGGTTGATGATCTGCTCGATCATCAGGTTGTCACAGGTCACCTCAATGGTGATACGGGACACCTCGGGGTCGTCGGTGGTGCCCACGGCCAGAGACTCGATGTTGTACCCCTTGCGGGAGAAGAGCCGGGAGACCTGGGAGAGGACGCCGGGGGTGTTTTCCACCAGTACAGACAGGGTGTGTCGGGTAACGGGATTGTTCATAGTGGCCCTCCTCTCAGTCCAAGATGAAGTCGGTGACGGGGGTACCGGCACTGACCATGGGGTGGACCATGGCATCCATGCGGATGGCACAGTCGATGACGCAGCCGCAGCCGGCCTGAAGGGCCTGACGGAAGGCCTCTTCAAATGCCGCCTGGGTTCCGGCCCGGAAGCCCTTGAGGCCGTAGGCCTCGGCCAGCTTGACAAAGTCGGGGCCACGGTCCAGGTCGGTCTGGGAGAATCGCTTGTTGTAAATGAGGTTCTGCCACTGGCGAACCATGCCCAGAGTGCCGTTGTTGAAGATGACGGTGATCACCGGGATGTGGTAGTGCTCCAGAGTGGCCAGCTCGTGGCAGTTCATGCGGAAGCAGCCGTCTCCGGTGCAGTGGACCACGATCTGGTCCGGGTTGCCCACCTTGGCTCCCATGGCGGCCCCCAGGCCGAAGCCCATGGTGCCGAAGCCGCCGCTGGTGAGCAGCTGGCCGGGGCGGGAGAAGTGGTAGTATTGACAGGACCACATCTGGTGCTGGCCCACGTCGGTGGCAATGATGGCCTTGCCGTCGGTGAGGTCCTGGATGGTCTCCAGCACCTCGTGGGCGTGGAGCACATCGTCCTTTTTCAGGGGCAGCTCCTTACGGGAGAACACCTGGGCCTTCCACTGGGTGTAGTCGTGGGGGGGAAGCTGGGCGTTGAGCAGCTCCAGCACCCTTCTGGCGTCTCCAATGATGTGGTGGTAGGTGAGGACGTTTTTGTCGATCTCCGCCCGGTCAATGTCGATATGTACGATTTTGGCCTGTTTGGCGAAGATGGCGGGGTCGGTGGCCACCCGGTCGGAGAAGCGGCAGCCGATGGCAATGAGCAGATCGCACTCGGTGGTGGCGATGTTGGAGGCGTGGGAGCCGTGCATACCCACCATGCCGGTGAACAGGGGGTGGTCGCCGGGACAGGCGCCGCCGCCCATGATGGTGGAGCCCACCGGGGCGTCCAGGGTCTCAATAAACTTGCGGAACTCGGGTACGGCGCCCCGGGAGCGGATGACGCCGCCTCCCACCAGCACCATGGGGCGTTCTGCCTGGGCAATCAAATCCAGCAGCTTCTGAATGTCCCCGTGGTCCGGCTCCGGCGTGCCCAGGTCTCGGCCCGTGCGCCGCATCAGGTTGGCCAGGCGGCCGTGGTTGGGGTGCTGGGACACGGGCAGGCATTGGTAGTCCGCCGTGGCGGCGGTGACGTTCTTGGCGATATCCACCAGCACCGGGCCGGGACGGCCGGAACGGGCGATGGCAAAGGCCTCCCGGATGACGTCGGCCAGCTGACCCACGTCCTTGACCAGGTAGTTGCACTTGGTGATGGGCATGGTGATACCGGTGATGTCCACCTCCTGGAAGGAGTCCTTGCCGATGAGGTTCTCACTGACGTTGCAGGTGATGAACACCACCGGGGAGGAGTCGTAGTAGGCGGTGGCAATGCCAGTGACCAGGTTGGTGGCGCCGGGGCCGGAGGTGGCAAAGCATACACCCACCTTTCCGGTGGACCGGGCGTAGCCGTCGGCGGCGTGGCTGGCTCCCTGCTCATGGGAGGTGAGGTAGTGGTGAATTTTGTCCTTGTAGCCGTGGAGCTCAAACTCATCGTAAATGTTGAGAATGGTACCTCCCGGATAGCCGAACACCGTGTCCACGCCCTGCTCCAGCAGACACTCCATCACAATTTGAGAACCCCTCATTAACATGCTAAACCCTCCTTTGGATAGAAAAAGAACGCAACTTCATCCTCCATTAGGACGAAGCTGCGCTCCGCGGTACCACCTAAATTCCCCCACTCAGGGGGCACTTGATCCCGATAACGGCGGGGGCCGATCCTGCCTACTTTCTCTCAGAGATTTCAGCTGGACTGCTTCCAGGGGAGATTCACCACACCCACAGCAGGAAGGACTTGCACCAAACGCCTTCTCTCTGGGCTGCCGACAAGGGGGTTACTGGCCTGATCGTCGCAGTTGACAACTATTTGCTTTAGACTATTAAAGCCATGATAGACCCTTTCCCTCCGTTTGTCAATGACTAAAATGCGGCGGGACGAAAATTTTACACTCTACCGAAATAGTGTGGTGATGTAAATAAAATTTTGGCAATATGTAAAAAAGCCCTGGATGTGTGTTCACATCCAGGACTTAGCTTCGCAGAGTTTCCCCGCCCGCAGGCGGGGAAAGAATCATAAATCCCGTCATTTCCACGGACATGTGCCGGGGAAATGACACTTCTCATGGGGGATGGGGTGACTTTTTCGTGAGAAATCGAGCCCCATCCCCCATGCAAACCCTCTCCAAAGAAGTCCGTGGACTTCTTTGGAATTAATGGCAGCTGTTGGTGGTCCCCAGCTGGAAGGACGCACACTCGGTGTCCTGGCAGCAGCCCACCTTGTTCTGGCAGCAGCCCACCTGAATCTCGTTGAGGGTGCAGGACTGGTTCTTGTGGTGGGCACAGCTGGAGACGGTGCATTTGATGCTGGGATTGGGTTGTTCGTACATGACATTGACCTCCTGGTTTTAGATTCCAAGAGCAGTATGCACCAAATGCAGGGGGATTATTCCTCCTGGGAGGAGGTTTCTTCGGGGAGAACCTGGGGGATGAACCGAGGGGCGAAGCGGCTGCGACCCCGGCCCTTGACATAGAAAAAGCCGATGATGGAGAAGATGACAGCACCGATGAAATTGACGAACAGGTCTGCCATGGTGTCAATGAGGCCGATATCCAAGTATCCGCCCAGCCCCAAGGCGCGCTGGGTGCCGTCCTCCATCACCAAAATCACGTCCTGGATGCCGTCCACCATGATGGCAGTGGTGCCGTGGTTGGGGTCCAGATTTACGGTGGAAAAGGCGTTCAAGATGGTGTCTTTCTGCATGTCAAAATGGAGGAAGTGGTCCATGGCGAACTCGAAGAACTCCCACATCACCCCCACGGTCATGGAGAAGCAGAAGGCCACCACTGCCATGTAGAAGGGGCTCAGGTTCAGAGAGACCCGTTCGGTGCGGTTGAGAATGTCCACCAGGGCAAAGCCAATGGCGGCGCACAAAAAGCCGTTGGTGGTGTGGAGCATGGTGTCCCAGTAGGGGAAGGTGATGTAGTAGTCCTGAATTTCGCCCAGAATCTCCGCGGCGAAGATAAACAGCAGAATGATGATCTCCAGAGTGTCCGGCAGTTCAATGCGCAGCCGCCGCTCGAAGGCGGAGGGGAGCATGAACAGCACCAGGGTGAGGACACACAGGGCCACATTTTCATAATTTTGATTGAATACGGCGGCCACCAGCATGAGGACCACCAGCACACGCAGCACAAAGTACACCGTGTACAGCAGTCCCTTTCGCTCAAAGGGGTGGGGCTTGGGGCCGGGGGAACGATGGCGATTCGACATGACAATTCCTCCTGTCAAGGGTGGGGGGTGTGGCGCATAGGATGGGGGTGAGGTGATCAAACATGGACTTGCGCAACAATCAGATTACATTGGGAGAGCTGTGGGATAACCCCCGCAGCCGCAGCGTGTTCCAGCGGAAAATCCCCATGCTGTCCAAACACCCGGTGAAGGGGGCGGCCCGCACCGTGACTTTGGAGCAGCTGGCCGCCTTTCTCTCCAGCTGGGTGCCGGAGAGTATGATTCAGGGGGTCATTGGGGACCTGAAGAAGCTGTAATTGCTCAGGGGGCGGGGGTAATCTGCTGCTGGGCAATGGCCCGTCCGGCGGGGGTGGCGGCCAAGCCGCCCTTGCCGGTTTCCCGCAGCGCGGAGGGGAGGGTACGGCCCACAGCGTCCATGGCGTCAATGACCTGGTCGCAGGGAATGGCGCCCACGATGCCCGCCAGAGCCATGTCGGCGCAGGCCATGGCGTTGACCGCGCCCATGACGTTGCGCTTCACACAGGGCACTTCCACCAGACCCGCCACCGGGTCGCACACCAGGCCCAGCACGTTTTGCAGGGCCATGGCGCAGGCGGCGGCCATCTGCTGGGCGCAGCCGCCCCGGGCGTGGACCAGAGCGGCGGCGGCCATGCCGGAGGCGGAGCCAATCTCCGCCTGACAGCCTCCCTCGGCCCCAGAGATGGAGGCCCGGGTGGCGATGACCTGGCCGAACCCGGCGGCCACGTACAGGCACTCCACCATGGTGTGGGTGGACAGGCCTTCCCGCTTCCACAGGGGGAGGAGGACGGCGGGCATGACCCCGCTGGCCCCGGCGGTGGGGGCGGCTACGATGCGGCCCATACAGGCGTTGTGCTCGCCCACTTTCAGGGCGGTGGCGATGACCTGCTGCATGTCCGGCCCACACAGGGTGTTTTGGGCCTGGGCCATCTTCTCGCCCTGGCCGCCGGACAAGCCGGAGGCAGAGCGGCGCTGGGGGTCGTAGTTCTCCACGGACTCCACCATAGCCTGCCACAGGGCCTCCATGCGGGAGAAGCTCTCCTCCTGGGTGACGTCCCGGTCCTGGCAGTCGTCCAGCAGCACCGCCTGCCACAGGGGCTGGTGCTGGGCGCAGTCTATGAGATGTTCGACGGATTGAAAAGCCATATCAGCAGCCCTCCATGTTGAGATAGGTACACCGCTCCACCCCGTCCAGATGGGACAGCTCCTGGACCAGAGCGGGGGAGAGGTGGTTGTCGCACTCCAGCACCATCACCGCCAGACCGCCCCGGCGGTCCCGGTAGAGCTGCATGGTGGCGATGTTGGCCATGTGGTCCGAGAGCATTTGGCTGACCTGGGAGACGATGCCCGGCCGGTCCTGGTTGCGGATGATGAGGGTGGGCAGCTCCCCGGAGAAGGAGGCCTCCATGCCGTCAATGGCGTTGACCCGGATGCGGCCACCGCCCAGCGAGGAGGCGGAGACGGTGAGGGTGCGGCCCTGCTGGTCGGTGAGGTGGAGCACGGCGGTGTTGGGGTGAGCCCCAGGCAGGTCCACCGGGCGGATGGACACCGCCATGCCCGCCTGACGGGCCAGCTCAAAGCTGTGGGGGATACCCGGATGGTCGGGGGCCAGGTCCAAGAGCCCCGCCACAATGGCCCGGTCGGTGCCGTGGCCGGAGCCGGTGGCGGCAAAGGAGCCGTGGAGCTGAATGTCCGCTTTCACCGGCTGGCTGCCCAGCAGATGCCGGGCCACCCGACCCATGCGGGCGGCGCCTGCGGTATGGGAGCTGGACGGCCCCACCATGATGGGGCCCATAATATCAAAGATGTTCAAAAAGCATTCCGCCTTTGTAAAAAGAGTGGGGGTGTGGGGCCGTCCAGCCCCGCCGCGGGTGCGGCGTACAAGCGTTTTTGACTTGGACAAGTCAAAAACCTTGGCGCAAAGCGGAATTCACTTCCGCTGCGCAAATAAAATCACGGGGTCCCCGGCGGCCCTGGCCGCTGGGGCTGGCCCCACCATGATGGGGCCCATAATATCAAAGATGTTCAAAAAGCATTCCGCCTTTGTAAAAAGAGTGGGGGTGTGGGGCCGTCCAGCCCCGCCGCGGGTGCGGCGTACAAGGGTTTTTGACTTGGACAAGTCAAAAACCTTGGCGCAAAGCGGAATTCACTTCCGCTGCGCACATAAAATCACGGGGTCCCCGGCGGCCCTGGCCGCTGGGGCTGGGCCCACCATGATGGGGCCCATGATGTCGAAAATGTTCAAGGGAGTAAGCCTCCATTTCAAGAATAGCACGAAGGGGGACGGTGGTACACCGTCCCCTCAGACTGTCGAAAAAGCTCACGTCAATGCAAGAGGGGCAGATGATCTTGCATCGTCAAAAAGCCCTCGGCAGAGTTTTTCCATCCGAGGATGGAAAAATAAATCAAAATCTGTTTTTTTCGGGGACATGAGCATCGAAAAAAACACATCTCAGCCCGCCAGTGTGGAATCGGGTCGTCCTTTGACCCGATTCTGCGCGCAGCGGGCTGCATCCCCTCGAAAAAATGCTTGCATTTTTGAGAAGCGTGTCGAACTTTTTCGACACGCTCGGGGGACGGTGGTACACCGTCCCCTTTTTCAGGCTGTGGAAAAACTCTCGGGGTTCGGAGCCTCGCAGAGTTCCGTCATCCGCAGATGACGGAATAAATTGAAATCCTGTCATTTCCACGGACATGTGCCGGGGAAATGACACTTCTCATGACGGGTGGGGTGACTTTTTCGTCAGAAATCGAGCCCCATTCGTCATGCAATCTTTTTTGCCAAAGAAGTCCTGGGACTTCTTTGGCAAGACCACGAAGGGGGACGGTGGTACACCGTCCCCCTTTTAGTATGGCTAATATGAACTTACTTTACCACCTGGGCCTTGATCAGGTTGGTAGAGCCGCTCTTGCCGATGGGCACGCCAGCGGTGATAACCACGGTATCACCCTCCTGGACAACGCCCTCCTTCTTGGCGGATTCCACACACAGAGAGAACAGACGGTCGGTGGAGTCCACGGTGCCGGACAGGAAGGGAGCCACGCCCCAGGTGATGGCCAGCTGACGGCGGACACGCTCGTTGGTGGTCAGGGCGACCACCAGGCAGCCGGGACGATACCGGGTGGTCATGCGGGCGGTGTGACCGGTCTCGGTGGCAGTGAGGATGGCGGAGGCCTTCAGGTCCATGGCGGTCAGGCAGGCGGTGTGGCTGATAGCATCGGTGATGGAAGCGGTGTGGTCCACGGTGGACTTGGTGAAGCGCTTCCAGTAATTGGTGGAGTTCTCAGCGGTGGTGACGATGTCCACCATGGTCTGCAGGGCCTCCACGGGGTGCTTGCCGGAGGCGGTCTCACCGGAGAGCATCACGCAGCCGGTGCCGTCGAACACGGCGTTGGCCACGTCGGACACCTCAGCACGGGTGGGACGGGGGTTGCGGATCATGGAGTCCAGCATCTGGGTGGCGGTGACCACGTGCTTGCCCTGGGCAATGGCGGCCTTGATCATGCGCTTCTGGATGACGGGCACGTCCTGAGCGGGGATCTCCACGCCCAGGTCGCCACGGGCCACCATCAGGCCGTCGGCAACCTTGAGGATCTCCTCCAGATTGTCCACGCCCTCCTGGTTTTCGATCTTGGCGATGATGCCGATGTGCTGGCCGCCGTGGGAGTCCAGAACGGCACGGATCTCCTCCACGTCGGAGGCCTGACGCACAAAGGAGGCGGCAACGAAGTCGAAGTCGTTCTCCACGGCGAACTTCAGATCGCTCTTGTCCTTCTCGGTCAGAGCGGGCAGGGAGATGTGGGTGTTGGGGATGTTGATGGACTTGTTGTTGGACAGGGGGCCGCCGGTGACCACGTTGCAGATGATGTCCTGGCCCTTGATTTCGATGACCTCGATGTCCACCAGACCATCGTCAATGAGCAGGTGGGTGCCCACGGACACCTCGTTGTGCAGGTTGGGGTAGGTCACGGACACGATGGTGTTGTCGCCGTCCACCTCGCGGGTGGTCAGGGTGAAGGTATCGCCATCGGCCAGCTCGATCTTGCCGTTGGCAAAAGAACGAATGCGAATCTCAGGGCCCTTGGTGTCCAGAATGGTGGCCACGGGGCAGCCCAGACGATCCCGGACGTTCTTGACACGGGTGAGGACGGCCAGGTGGGACTCGTGGGTGCCGTGAGAGAAGTTGAAGCGGGCGGCGTTCATGCCGGTGAGGATCAGCTTCTCAATCATCTCCTCGCTGTCGGAAGCAGGGCCCAGGGTACAAATAATCTTTGTCTTTCGCATAGAAATGTTTCCTCCGTTCTGTCATTTACAGGGTGGGAATGGTGCGGGGTGGCGCACCATACCTAAAAGATCTATTAGAAAAACAAGGCCAGGAGCCCTGCTCATCTACAATAGAAGCACTGAAAATCAGTGTTGTTTGGCCTCCTCCTCTTGGGGAGGGAGCTTGGAGACTTGGGCCAGCTCCACCCGTCGGTCGGTGAAGTTGAGCACCTTGATGTGAAGCCCGTAGGCGTCCAGTTCCAGCTGTTCGCCGTCGGAGGGAATCACAGACAGTTGGGCAAAGACCAGGCCGCCCAGAGTATCGAACTCCTGGTCCTCGGGGAAGGTGATGTCCAGAGCCCGGGCCAGCTGGTCCAGGTCACAGGAGCCGGAGACCTGCCAGAGGTTGTCGTCCAACTGGACCAGATCGGCCTCATCCTGGGGGTCGAACTCGTCGTAGATGTTGCCCACGATCTCTTCCAGCAGGTCCTCCATGGTCACCAGACCAGAGGTCCCGCCGTATTCGTCCACCACGATAGCCAGGTGGACCTTTTTGCTCTGCATATCCCGGAACAGCACGTCGGTGCGCACCGATTCAGGAACGAAGTAGGCGGGGTAGAGCAGCTCCCGCAGGGGCTTGGGGTGTGCCTGCTGGGTATTGAGCAGGTAGACCCGGGTGGATAAGATACCCACAATGTCGTCGGCGTCTTCCTCGTAGACGGGGAAGCGGGACAGACCGGACTGCCGAATGGTGTTCAAGATCTCTTCGGGGGTGTCCCCGGCCCAGATCATCACCATGTCGGTACGGTGGACCATCACATCCTCGGCGGTGGAGTTGTTAAACTCAAAGATGTTCTCAATGAGCTCCTTCTCGGCGGTTTCAATGGTGCCGCGCTCCTCGCCCAAATCCACCATCATACGGATCTCGTCCTCAGACACCTCTTCCTCGTCGGCACGGGGGTCAATGTGCAGCAGACGCAGCACCCCGTTGGTGGACTTGGACAGCAGCCAGATGATGGGGCGGCACACCGTGGCGATGACGCACACAGGGCCTACGGTCATCCGGGCCACCGCCTCCGTCTTCTTCATGGCGATGCGCTTGGGCACCAGTTCGCCCAGCACCAGGCTGAAGTAGGAGAGGATGATGGTGATGATGATGACGGTGATGGTGTTCAGGGTCCCGGCGGGAATCTGGGTCACGCCTCGGGCCACCAGCCAATTCACAAGGGGACCGGAAAAGCTGTCGGCGGCAAAGGCGGAGGACAGGAAGCCTGCCAGGGTGATGGCGATTTGAATCGCGGAGAGGAAATGGTCGGGCGCCTGGGTTAAGGCCAGGAGCTTCTTGGCTTTCTTATCTCCTTCCTCCGCCTGCTTTTTCAGCTTGGTTTCGGATAGGGAGATGACGGCGATCTCGGCGGCGGCGAAAAAGGCGTTGACCAAGATCAGAACCATGAGGACCAGAAGCTTGGGCAATATAGATGGGTCGTCCGGCAAAATAAGTAACCTCCTAATTTATCGTTGGGGGATGGATTTGCTGTGTACAGCCTGAACCCCAACGCCTTACAGTATAGCATCTTTCTGTAAAATTGCAACTAGAAAAGGGGTAGCATCCTGCTAGGAAAATAATTGCGTAATTTATGCAAAATCCCTGGAAATAGAAGCTTCTACTCCCAGGGATTGACGAATCAATTAAATTTGTATATTTTTCTAGCCATGCGATAGAGTGAAACAGACAACTTTCGGCCCTGGTAACCGGGAATGTTGGTGGCGGCGTTGGTGGCGCGGTAGCGGCAGCGGCGGTAGAGGGCGGGGTCCTTCTGCCGCAGATACTCCCACAGCTCGGTGCGCATCCCCAGAGACTCTGGAGTGTTGGCAATCACGGCAAAAATGGAAGAAATCGTCATCATCATGGACAGATAGCCCAACATATACCGGCCCAGGCGGGGCTGACTGGCCTTGATGGCCAGCACATCGTGGGCGGCAATCATCAGGCGGGTGACCCGCACCTGCTGGTCAATGCGCCCGGCCATCACCGACTCGTTGACGCTCTGGTCCGCCCGGCCGATGAAGTAGCGGTACAGGTCCACGTTGAGGTAGTAGATGGTCTTCACGTAGGGCAGGGGCTGATAGACAAAGATGTTATCCACATAGAAGGTGTGCTTGGGCAGCTCCAGACCACAGTCCCGCAGCAGCTGGGTGCGGTAGATCACCGAGTGCATCAGCAGGTACTGGGAGGTGCGGAAGTGGCGAATCTCGTCCCAGGTGAAGATGCGGCCGGTGGGGAACACGTTTTTATAGTTTACCGCCTTGCGGGTGTTGTCCTCCACGTGCTCATAGACGTAGTTGGCCACCACCATGTCCACCGGGGCGGGCATGTGGGCGAACTGGCGCAGCTGGTCCATCACCGTGTGCAGGGCGGTCTCGTCCAGCCAGTCGTCGGAGTCCACCACCTTATAATATAAGCCACGGGCGTTGCGGATGCCCTGGTTGACGCCCTCGCCGTGTCCGCCGTTTTCCTGGTGGATGGCCCGGATGATGTCCGGGTACTTGGCGGCCCACTCGTCGCACTTCTCATGCGTGTTATCCTTGGTGGAGCCGTCGTCCACCAGGATGATCTCAATGTCCTCGCCCCCTTTGAGCAGGGTCTCCACACAGTGGTCCATGTAGGCCGCTGAATTGTAGCAGGGGACGGCAAAGGTAATGATTTTATCCATGAAATCGTTCTCCCTCGTCTATATTATGATATGCCGGGCTCAGCAGAACGTGTCCCGGTAGTTGGAGATGGCCTCGGCAATGATCTTCACGGCGGCGGCCCGGTCGTTGACCTCTCCGGCCACGGTCTCCTTGCCCTCCAGGGCCTTGTACACCGAGAAGAAGTGGGACATCTCATCAAACTTGTGGGCGGGCAGGTCGCACAGGTCCTTGGTGGTGTTATAGGTGGGGTCATTGAAGGGGATGGCCACGATCTTCTCGTCCCGCTTGCCGCCGTCCAGCATGGAGATGTAGCCGATGGGGTAGCAGCGGACCAGAGTCAGGGGGTCCAGGTCCTCTGAGCACAGCACCAGCACGTCCAGGGGGTCCCCGTCGTCGCCATAGGTGCGGGGGATGAAGCCGTAGTTGGCGGGGTAGTGGGTGGAGGTGTGGAGGATGCGGTCCAGGATGATCATACCTGTGGCCTTGTCCAGCTCATATTTTTTCTTGCTGCCCTGGGGGATCTCAATCACCGCGATAAAGTCCTCGGGAGAGATGCGCTTTGGGTCCATATCATGCCAGATGTTTCCCATATGGTATACTCCTTGTCACTTGAATTCCTACATTCCGAAAAGTCTAGCCCATTATATCCTAGCTTGAAGGAAAATACAACAGGGTGGAAGAGCAATGGGAAAAAACATTGTCACATGTGGGGGATTGTGGTAAAATATCCACAAAGAAGGGCTGGGTCTGTTCCGGGAAGGGGGCGGATAGGCCAATTTTTGAGAAAGGGGAACCGACATGGAACCCGTAATTGAACGATTTCGCACCTCTCTGGCAGGCTTTCACCGGGGAGATGTGCTCCACTACATGGATCGGCTGGCCGCCCAGCACCGCAGCGAGATGGCAGGGGTGGAGGCCGAGCTGAAGCGCGCTCGGGAGAACGAGCGCAGGCTTCAGCAGGAAATGGATGCCCTCCGCCAGGCCCACGGCAGCGTGTCCGCCGAGGAGGCCAAGGTGCGGGCTTCTCTGGAGGAGTCCACCCGGGCTCTGGCCCGTCTGCGGGGCGAACTGAGCCAGACCGAGACCAAGCTGGCCGCTGCCCGGCTGGAGCTGGGCCGTCTCCATGGCCAGGTGGACGAGATGGAGCCCATGGCCCAGAAGTACGACCAGCTCAAGGACTATGTGGCCACCGTGGAGCTGGATGCCCACCACAAGGCCCAGGAGACCATTGAGCAGGCCAAGACCAAGGCCGAGAAGATTCAGACCGACACCCGCCAGTGGCTGGACCAGGTCCTCAGCGGATACAGCAACCTGAGAACCGAGATGGACCGCCTCTTCCAGCAGATTCGAGAGCTGGGGGAGATGGGGGTCCAGTTCGACCAGGCCGACGAGGCCGCCCAGAGACTCCAGGAACAGGGCGAGCAGGGAGACCAGGCGCAGGAGGAAGAGGTCCAGAGCGAAGAGGTGGAACAGGAGGAGAGCCATGAGTGAGACCAAGGTACTGACCACCGACCAGCTGCCCCAGGTGCTGGGAGAGCTGAGAGCGGGGGACCGAGTGCTCCTGTCTGGCACCATCTATACCGCCCGGGATGCCGCCCACAAGCGCATCTTCCAGCTGTTGGACGAGGGCAAGCCCCTGCCCTTTGAGCTGAAAGGCGCCGTCATCTACTACGCCGGACCCACCCCGGGCCAGCAGGGCATGGCAGTGGGAGCCTGTGGCCCTACCACTGCCGGGCGGATGGACGGCTTTGCTCCCCGGCTGCTGGACTTAGGGCTCACCGCCATGATTGGCAAGGGGGAGCGGGCCCAACCGGTGGTGGACGCCATTGTGCGCAACGGGGCGTGCTACTTTGCCGCCGTGGGCGGCGCCGGGGCCCTCATTGCCAAGTGCATCAAGACCGCCCAGGTCATCGCCTTTGACGAGCTGGGCTGTGAGTCGGTCAAGCGTATGGAGGTGGAGAATCTGCCCCTCACCGTGGCCGTGGATAGCCAGGGCAATGACCTGTTCAAGATTGGGCGCAGCCAATACGCAAAATAAGAGAGGTGGAAGAGCCTATGGAAGGTTCTTCCACCTTTTTTGTTGAGAGATTGACCCGTCCCAATGACACAGGTGCAAACCTGCGTCCCTGGCAGGGACGCTCCGCTGGGGTAACTTTCTGACTGGGCAGAAAGTCACCAAAGACCCACCAAAGGCGGGGCCTTCCCCCGCCTTGTGGAATCCACCCCGCGGTACTGGGTGGAGGGTGCAACCTTCTCTTTTCGGCCCTTGGCCCGGTGGGGTCACATAGATGGCGTGGAACTTCCACAGAAAACACCTACTTCTGTGGAAGTTTGTGCTTCTATCGTCAGGGCCTTACCCTAGCATGCAACTGTTCCCAGTTGCCGAGGGCCTGGCTCTCGGCGGCGAGAACGCCGCACACCGGGGTAAGGCCCTGGAAGGAGAGGCACCATCTCACAGAGAAGGGGGCGCTTTCCATAGACTTGCCAGGCCACCCATGTGACCCCACCGGGGCCAGGGCCGGCCATAGGATTGACGCAGTTCCAGCCCCGTACCCCAAGGGAGGTCCTTAGGGGGGAACGCCCTAAGCGGGTTTTGGTTTCTTTTGCCCGCTCAAAAGAAACCCCCAGCGGGAAGCGTCCCCGCAGGCTGGCAAGCCTGAACATGAGACGTTGGAGGAGATCAATTTCTCCAAAACAAAAAAGCAAGCCTGTTGCACCATAATGGATGCAACAGGCTTGTTTCATGGTGCGCCCGGCATGGGCAATAACTTGGTGGTGAAAGTCCACTACAGACTTGGCAGTAGGAACTGTTAGCCGAAGGCAAGGGTGTCCATCGTGAGGTGGAATCTGAAGGAAGCTGGATGTGGAGGCTGCGAAGTGCCGACACGGGCAAACTCCCGGTCTGACGAACAGAAATCGCATATGAGGCAATGCAAAGCGGACGAGTCTGCCATACAAGACAAAGTCCAATACTGCCCGAACTTTGCATTGTAAATGCGGCAGATATATGGGAGGAAGGTTATTGCTCTTACCCGGGGAGGTCTTACGGACGCAGAAGTAGGGGAAAAAAAATCCGAACCTGCGGAGTAAAGCTTGCCGTAAGAAGTCAGCAGAGGCCATAGTACCGGAAAAAAAACGGGAAGGGCTGAACAATCGTAAGTCTTGAGTAAAGACCGGAAGGAGGACTGGTGCCATGACAGCAAAATACCGAAAGGGCTTCGTGCAGAGGGATAGCGTGGAACGTGAAGAGTATGCAAAAGTGCCGAGTGCCAGCCCTGGGGAAGGGAAAGAAAGAGACGGTGCAGAGAACCTGCTGGAGCGGATTCTGGACAGAAACAACCTGAACAGAGCCTACAAGCAGGTCAAGCGCAATCACGGAGCACCTGGCACCGACGGGATGACCGTAGAGCAGGCCTTGCCGTGGTTGCAGGAACACAGAGCGGAATTGCTTCAAAGCATCCAGGAGGGGAAATACGCCCCATCCCCGGTGCGGCGAAAGGAAATCCCCAAACCAGATGGAGGTGTGCGCAAGCTGGGTATCCCAACGGTGGTAGACCGAATCATCCAGCAAGCCATTGCCCAACAGCTACAGCCAATCTATGAACCGCTGTTTTTGGACGCAAGCTATGGCTACCGCCCGAGAAGAAGCGGACAGCAGGCTGTGCGCCAAGTAAAGAAATACGCAGAGCAAGGCTACACCTATGCCGTAGAAGTGGACTTGTCCAAGTATTTCGACACGCTGAACCACGAATTGCTGATGGAACTACTGCGGAAAAAAATCCACGACAAACGGGTAACGGGGCTGATTAAGAAGTACCTGAAAGCCGGGGTCATGGAGAATGGTGTTACAACCAGAACGAGGGAAGGCTCTCCACAGGGAGGTCCCCTGTCTCCGCTGCTGGCAAACGTCTACCTGAATGAGTTTGACCAGGAAATGGTCAGAAGAGGCGTAAAGGTGGTTCGCTATGCGGATGACATTGTGGTGGTGACCAAAAGCAAACGAGCAGCGGAACATATGCTGGAATCCTGCCGAAAGTTCTTGGAAGGAAAGCTGAAACTGACCATGAATCTGCAAAAGAGCAAGGCAGTAAGTCTGTATTCCAACCGGAACTTTAAGTTCTTGGGCTGCTGTCTGGGGAAGAGTGGACGAGGCGTATATATCCGAGTTCATAGGAATTCCCTACAGAAAGCAAAACAGAAGCTAAGAGAATTGACCAGCAGAAGCCAAGGCAGAAATGTGCGCATGGTCATGGAGAAGGTGAAGGAGTTCATTCGAGGATGGATTGGGTACTTTTATATTGCTGATATGAAGCGCATCCTTCAACGTTGGAACGAATGGCTACGGCGCAGAATCCGCATGTACATCTGGAAACAGTGGAAGAATCCGAAAACCAGGGTGCAGAACCTAAAGAAACTGGGCATCCCAGCGTGGCAGGCCTACCAATGGGGGAATACTCGCCTGGGCTACTGGAGAGTAGCTGGAAGCGCAGTTCTCAGCCGCTCCATTACAAACGAAAAGCTCGCACTGGCCGGGTATTACGACTTTCCGGCGCAGTACGAGCAAATTCGTAAACAGCACTTATGCGATTGAACCGCCGTGTACCGAACGGTATGCACGGTGGTGTGAGAGGACGGCTACTCAACTAATGGGTAGCCTCCTACTCGATT
>NZ_NFIH01000036.1 GCF_002161675.1 Pseudoflavonifractor sp. An44
CCTTGCGGTTAGGCTACGGACTTCGGGTGTTCCCGACTCTCATGGTGTGACGGGCGGTGTGTACAAGGCCCGGGAACGTATTCACCGCGGCATGCTGATCCGCGATTACTAGCGATTCCAACTTCATGCAGGCGGGTTGCAGCCTGCAATCCGAACTGGGACGGCTTTTTGAGATTTGCTCCACCTCGCGGTATTGCCTCTCTTTGTTGACCGCCATTGTAGTACGTGTGTGGCCCAGGACATAAGGGGCATGATGATTTGACGTCGTCCCCACCTTCCTCCGTTTTGTCAACGGCAGTCTCGCTAGAGTGCTCTTGCGTAGCAACTAACAATAGGGGTTGCGCTCGTTGCGGGACTTAACCCAACATCTCACGACACGAGCTGACGACAACCATGCACCACCTGTCTCTACTTTCCCCGAAGGGCACCTAATGCATCTCTGCTTCGTTAGTAGGATGTCAAGTCCTGGTAAGGTTCTTCGCGTTGCTTCGAATTAAACCACATACTCCACCGCTTGTGCGGGCCCCCGTCAATTCCTTTGAGTTTCAACCTTGCGATCGTACTCCCCAGGTGGGATACTTACTGTGTTAACTGCGGCACGGAGGGGGTCAGTCCCCCCACACCTAGTATCCATCGTTTACGGCGTGGACTACCAGGGTATCTAATCCTGTTTGCTCCCCACGCTTTCGCGCCTCAGCGTCAGTTATCGTCCAGCAATCCGCCTTCGCCACTGGTGTTCCTCCGTATATCTACGCATTTCACCGCTACACACGGAATTCCGATTGCCTCTCCGACACTCAAGAACTACAGTTTCAAATGCAGGCCACAGGTTGAGCCCGTGGTTTTCACATCTGACTTGCAGTCCCGCCTACACGCCCTTTACACCCAATAAATCCGGATAACGCTTGCCACCTACGTATTACCGCGGCTGCTGGCACGTAGTTAGCCGTGGCTTATTCGTCAGGTACCGTCATTTGTTCGTCCCTGACAAAAGAAGTTTACAACCCGAAAGCCTTCTTCCTTCACGCGGCGTTGCTGGGTCAGGCTTGCGCCCATTGCCCAATATTCCCCACTGCTGCCTCCCGTAGGAGTCTGGGCCGTGTCTCAGTCCCAATGTGGCCGGCCAACCTCTCAGTCCGGCTACTGATCGTCGCCTTGGTGGGCCGTTACCCCGCCAACCAGCTAATCAGACGCGAGGCCATCTCAGAGCGATAAATCTTTGGCAACAGAGTCATGCGATTCCGTTGCATTATGCGGTATTAGCAGCTGTTTCCAGCTGTTATTCCCCACTCCGAGGCAGGTTCCTCACGCGTTACTCACCCGTCCGCCACTTTCCTCAACTTCATTTGGACGAATCCTCAATCCATTGATTCTCGTTCGACTTGCATGTGTTAAGCACGCCGCCAGCGTTCATCCTGAGCCAGGATCAAACTCTCAATAAAATGGTATCTAAACGGTTTTCACCGCTTAAATCAATTTTATTGAAGCTAATCTCTTAACTTCAAAGATATGAATTGATGAGACCCTTCATTTCACTGTGTTACCAGTTTCCATGAAGGACTCTTGTGTCCTTCTGGTGCTTTTCGTGTTTCTCATTGTTTAATTTACAAGGTACAAACCGCTTTATCAGCGGGTTTTTATTGTACCACGCGGTTTTCAACTTGTCAACACCTTTTTCAACTTTTTTCGAAGCTGTTTGGCGTTGTTTTGTTTCGTCCGGGGCACGTTTAGATACTATACCAGCTCTTCTCTCATTTGTCAACACCTTTTTTCAACTTTTTTATCGTTTGCTTTTCCCGCCCTCCTGTGGTATCGTAGGTTTGCTATATCTACTATATAATGTAAGAGCGGAGGTATCCCTATGCCCATTCGTATTCCCGACTCCCTGCCTGCTACCAGTGTATTGGAGGGCGAGAATATCTTCGTGATGACAGAGCACCGTGCTCTCCACCAAGACATCCGACCTTTGAATCTTTTGATTCTGAATCTTATGCCCACGAAGATCGTCACCGAGACGCAACTGCTGCGCAAGCTGTCCAACACTCCCTTACAGATCAATGTACAGCTGCTCAAGACCAGCAGCCACGTCTCTCAGAATACCGACAGCCATCACCTGGACTCCTTCTATACCACCTTCGATCAAATCCGCAACAACCACTATGACGGCATGATCATCACCGGGGCCCCAGTGGAAAACCTGGACTTCGAGGAAGTGGACTATTGGGAGGAGCTGTGTCAGATCATGGAGTGGACTCGCACCCATGTGCACTCCACCTTCCACATCTGCTGGGGCGCTCAGGCCGGGCTGTACTATCACTACCACATTCAAAAGCACACCTTGCCCCACAAGCTGTTTGGCATCTATCAGCACCAGATCATCCGCAAGCAGTCCCCTCTGTTTCGGGGCTTTGACGACCGCTTCTATGCCCCCCACTCCCGATACACCGAGGTGCACCTGGAGGACCTCCAGGCCATCCCCGAGCTGGAGCTGCTGGCGGTATCCGACGAGGCAGGGGTCTTCGGCGTGAAGAGCATGGACAACCGCCGCTTCTTCATCTTCGCCCACCCGGAGTACGACGAGGACACCCTGGCCCGGGAGTACTTCCGGGATGTGGACCGCGGCCTGGACATTGCCGTCCCCGCCCACTACTTCCCCCAGGACGACCCCAACCAGGCCCCCATTGTCAACTGGCGGTCCGCCGGACAGCTGCTGTACACCAACTGGCTGAACTACTACGTCTATCAAACCACCCCCTACGACTTACGGGAGATTTCCAATGAAGATTGATTTTGAAGCGGTGCGCAACAACCCTGAAATCCGCACCTATATCACCCAGGCAGACGCCTCTCTGGTGGCCCTGGGCTACACTGAGCACTCCTTTGCCCACGTCACCAAGTGCGCCATGACCGCCGCCCAACTGTTACAGGACCTAGGCTACGATGAGCGGCACATTGAGCTGGCCAAGATCGCCGGGTTCATGCACGACATCGGCAATGTCATCAACCGAGTGGACCACGCCCAGAGCGGCGCCGTCATGGCCTTCCGCATTCTGGACAAGATGGGCATGGAGCCTGCCGACGTGGCAGTGGTCATCACCGCCATCGGCAACCACGACGAACACACCGCTTACCCGGTCAACGCCGTGGCCGCCGCCCTCATTCTGGCAGACAAGAGCGACGTGCGCCGCAGCCGGGTGCGCAACCAGGACGCCATCAACTTTGACATCCATGACCGGGTCAACTACGCCGTGGAGAACTCCGACCTGACCCTGGATTCTCAGGCCAAGACCCTGACCCTGTCCATCACCATTGACACCGAGATCTGTGCGGTGATGGACTACTTCGAGATCTTCCTCTCCCGCATGCTCCTGTGCCGCAAGGCCGCCGAGTTTTTCTCTCTGAAATTCCAGTTGGTTATCAACGGTTCTAAGGTGTTGTAATATGCTGCATGTCACCAATCTCCGTCTGTCCATCGATGCAGACCAGACAACCTTATATAAGAAATTGGCCAAGCACTTGGGGGTATCGTCGAAGGACCTGTCCCAGGTGGTACTCACCCGCCAGTCCATTGACGCGAGGAAAAAGCAGGACGTGCACTACGTCTGCTCGGTGCGGGTACAGGTGGCCAACCAGCAGGCGGTATTAAAGCGTCACCCCAAGGGGGTAACCCTGTGGGAAGAGAAGCCCTACACCCTGCCGCCCCTGGGCCGCACCTCCTCCCTCCCACCGGTGGTGGTGGGCACTGGCCCCGCCGGACTGTTCGCCGCTCTGACCCTGGCCCGGGCTGGCTTGAAACCTATCGTGCTGGAGCGTGGCGGCGACGTGGACCAGCGCACCCAGGCGGTGGAAACCTACTGGTCCACCGGGAAGCTGAACCCCCGCTCCAACGTGCAGTTTGGCGAGGGAGGCGCCGGCACCTTCTCTGACGGCAAACTCACCACTGGCATCAACGACCCCCGCATCGCCCATGTGTTCCGCACCTTTGTGGAGCACGGGGCCCCGGAGGACATCCAGTGGTCCCACAAGCCCCACATCGGCACCGACATTCTCCGCTTGGTGGTGAAATCCATGCGAGAGGAGCTGATTTCCCTGGGCGCTGAAGTGCGCTTTGGCCATCAGCTCACCGGGCTGCACATTCAGGACGGCGCCATCACCTCCGTGGAGATCACCCACGACAGTGAGGTCTACACCCTCCCCTGCGACACCCTGGTACTGGCTCCCGGCCACTCCGCCCGGGACACCTTTGCTATGCTCCTGGACAGTGGGCTGGCCATGGAGCAGAAGAACTTTGCCATCGGGGTACGCATTGAGCACAAGCAGGAGGCGGTGAGTCAGGCCCAGTTCGGTCCCAGCTGGGACAAGCTGCCCGCTGCCGACTACAAGCTGTCCTGTCACCTGCCCAATGGCCGCTCCGCCTTCACCTTCTGCGTCTGCCCCGGCGGGCAGGTGGTGGCCTCCGCCAGCCAAGACGGGCAAGTGGTCACCAACGGCATGTCCCTGCGGGCCCGGGACCAGGAGAACATCAACGGCGGTTTCCTGGTGGGCGTGGGTCCCGACGACTTCCCCGGAGACGACCCTCTGGCCGGGGTACGATTCCAAGAACAGTGGGAAGAGGCCGCCTGGGCCTACGGTGGCGGCAATCCCATGGCTCCCGCCCAGACCGTGGGGGATTTCCTGGCCGGACAGCCCTCCTCTGGGCCCCGCTCCATTCTCCCCTCCTATCGGCCCGGGGTGGTATGGGGCAGCTTGGAGGGCGTGCTGCCCGACTATGTGCTGGACACCCTGCGCCAAGCCCTTCCCCTCTTTGACCGAAAGCTCAAGGGCTTTGCCACCCCCGAGGCGGTTCTCACCGGGGTGGAGACCCGCTCCTCCTCCCCGGTACGCATCATCCGAGGCGAGGATTACCAGTCCATCTCCGTCCGAGGGGTCTACCCTTGTGGCGAGGGAGCCGGGTACGCCGGAGGCATCACCTCCGCCGCCGTGGACGGCATCAAAGTGGCGGAAGAAATTATTCAAAAAAATTTTTGAGGCACACGCAATATTCCGGTCCTCTCCTGCGTTATATAGATGAACAGAGGTGAAACCATGATATTATTCACATCGGCTCTGCCCGTTGAGCGCTCCGGGCACGACAGCCACCAGCTGGATGATCTCATCACACGGATGGCCCAGGGAGACAAAGAGGCCCTGGCCAGCCTCTACCAAGCCACCAAGGCCGCCGTATACGGTTTTGCTCTGTCGGTACTGAAAGACGTGGACCATGCAGAGGACATTACCCAGGACACCTTTATCCAACTCTATCACAGCGCCGGGTCCTACCGCTCTCAGGGGAAACCCATGGCCTGGATCATCACCATCACCCGTAACCTAGCCCTGTCCCGGCTTCGGGAGCAGTCCCACACCCTCCCCCTGGAGGAGGCGCATCTGGCCCGGCTCTCCCACAATCCCATGGTGGATCAGGACGATCTGCTCACCTTAGACTCCCTGCTCTCCCTTCTGGACGACCAGGAGCGACAAATCGTCACCCTCCACGCCCTCACGGGGCTCAAGCACCGGGAGATCGCCCAGCTGCTGTCCCTGCCCTTACCCACAGTTCTTTCCAAGTACCATCGTTCCATTAAAAAGCTTAACGCCGCATGGAAGGAGGCAGACTGAGATGACCCACGAGGAAATTCACAAGCGAATTCAACAGGCGGCCACCCACGCTGCCCCCGATCAGTTGGATGCCATCCTTTCCGCCTGCGAGGAACAGAAAGGAACTGTGATCTCTATGAAAAACAATTCTAATAAGCGCCGCTGGATCGCCCCCCTCTCCGCCGCAGCCGCCCTGGCCATTGTGGCCGGCAGCATCTTCGGCATCTCCCGTTTCCAACAGGCAAGTGCCGCCGACTCGGTGGTGACCCTGGACATCAACCCCAGCATCGCCCTGTCCGTCAACAACAAGGAGACTGTCACCACTGCCACCCCTCTCAACGATGACGCCAAGGACATCATGGGCGGCATGGAGCTGGAGGGCACCAATCTGGAGACTGCCGTCAACGCCATCATCGGCGCCTGCCTCCAGAAGGGGTATCTGGACGAGCTGGAGAACGCCATTCTGGTATCGGTGGAGAACGCTGACGCCGACACCGCCACCCAGCTCCAGAACGAGCTCACCACCACCATCTCCGGCGCCTTCCAGTCCGGGGCCATCCTCACCCAGACCGTCACTGTGGACGACGACCTGGCCCAGCTGGCCCAGCAGTACAACATCTCCGCCGGAAAGGCCAGCCTCATCCAGGAGGTCATCGCCCAGGACAGCACCCTCACCTTTGAGTCCCTGGCTCCCCTGTCCATGAGCGAGATCTCCCTCATCGCCTCCTCCCGCAACCTGACCACCACCGGGGTGTCCCAGACCGGCTCCACCAGCGATCAGGCCTACATCGGCCAGGACGCCGCCTTGCAGGCCGCCTGCGACCACGCAGGCATCGCCACCAGCGACGTGCAGGGGCTGAGCACCGAGTTTGGTTGGTCCAAGGGCGTCATGGTGTACGAGCTGGACTTTTGCAGCGGCGGCACCGAGTATGAGTACGACATCAACGCCACGGACGGCAGTGTGGTAAAGAACGAGCAGGAGCCCTGCGACCACACCTGGCACACCAGTTCCGGGAACACCAATTCTGGCAGCACCACCGCCTTTATCGGCGAGTCTGCCGCCACCACCGCCGCTCTGACCCACGCCAAGGTGGGCCAGAGTGCCGCCCAGTCCCTCACCGTGAAGCTGGACGAGGACGACGGCGTGACCTACTATGAAATTGAGTTCTGCTCTGCCGGAGTGGAATACGACTACGAGATCAACGCCACCACGGGCGACGTGGTAAAGTTCGAGCAGGACACCTGCGACCACTACGCCCACCGCTCTGGCTCCAACAACTCCACCAACCAGAGCCAGAATCAGAATCAGAACCAAAACCAAGGCAACTCCAACGGGTCCTACATTGGCTATGACGCCGCCCTCCAGGCTGCTTGTAAGCATGCCGGAGTGGACGCCTCTCAGGTCTCCCGGCTGGAAAATGAGCTGGACCACGACGACGGCGTGGCCCGCTACGAGATCTCCTTCCATGTGGGCAACATGGAGTACGAGTACGAAATCAATGCCACCACCGGACAGGTTCTGAAATACGAGTCTGAGCGAGACGATTGACGTGGCGCACACCCCTATGACCCGGCACGGAATTCTTTCTGTGCCGGGTCCTTGCTTTTCCCCGCCCGTTTGGCTATACTGTCACCCAAAGGAGGAATTACTGTGCTCCATCGTCACCCCAACTATTATCCCGGTTTCCGCTGCCTGGGCGGCGCCTGTCCCGACACCTGCTGCCGGGACTGGGACATTGTCCTGGATGAGGAGACCCTTTCCGACTATCAAACCGCCCCCGCCTCTCTGGCCCAGCGCCTCCAGGAGAGTCTCACCACCGATGAGGAGGGGGACACCTGCTTCCGTCTGGACCACCGGGGCTTTTGTACCATGATCACCCCGGACGGGCTATGCGCCATTCAAAAGGAGTGGGGGGAGTCCCATCTGTGCGACCACTGCGCCGCCTATCCTCGATTCATCGAGGAGTACGGCAACCTCACCGAGGCCTCCCTGGCTATGTCCTGCCCCGAGGTGGCCCGGCTGCTGCTGGAGAGCCCCGCGTTCCAAGTGGAAGAGGTGGACGACGGCCACCCGGACCAGCCCTTCCCCGACATCCCGCCCCAGCTGCTCGTCGGACTGGAGGTCACCCGGCAAGCGGTTCTGCGAGGAATGGAGGAGCAGCGGTACACCCTCTGGGAACGCCTGCAAGGGGTGCTGTATTTGGCTGACACGCTCCAGGACTCCATAGACAGTGAGGACTACCCGGCCATGTCCCAGGCCGCCCTTTCCCTCCGCCCCCTCTCCTCCACCGGGAACGGGAAAGAATTCGCCCAGACCCTGTGTCGGTTCTTCTCCTCCCTGGAGCCCCTGCGTCCCACCTGGCCCCAGCGTCTGAGCCAGTGCTTCCAGCTGCTAGAGGGTCTGACCGAGGCAGAGTACCAGAACCTATGCCGCCGCTTCGAGGGCCAGTTCCCCCAGTGGCAGCGCCACCTCACCAACGTGGCGGAGTATCTTCTCTTCCGCCACTGGCATAAAACCGTCAATGATGACCAACTCTATGGACGGGCGGCCTTTGTCTCGTGCAGTGCAGTTCTGCTCTACCACCTGTTTCTCACCCAGTGGGCAGAGCGAGAAGCCCTCAGCCAGGCGGAGGAAATCGCCCTCTGCTGTGCCTTCAGCCGAGAGGTGGAGCACATGGAGGAGAATCTGGACCTGGCCATGAACACTTGCGCCGCCCTGGCCCCCGACGCCATCCACTTCCCCCAGTTTTAAAAGGAGTTCAACGCCCCATGGATATTTCCACTCTGGTTTCCAACCAACACGCATACTTCCGCTCTGGCGCCACCCTGCCCGTGGCCGCCCGTCTGGACGCTCTGGACCGTCTGCGCCGCAACATTCTGGCCATGCAGCCGGACATTGAGGCGGCTCTCCAGGCGGATTTGGGTAAGCACCCCTACGAGAGCTACTTCTGTGAGATCGGCCAGGTGCTGGAGGAGCTGTCCTACCTCCGCTCCCACCTGCGCCGCTGGGCCAAGCCCCGGAGGGTGCACACCCCCATGACTCTGTTTCCCGCCAAGAGCCGCCGCTACCCCCAGCCCTACGGGGTGGTGCTGGTGATGTCCCCCTGGAACTATCCCTTTATGCTGTCTCTGACTCCGGTACTGGGGGCCATCGCCGCAGGCAACTGCGTCATCCTCAAGCCCTCCGCCTATGCCCCCGCCACCTCCCAGGTACTCGCCCAACTCATCGCCGCCACCTTTGACCCCCAGTATGTGGCAGTGGTGGAGGGAGGCCGGGCGGAGAACTCCGCCCTTCTGGATCAGCGTGTGGACTGCATCTTCTTCACAGGCGGGGTCACCGTGGGCAAAGAGGTGATGCGCCGGGCCGCCCAGAACCTCATTCCCGTGACCCTGGAGTTGGGCGGCAAAAGTCCCTGCATTGTGGACGAGACCGCCGACCTGGCTCTGGCCGCCAAGCGCATCGTGTTTGGTAAGTTCCTCAACGCCGGACAGACCTGTGTGGCCCCGGACTATGTGCTGGTTCAGGAGCGTGTAAAGGAGCAGCTGGTGGAGCAGCTGAAAAAGGCCCTCCACGACGCTCTGGGGGAGGACCCTCTGTCCAATCCGGAGTACGGCAAGATCGTCAACGACAAGCACTACCGCCGCATTCTGGGTCTGCTGGAGGGCCAGAACATCCTCTTGGGCGGACAGGCCCGGGAGGGTAAAATCGCTCCCACCCTGCTGGACCAGGTAGACCCCCAGTCCCCGGTGATGCAGGAGGAGATTTTCGGCCCCGTCCTCCCCATTCTCTCTTACACCACGCCCCAGGAGGTGGTGGACTTTGTGTCCAGTCGGGAGAAGCCCCTGGCCCTGTACCTCTTCTCCAGGAGCCGGGAGATGCAGGAGTTGGTGACCTCTCGTCTATCCTTCGGCGGCGGCTGCTTCAACGACACCATTCTGCACCTGGCCACCCCCTATATGCCCTTCGGCGGGGTGGGCCACAGCGGCATGGGCGCCTACCACGGCAAGGCCAGCTTCGACACCTTCACCCATTACAAGAGCATCCTGATGGGTGGCCAGCACGTGGACATACCTCTGCGCTACCACCCCTACACCCCCTCCAAATTCAACCTTTTGAAACGGTTCCTGAAATGACAACAAGCTGCGGCGCAAATTGCGCCGCAGCTCTTCTTTTACTCCATATCCTTAATGGCCATGGGAAAGGCGGTGATAAACCAAGGGGCAAAGCGGGCGGGGTCTTGGATGAGGAGGGAGAGAATCTCCTCCTTAGTGTACCACCGAGTCTCCATGATTTCCTCCGGATTGGGGGTCACCGGTCCGGAATAGGTCCCCACAAACACATGGTCATACTCATACTCGTACAGGTCCGGGGCGAACTGGTGGCGGTAGACGAAGCTGCCCACCTCCCGGCAGGGACAGGACACCCCCAGCTCATCCATGAGCCTGCGCTGCACCGCCACCTCCAGCGTCTCCCCATCCCGGGGATGGGAACAGCAGGAGTTGGCCCACAGCCCGCCGGAGTGGTACTTGTGGAGGGCCCGGCGCTGGAGGAGCACCCGCTCCCCGTCATACAAAAAGATGGAGAACGCCCGGTGGAGCAGCCCCCTCCGGTGGCACTCCTCCTTCCCCATGGTGCCCACTGGCACGTCCAGGGGGTCTACACAGATCAGCAGGTCTTCCATGTCATTGGCCTCCCATCTTCTCGTACGCCTCCGCCGCCTGTTGGGCCGCCTGGGTACAGTTGTCCATCATCTCTTTAATCTGAGCCTGGCTGGCGTGGTCCAGATGCAGCCCGGCACAGATGCACACCGTCTCGTTGGTGGCCAGGCACAGCTGCTTTGCCACCGTCTGGGCGGCATACACATCCTTCACCCGGCGGTTTTCTTTCAGGCACACGTCCGCCGCCCGCACAATGAGGTCCTCGTCATAGGCGTTGGCCAGTCCCGAGAGGGTCTTCATGCTGCACGGGAGAATAATCATCCCGTCGGTGCGGTAGGAGCCGCTGGAAATGGCGGCCGCCAGATTGTCCACGTCATAGGTATAGTCCGCCAGCTTCTTCAACTCTTCCAAGTCTATGGAGGTCTCCCGCTGGAAAATCACCTCTGCTCCTCGGCTGATCACCAGGTGGGTCTCCACCTGGGGCATGTGGTGGAGCACCTCCAACAGTCTGGCCCCCATCTGCACCCCTGTGGCGCCGCTGATTGCTACAATAAGCCGTTTCATGTCTGTGCCTCGTCCTTTCATAGTTCCTGGGCCAGTATGCCCTGCTGTGCAAAGAACTCATAGAGGTGCTCCGCCCCGGCAGACAGGTGGGCGTGCTTGAGCCGCACCACCCCGATGAGGGACTCCATGTCTCCCCTGAGGTCCTTGCAGCACAGATCTGGGAACAGATCGGTATTCACCAGGGCTTTGGGCAGGATGGTCACCCCCAGCCCCGAGTTTACCAGGCTGAGCAGGTACCGGTGCCGGGCGGCGGTGTAGATCACCGAGGGATGGAAGTTCTCCCGGTGGAACTGCCGGACACACAGGTTGTGCAGCACGGACTCGTCGCTCATGAGCACAAAGGGCAGATGGGAGAGCTGAGAGAGGGAGACGGATTCCTCCTTCGGAATCCCCTCCTGGGTGTTCCGGTACACCAGCACCAGCTTGTCCCGGTAGATGGGGTGGAACTCGTATACTTCCGGGTCCAGCTCGTCCATACGCACCACGGCGAAATCCAGCTTGCCGTGGTCCAGCAGGGGAATGAGCTTGCCCTGGTTGTCCTCGGTGATGTTCACCTGTACCCGCTCCATGGCCACCTGATAGGAGGTCAGCCGCTCCAGCAGGCGGTATCCCTGCTCCAGAGGCAAAATTCCCATGGAGATGGTCTTCTTGGCGCTGCTGTACTGCTCCATGTCCTGGAGCATGGCCTTTTAGGTATTGTTGAGCTTTCTGGCATATTCCAGAAATGCAGTGCCGCCTGGGGTGAGGGCAATTTTGTTGTTGGTGCGGTCGAACAGCTGGACGTTGAGCTCGGATTCCAGGGACTTGATCTGTTTGGAGAGGGAGGACTGGGAGATAAACGTCTCGCTGGCCGCCGCAGAAAACCCGCCCCAATTCACGATGTCCAGAAAGTGTTGAATCTGTGCCATGGTCATGTCCATTCCCCCTTGTTTTCACTCTTATCTTATGGATTTTACTACGTCCGACACCAATCATGCAACTCCCCACACCAAAAATTCTCCATCGTTTTTGGGAATAGGCGCACCACCTTTGTGAATTGCCCCCCAAAGTTTGCGGGGTGTATACTTTACGATAAGGTATGCTCTGCCAGACAGAGCCCCACAATGTCTAGAAAAGAGTGTGATTCACATGGCAAACATCAACGATTTGCGTTCTGCGCTGGAGCTGCTCCAAACCATAGACGGGCAGTATGTGGAGACCGACGTGGAAGTGGACCCCAACGCTGAGCTCTCCGGCGTGTACCGCTATGTCGGCGCCGGCGGCACCGTCTCCCGCCCCACACGGGAAGGCCCCGCCATGGTGTTCAACAACGTGAAAGGTCATCCCGACGCCCGAGTGGCCATCGGCGTGCTGGCCAGCCGCAAGCGGGTGGGCTATCTGCTGGGAGAGAAGCCAGAAAACCTGGGCAAGCTGCTCAACCGGGCCGTGTCCAACCCCATCCCCCCTGTGGTGGTGGATGCATCCAAGGCCCAGTGCCAAGAGGTGGTGCACTATGCCACCGAAGAGGGCTTTGACATCCGTAAGCTCATCCCCGCCCCCACCAACACCGAGGAGGACGCCGGCCCCTACATCACCATGGGCCTGTGCTATGCCTCTGACCCGGAGACAAAAGAGTCTGACATCACCATCCACCGCCTGTGCCTGCAGAGTAAGGACGAGATTTCCATGTACTTCGTCCCCGGCGCCCGCCACCTGGGGGTGTTTCGGGAGAAGGCAGAGGCCATGGGCAAGCCCCTGCCCATCTCCATCAGCGTGGGTGTGGACCCTGCCATTGAGATTGCCGCCTGCTTCGAGCCCCCCACGACTCCCCTGGGCTACAACGAGCTGGGCGCGGTGGTGTCCCTGGTGGCAGTGCCCCAGTGCATCATCTTCCTGATTCTCTTTTTCGCCTCTACCGTCATCTTCCCCCTGACCAGCGACGTGATGATTGCCGACTTCAAAGCCTGCGGCGGCTTCATCATGCTGGCCACTGGCTTCCGTATGATCAAGGTGAAGATGTTCCCCATCGCCGATATGGTGCCCGCCATGATCTTGGTCATGCCCATATCCGCCCTCTGGGTCAACTACATCATGCCCCTGGTCTCTTAAGCCAGGATCGCAACGGGCCGCGGAACACCATGTCCTGCGGCCCGTTCCCTTTTGATAGAAAAACAGCGAGGTCGAGAAACCCCTTTGGGATTTCCTGACCTCGCTGTTTTTGACGCTTGTGTCGCCTCAATCTCAGAGCTCCACGCTGCCGGTCTCGGTGTCGTTGACCACATAGTAAGCCAGACCCTCTTCGGGCTTGACATACACGCAGAACTTCTTCATGGAGGTAGCCTTGTTGCCCTGGGCCAGGTAATCTTCCTTGGCCTTCTTCACAACCTCAGCCATGTCCCACTCCTTGCCAGCAAACTGCACGTAAGCCAGCTCCACCTTCTTGGGGGCGGCGGCACGGGTGGTCTTCTTCACAGGCTGCTCCACAACCTTCTTCTCCAAAGAGGCTTCAACCTTGGGCTCGGTCACGGTCTTCTTCTGAGCCGCTGTCACTCTCGCCATCTTAATTTCCTCCTTTCACTTCATCTATCCAAGTGAATGTAACAGACTTGCTTTTGCAAATCTTGGTCTATTCTACTCCCTTTTCCCATGGTTTGCAAGGCATACGCACCATTTCTTCCCTTTTGAACAGGAGTACGCAGACATATATTCCATGATTAGGAAGTATTCCACAAAAGAAAAAGGACACACGTCCAACGTGTGTCCTTTTGGTGCGCGAGGCGGGAGTCGAACCCGCACGCCCTTGCGAGCACTGGCACCTGAAGCCAGCGAGTCTACCAATTCCACCACTCGCGCAAGTGGCTTGGTTGCCTCAGCAACGGAAGTAATAATACCACGGAAGCGGGCAGCTGTCAACATCTTTTTTCAATTTCTTTTCATTTTCTTCATCAGACCTTTGGCCCAACGGCTGGCCCCTGGCCATGCATCTGCTCCCATATATTTTCTTGCAAGGAAAACAAAAAAAGAAGGACACGATCAAGTCGTGTCCTTCTGGTGCGCGAGGCGGGAGTCGAACCCGCACGCCCTTGCGAGCACTGGCACCTGAAGCCAGCGAGTCTACCAATTCCACCACTCGCGCAAGCGGTGTGTCGCTCGTAGCGACAAGATATATATTACCATGGGTCTCCTTGTTTGTCAACAGATATTTTCAAAAAAACGACGATTTTTTTAGGTTGACAAAAAGGGTTGTCTGCGCTATAATGAACAAGCTTGAGTTATGCGGATGTGCTGGAACTGGTAGACTGGCTAGCTTGAGGTGCTAGTGGCCCACGGCCGTACGGGTTCGAGTCCCGTCATCCGCACCAGCTGAAAAATCCCGGAATGCGTTGCGCTGCAACGGTTCCGGGATTTCGTTTTTTCGCCAAACCCTCTGTTTGGTCGTTGTTTGGTCGTTACGCCCTCAAAAACGGCCCAATGTGTCCAACTTGGACACAAGAAAGAGCGGGGCAGCGGTCGTTATTTGACCAGCTGCACCCGCTCCCAGGTGGTGATATTATGCGCTGCCTCTGGCCTTGCGCTGCCCGCCAAAGTCCAGGGCGGCGGCTACGGCCTCCCCTGCCTTGGCCTGGGCCTCTGCGAAGGTGTGGGCGTAGATGTTGAGGGTGGTAGTTACCTGGGAGTGTCCCAGGGATGCGGAGACGGTGCGCACGTCTGCGCCGCTGCTGATCAGCAAAGAGGCGTTGAGGTGTCGGAACTGGTGAACGCCTAGGAAGCGTTGCCCGGTGTCCTGGCAAAAGCCTTGCAACCAGTGGTATGGGGTGTTGGGGTGCATCGGCTCCCCAAAGGCGTTGACAAAGAGCCGCTGGGTGTCGTGCCACTGATCGCCCAGCATAAGCCGTTCTTGGGCCTGTGCGGCCCGGTGCTTGCGCAGCACATCAAAGACCACGGCGGGCAGCTTTAGGGTGCGCTGGCTCTGCACGGTCTTGGTGGTGTCGGTGAATGTCCCCCGCTCCTTCAGGTACTGGCTGGTGCGCCGGATGCGTACCATGCAGTTTTCAAAATCCAGGTCTGGCCACTCCAGGCCCAGCAGCTCCCCACGGCGAAAGCCCCCGTAGATAGCCAGGACGAAGAAAGCCCGGTATTTGGTGGGGGCGTTGTCCAGGCTCTCCAGGAAGGTCTGGGCCTCCTCCAGGGTGTAACACTCTTTCTCTGTGCGCTCTGTGGGCGGCAGGGTCACATTCTGGGCGGGGTTATGCTGTATCATCCCCATGCGCACGGCGTACCCCAGGACGGAGGAAACAAAGCCGTGATAGTTGCGTATGGTCTTGGGGGACAGGGTTACTTTTGCCGCTGCTGTCTCAAAGAGGGCGGCATAGTCCATGCCCAGAGCCTGGGCCAGCTTCTTGGCAGAGGGCATGGAGACCGATTCACCCCGGCAAGCACTGGAGACCGTGGAGCGGCTGAGGCCAGCTCGGGTGGCTAAATCCTTCTGTAAGATCTCCCGCTCCCCCAGAAGGGCAACCAGATCAACCTTGGAACGGGCGTGGCTCTCCCGCTGGCTGATACCCGGCTTGCCCAGATCGTTGATGAAGGATTGAATATGGCGGGGGGTCAGCTTGTCCAGCCGGATATGACCCAGGGCGGCATAGGTGCGCTCCTCCATCTGATGGAGGCGGGCCACGCTGCGGGGCCGTAGGTTTGGCTCTGCGTACTCCTCAAACCACCCCTTGCAAAAGGTCTCGAATTTGACCGCACCGCCCCAGCCCTGCCCGGAGCATTGCTCCTGGAATAATACCGCTTGGCGTTGCAGCTCCTTTTCAATCTGTTTGGGGGTCATGCCCGGAGCGGGTTTCCAGGTGGTGGAGCGGGTGACTTGTTTCCCCTTGGCATCATAGCCGCAATAGGCCCGGATGCGGTAAGTGTCTCCTCGTTTTGTGATGGTGGGCATGGTTTTACTCCTTCCCTTTCCCGGCCCTGTGTGGTACAATAGAAGGGCAAACAGGGCCTATATTAGCGTGTATGGCTGTTGTTGCGTCAACCGTCCCGGTGTTGGTAGCACCGGGGCGGTTTTTAATTTTCTCTGTTTTTGGGGTCTTGATATATATTATGAACGGCTTCAAAAGCAAGCCGCTTGCCCCGGAAATTGAGATGGTCAAAATATGAATAGTATGATTTTTTGAGACAATCATTTAGAAATTCGCTGTTTTCGAATTCTGTTTCTGATTTTTTTAAGAGTTCAACACCTTCAATGATCTGTGCTCTATCTTCTTCAGAGAGGCTGACGTCTACCCCGTTTACCTTATCGTCTAAAAATTGCATTAGCTTGAAGAGAGCGGGAAGTGATTTATTGAGTGAAGGGCTTATATAGCTTATATCGCCTAAACTGAAAAAATCTGTTCCAAGTGCGTTGGCAAAGCGAACAATAGTTTCTGGTTTAGGGTTTCGCTGGCCAGTTTCATACTGACCAACCATAGAAGCGGATATGCCCATCTTGTCCCCAAGTTCTTTTTGAGTTAAGCCAGCAGAAAGACGTGCTTTTTTTAGAAGTTTGCCAAAGTCCATAGTATCACCACCTTCCTTAGCTTAATTTTACAATAGCATATGCAATTCAAAAAAACAAGCAAAAGTTAAAGTTTCTCTTGACATAAGCAAATGCTTGTTTTATTATTGACACAAGCAAATGCTAATATTCGTGAAAGTAGGTGACAATATGCGTGTTGACCGTGTGAAGTTCGCCACTGAGTTGGCAAGAGCAGACATGAACATTAAGCAGCTTGCGGAGCGGGCGGGGTTGTCCAGAGTGACAATTACATCCGTTAAGGGTGGCAAGTCCTGTTCCAAAACAACGGCGGAAAAATTGGCTGCTGGCTTAGGGGTTCAAGTACAAGACATCGTGCAAGAGGCTGGAAAATAGAAATGTGTCCAACTTGGACACATCACAGAGGAGGTAAAAACAGTGGTCAAAGAGTTGGAAGAAGAGGCGAAAACGCTTCTCAGTCAGGCCGATGTGAGACAACTGAAGCTTATTATCTGTATCATGAAAGCCATATTTGCCAAATAGGAGGGAATACCATGGCAGCATTACCAAGGATGCGAAACGCCGAAGGCGTGATTGCAGAGCTGAAAGCCCAAGACCCGGGGACGAAGATCACGTTGAACTTCATCCGGGGCCTGATACGCAGCGGGGAAATTCCTGTTGTCCAGGCCGGGGCGCAGAAGCTGGTGAACCTGGATTTGGTCTTTGACTACCTGGCAAACCAGGGAACGGCCCAGCCCATCCGCTACAAGCCCCTGCCCGGGGAGAGGCCCAGGGCATGAGGGCGGCTTGTGAGTGTACCGCCCTGGCTCTGCTGCTGGGGCTGGCGGTGTGTGCGGATGGGATAACGGCCCTGCCTGGTGGCTGGTGGGTCTTGTATGGGGGGATTGCCCTGGCTTACATCGTGGGGCAGCTGCCCACCCTATGCCTTTCCATCCTGGAGCGGGCGCAGCCTTTCCAACCCGCTCCAAAGAGCAAAAAGAAAACCGCCCCGGTGCTGCAACACCAGAGCGGCAGAGCGAAAACCCACCATAGCAAATGAAGGAGATTTCACGCCCCTATTTTACCGGGGCAGAAGGAGAATGTCAAATGGAAAAACTGAATATCAAGAGCGGCAAGCAGATTGCAGATCGTATTCGGGAGGCATTGGCCGGGATTGTTCCGGCTGACATTATGCGCTTCTACGGAGCGGAGAACTACGACACCGGGGAAGTCATGTTCTGTATGTCCATCTGGGACATGGAGGAGAAGTATACCATGAATGACTTGAAGATCACCAGCGGGCGGCGGCTGGCTGCCAAGGTGAGGAAGGCCCTGGAGGGCATGGTACCCGGTGATTTCATTGAGTTTGTGGACGAGTTTGCCTATGGGGATATACATTTCTCCATGCGGTTCCTGGTTCCTTCCATGGAGCTGCTGAGAGGGGAGGAACGCCCCCAGGGCGGTGTCCCGGCCTCAGAGGTTCCCGGTGTGGTGGTCAAGGAGGGCAAGCCGTACAAGGAGGCGGGCGGCTGTATGCTCCCTGTGGGCGGTGTGCTGCGCTGCAACGGCGGGGCGTGCATCCCCGTTCTTGATGTCAAGCAGATGGACGAGAGGCCCAGCAAGGCCCAGGCAGCGGGCTAACGACAACACGGAATAGAGCGCAGGGTGGGGGCGTGGCCCCTGGCCCTGCGCTCTGTCACAAGGAGGGTCATATATGCCGAGAACTAAAGAAGCGCAGCTGCGCTATAACATAAATCTTTCCTACAAGACCCTTGTTGGGCTGCTGGAGACCAACTTTCCAGATGGGGCCTGTGTGATTACTCTGGACTACTGGAGGGACTATCCGGCCCCTAGGAAGCTGCGGGCAGAAGATCAATTCGTGGCATGGATAAGGTCAGCCAGGAGAAGGCTGGGAGCGGCATTCCCTCACATTTGTGCTATGGGCTGGAATGAGAAAGGGGATAGGTACCCCATACACCGGGTCGTTACTGCCCTGCCTTTGGCTTCTGGGGCCTTTGTTGCGGGTTATTGGGGGCATGGAGACCCAAAGGTAGAGACCGTGCCCAGGGAGGGCCTGGAGGCCCTGGCAAGGCTGATGATGCGGGAGGCTCTGGAAAAAGGCCGTGTGAGGGAGTTTCGCAGGAGAACGTGGAGATCATACGGACTTGTAAGGCCGGAAAAGGTAGGGAAGAATGGCAAAACGGAAAAAGACCATCATAGCGGGGAGCATTGTCAAGACGATTCTATACACGGCCCCGGAACCCAGGGACGGGGAGCGGGCCAGGGCTGAGAAGTCCCGCATGACCAGTGCAGCACAGAAGGCCATGAACGACAAGACCGCACGGGGGCGGCTGGAAATGCTGCTTGCGGCGAACTTTGAAGGGCAAGACCTCTTTGTGACCCTGACATACCGGGATGCTGATCTCCCGGCCAAACGGGCCGAGGCTGTCAAGAACGTGCGCAAGTTCTTGAAGCAGCTGCGGGCGCACCGGAGGGCCAGAGGCCAGGAGTTGAAGTATGTGTATACCACCGAGGACAAGCACGGAGAGGGGCGCTTACACCACCACATAGTCATTAATGCCACGGAGCGGGACATAGAGACCATCCGCAGCCTGTGGCCCTATGGGGACATGGTGGAAATAGAGTATGTCGGGGCAAGAGATTATGAGGATCTGGCCCGATACATGACCAAGGAGAGCGTGGAGGGCCGTCCTGTGGGGGCGCAGATGTGGACACGCAGCCGCAACCTGGAGCAGCCCATAGTGGAAACGTGCTTTGTGTCGGATGATACGGCCCTGGCTGCTCCCTCAGATTGTACCGTGCTGGAGCGGGAGGAACGAGTGACCGGGTACGGCAGTTACAGTTACATAAAATACCGGGTGCCGCCCTGGAGGCGGCAGCAAATCCGCCACCAGAGGGCGGGCATAGAGGACAAGCCTGGGCCTCTATATCTGACTTGAAGCAGTATATAACTTTAGAACAGGGCGCATAGAAACAGCTGCAACGCCCTTGCGTGGCCCTTTGTTTCCGGGTAAGCTGTTGACGGGGGCAAAGATTCACACGCATGGGCGGGCGTGAGAGAATACAACCGGGGGTTTGAGCTATGAACAGAATTTCCAACGAACTGAAATGCAAAGTCACCACGGGGGTGGCGTGGGTCATGTGTCCGGTGTGCGGACACGGCAAGCTGCTGAAGCTGACCGGACAGACCAGGGCGGCGGGCATGGTCTCCCACGGGTGCAACTGGCAGCGGGAGCCACGGAAAACCAGGCAGAAAACGCATGAAAACGGCCCACAAAATCCGGGGCATTGCACACGGTGGGCGGGGTAGGCTTGGGCGTGCGCATAGCGTGTGCGCCCTTGCAGGCGTGCGCACGGCAAGTCTACGACTTGCAGCACACACCCCCCGGGTCGAAAAAGTTCGCTGCCATTGGGCCAAAGACCGCAGGCATCCCGCCGTGTGAGATTTTTTCCCCACGGCGAAAAATAACGGCCCGGAGCGGGTGTAAAAGCAGCGAAAACCCAGGGGAAAACACGTCAAAACCCGCTGAAAACAGCTCTGTTTTGGAGCCTAAAACGGCCTGGAGGCTACGCACACAGCACATACACACGCAGGAGCGGGCGCAGGGCCTACGGCCCCACAGCCCCCCTATTGCGGCTTCTGTGGGGGCCTCTCTGGGGACCGATGGGGGGAGATAAATTACAGCGGGCGTAATGCGGGAGGGGGGTGTGGTACCCAGGAGACCCCCCGGGTGGTATGCGGGGATGCGCCCCAGCATGGGGACCGAGAGGGGCTCTTGCGAAATCACCTGCCACGCACGCACACGAGGGGGGCAGAAACCGGGAGAAGCCGGGTGGATTCACGGAAACCAGAGAAAACCCAGAAAACCAACCGGGTTTTCACGAAAGCAAAAAAGGCACACCACCCCCCGGGTGGGGGATGATGTGCGGAGGGGGTGATAGAAACCTAGAGAAACCATTCGGTTTGCCGAAACGGTAACTTGCATTTGTCCAAATGGGCAAATGCACTTGCGAAAATAACCAGGTGGGAGCGGGCTACCATGACCCGCTCCCAGGGGGCTGTATTTCCCGCTCAGGCCACGCAGAAGCGGCGGGCGGTGGTGGTCTTGGTGAAGCGTTCCACCAGCTCAGGGGCGGCGGCTCTGAGGGCCTTGCTGTCCAGCCTGGAGGAGGTGACGGGCTTCCAGGTGATCTTATACTCTCCCGCTCGCAGCTCCTCAGCTTGCCCCATGTGGGCCTTAATCTGGTCTTTGATGGCCTCAGCCTCTGCTTGGGCCTCCTCGATGAGGCTCTGGAGCTGTCGCAGCTCCCGGACTTTCTTTTCCAGTTCGTTGGCACTCATGGTGCGCACCTCCTGTTGTTGTGTGGGGGGAGCGGGGCGTGAGTCCTTTCACGGCCCTTGCCTGTTACCGGGGAATGCGTTTCCCGCTCCTGATCTCTGGGGGTGTTCCCCCTTTCCATGGTCTTATTATACTATGCTTGCGCAAATATATCAATTGGCAGGATATACATACTTGCGCAAATATAATTGTGCAAATAGTATATTTACGCAAGTTGACAAGCGTGGTATAATAAAGCCAGAATGGAGGATGTGCCTCTATTTCAATTCGCCCCAGGAGGTATTTGTATGGCGGTATCAAAGGCCCAGCAGAAGGCAACCAACAAGTACATTGCCAGCAACTACGACCGTATCAACCTGACAGTCCCCAAGGGCCGCAAAGCAGCCATACAGGCCCATGCAGCGGAACACGGGGAGAGCGTGAACGCATTTATAGCCCGTGCCATTGAGGAGACCATGGAGCGGGACAAGGAAAAAGCCGGGGCGTGAGGCCCCGGCTTTTTGCTGCCCTCCTGGTCGTTGGCTGGTCGTTGTTTGGTCGTTGTTTTGGTCAGAGGCCATTCCAAGAGGACGCAGAAAAGCGGAGAGAAACCCCGGAAAAACCAGCAATAACAGGGGGTATATTGCACAAAGAAAGGGGGAAAAAGACAATCTCCCATTTTCGAGTCCCGTCATCCGCACCAGAAGGATGTGTCGCAAAACGTAAGTTTTGTGGCACATCCTTTTTTACTCTCAACAGCAAAAACGAATCCAGTATGTGGAACTTCCGCAGCGTTTTGGGCATGCAAAAGCCAGCCCACACC
>NZ_NFIH01000037.1 GCF_002161675.1 Pseudoflavonifractor sp. An44
CTTTACCAGCAAGAAAGAACTTGTCCAGATGATCAGACATTACATCCACTATTACAACACCAGGAGAGTGCAGCGAAATCTGGGTGTGCTGACGCCTATGGAAAAGCATGAACTGTATCGCGCTGCATAAAAAGCGGCCAGCAGCACATATAGGCTACTGGCCGGGAAAACTTTATATTTTTTCACTGTCCTCTTGACGGGGAGCGGTTCAGGACGCTGGCCGTGCTTTTTCGTTCGGAATTAGCTGCGGCGCTTACGGCTCACATAGGCCGCACCCGCCAGCAGGCTCACCGAACCCAGGAGCGTGGCCACGTACACCATCATCTGGGCGGAGTCGCCAGTCTGAGGTACACGGTCGGGCTTCTGGGTAGCCTGGGGCTTGTCGGTGGCCTCAGGCTCCTGAGACGTTTCGGGCTGATCCGAGGGCTGTGTCTCCCCCTGGGCAGTGAGGCCTTCCATGGCGCTCTGGAGCGCAGCCACAGCGGCGTCCACCGTCTTCTGGTCCTCCTCGGACAGAGTGGCGTCGGCCATCACCGCCTGGGCATTGGCCAGAGCCGAGCGGAAGGTGGCCACGGACTGGGCGGTGTAGCCGGTGAGGTCCATGCCCTCAGCCTTACCGATGAGGCCTTCCAGGATGTCCTTGTTGGCCTTGAAACGCTGGGCCAAAATGGCGTCCAGCAGGGCGTCGGTGGCGTTGTCCACGTCCTCCTGCATGGCGTCGCCGCTGGCGGCCACGTTCTTGGCCGCTGCCAAAGCGTCCACCAGCTGCTGCCAGTTGGTCTCCACGTACTTGTCGGCCTGGTCCATCATGGCCTCAGCGCGCTGGATGACCAGGTTGAGCATGGTCTTGTCGCCCTGAGTCAGGCCCAGCCCCCAAATCCCGTTGAGCAGGTTGTCCCAAGCGGTATTCACCTGGTCCTGCGTGGCGTTCTTATCTTCCATTACGGCCTTGGCCTCAGTGAGAGCCTTCTCAAAGGCAGCCTTGGCGGAGTCGGTGACACCAGTGGTGTCCAGACCCTCGGCGTAAGCGATGGTCTTCTCCAGCAGGGTCTTGTTCACCTCGCTGGGCTCAGGCGCCTCCACCAGGGCCTCCATGGCCTGGGTCAGAGCCATCACCGCAGCGTCCACCTCCGCCTGAGTGGCCTGGGCATTGTCCAGCACCGCCTGAGCCGCTTCCATGGCCTTCTCCACCCCTGCAAAGCTGTCGGCGGTGTAGTCCTCAGCCTGGAGGGCACGGGCCTGGGCCAAGGTCTGCTCCAGCTGGGTCTTGTCCACCACCTGGGCAGGCACCTTCACCACCGCAAAGGCGTGGGCGGGAAGGTTGACCACCGGCACACTGCCCAGCTCCACAGTCTCGGTTTCCACGTGTACCTTGTCCGGGTCCTCCGGGGTGTTCTCGTCTGCAATGCCATCGGTGGCCAGGTACTGGACCTCCACCGACCGCCCAGCCAGGTCCATGCCCGGAATCTCCAGCTGAATGTTGTAGTCGTTGAGGCGATCCACGTTCACCATGGCCAGATAGACATTGCCCTGGTCATCCTTGCTGGCCAGTACCGACACCGCTGTGACGTTGTTCTGGGTCTTGGGGGAGTCCATCTGGGTGCTAACCACATGGTCGCCAAATCCGGAATTGAGCATTTGGAACACATGGGCAGAGGGGGTGGAGAAGTAGGTAAACTCACCCTCTCCGGTGGTGGTACTCGCTCCCTCCTGGGGCACCACCTGAATTACCGCCTGCTGGGTGGGGCCCAGGGAGTCGGCCTCATCCTGATACCAGTCGGACAGGCAATGCTTCTGGATGTAAGGGCTGCCCAGATTCACATATTCCATCATTACCTTGGCAATGTACAGGGCATGGGTCTGGGAGCGCACCTGGGACTCGGTGTTGTAGTGGATGCCAAACTCGCTGACCACGGGCACCTTGCCCTCGGGCAGCTTGGAGGCGAAATTCTTCACCGGGTTGACACCGCTGCCCTCGGTCTTGAGCATGGCGTTGTCATAGAACTCCTCGGGGGTGCTGCCGCTCACGGTGCCGGAATAGGGGTGAACCACCACGCCGTCGTACAGGTCGTTGTAACCGCCGGCAGCCATCTTGTTGACAAAGCCCTCGGTCTCATAGCCTGCGTAGACAAAAATTTCCTGGTCGGTGCCGCTGAGGTGGTTGATCTCGTCCATGGTATCCCGCATGGCCTGGGATACGTCCACGAAACCGTCCCGGTCCACGCTGTAGGTGGCGTAGATGTTCTGTCCCTTGGGGGGAATCTTGCCGTGCACGCCGTCACCGAACTGGATGGAGCCGTTGGCGTAGTTGACCACACAGTGGGTGTCCTCAGGCCCGGAACTCTCCAGGCTGTCCACCACGGTCCACTCTGCCGGGTTGTCGTCCGGCCCCACAAAGACCCGGACACCGTCGTTCACCGCCCGGAAGTCGGGGTCATCCACAATTTTCCCATCCTCACCCATGATTCCGGGGTTCAGATTGGCATAGCGCAGGAAGCGCACCAAGTTGGCGCTGCCGTCGGACCGAGAGGCCACCTTGTTCCAGTCCTCCTCGTCCACGGTGTACCGCTTGACAATATTGGCCACGCCGCCGTTGATGTAAGCGTTCTCCCGTCCGCCGTCCACATACAAGGTCCAGTAGCCCTGGGAGTATACGCCGTCGTCTTTCTGGGCATCGGGGCCCAGGTGCATCTCGTTGCCGATTTCAAAATAGCGTACGTTGTAGGGTTCCACATGGCCATTGGCCGCCCGGACATCCGCCCAGGCAATGCCGCCGTTGGGGTTGGTGCCCACCTCGGCATTCATATACTCCACCAGGTCGGCGGCGTCCTGCGCACTGCCACGGCCCAGGCTGTAGACATAGATCATCTCAGAGCCCATTTCATCGGCAAAATCTGCGGCCTCGCCCAAGCCAAAGTTGGGGGCGATGCCGGTCTGATTGCCGCTGTTATACAGGCCGTGAATCTGATTTTTCCGGCTCTCCTTGTCTCCCAGGGTGGTTCTCCAGTTGAACAGGTTGGAGATGGTGCCGCCGGGGTAGCGGATGGAGCCGAAGCCCGCCTGCTGATACAGCGCAGCGAACTCCTCGTTCATCTTCATGGTCTCGGAATCAAAGGTACCGTAACCATTGTAGGAGTAACGGTGGTTGATGCCGAAGATGCTGTCGGCATCAATCTCCCGCTGGATGTCGTCCAGATTTACCGTCAGCTTCAGGGGCATGGCGGCCCGATAGTTGGCAATGGCCTCCTCCAGGGCGGCACAGGCCGCCTTCATCTGGGCCAAGTCTGCGGTGAGGTCCGCCCCGTCCAACGCCTGTTTCAGGGCCACCGCCACGGCATCATCCTGGTTCAGGCTGCCGCTGTCATACAGGGTCTGACCCTGGATCACCAGCTCCTGGAGCTGCTGACGGCACAGCTGGGTCCCCTTGTCGGCGTACACCGCCCAGGCCTCCTCATCGGTGAGTACCCGGTTGTAGACGTAGAACTCGTCCACATCCCCCCGCATGGGGTGGGGATTCTTGTTCCCCGCCGTCTTGTGGGCACCCAAACGCAGGGTCAGCACCTGATCAATGGCGTTGTCCGTCAGGGCCTGCTGGCTGTCCAGCTCCCCGTTGATGTAGAACTTTACCTGGCGGCTGTTCTGGTCAATGGTAATGGTAATGTGCTCCCAGCCCCCCTTGACCACGGTGCGTTGGGAGACCACATCGGTGCCGTTGACGTAGGTATGGTACTTGCCATCCCCCCGCAGCGTCAGCACAGACCGCCCGCTCCCCTCATGCTGGAGCATCACCGTGGAGGCGGCGCTGTCGTCCCCGGTGATGGTGGTGTCATAGCGGTACCACATGGAGAAGGAGGTGGCTCCCGCTCCCGTATTGATGTAGTCCTCCAGCTTCATAAAGTTGTCCACCCCTGCGCCGAACCGCAACACCTGCCCAAATACCGGGTTGCCGCTGTCCGTCAACTGGACGCCGTCCCCCTGTAAGGTGGCCGTGGTGCGATCCCCTTGGTCACTGACCAGAGAGTCAAAGCTCCAGTGGTCTTTGAGTCCCTGGGTAGGGTACCCGGACTGGGCATGGGCGCGGAGCCCATAGGGCAGCAGCAGCCCACAAATCAGGGCAGCCGCCACCACAGAACGAACCTTTCTTCTCCTCATACAATTTCCCTCTCCTTTTCCTTTTTATGCAAGAATGCTAAAATGGCAAGGTTTTTTCAGCTCCTTTTAAGCTGATTCATTTAATCTTATCATACCCCTCTGGCAATGTCAAAATGTATCGTCTCTCAGGAATGCGTACCGAGCATCCAATCTGCCATTGACTTTTCCACACGCCCGGCGTATAATGTGCAAAACTTCCAGGAGGTGTGACAATGCTGCGCTGCTGTGTGAACCGCATGAATATGCCTCAGTCCGATATGCCCCATGGCATCGGGCTTGCATTGTCATACTCTTTTTCCCAATAACCCCCCGAAACACCGTTGAGAGAAGAGACGCAGTGCAAGCTAGCCCTCACAAAGGGCGCTTGCACTGCTTTTATTTTATGGAAAGGACTGATTCTATGCCCACCCACCGAGGAACCCAGACCATCGAGACCCCCCGGCTCATGCTCCGCCGGGCCACCCTAGACGATGCCCAGGCCATGTTTGATAACTGGGCCTCCGACCCCCAGGTGACCCGCTATCTCATGTGGCCGGCCCACACCAGCACAGACATCACCCGTCAGGTGCTCCAGAGTTGGGTGAACGGCTACCAGCAGGACAACTTCTACCAGTGGCTCATTGTGCCCAAGGACTTGGGCCAGCCCATCGGCAGCATCAGCGGCATGAACCCCAATGACCTGCTCTCCTGTGTGGAGCTGGCCTACTGCATTGGTCAGCCCTGGTGGCACCAGGGCCTTACCACCGAGGCGGTGGAAGGGGTGATCCGCTACCTGTTTGAAACCTGCGACTTCAACCGCATCACCGCCAAACACGACACCCGCAATCCCCACTCCGGCGGGGTCATGCAAAAGTGCGGCATGACCTGCGAGGGCACCTCCCGGGAATCGGACTACAACATCCAGGGGATTTGCGACACCGTCCACTATGCCATCTTAAAACGTCAATGGAACCGCCCCAAGGACTTCACGGAGGGGCTTGTATACGAAAACGACACCCAACTGGTGCAAGACCTGTACCGCCGCCTGGATGAAAGCCGCCGTCTCACCCGCTCCCAGGCCGCCCGGGTGGAGTTTTTAACCACCGTGCGCTACATAGAGCGCTATCTCACTCCGGGGGCAAAAATTCTGGATATCGGGGCCGGGGCGGGCGAATATAGCCTGTATTTCGCCCAAAAGGGCTACCAGGTATCCGCCCTGGAGCTGTCTGAGGACAACATCGCAGCTTTCCGGGCCAAGCTGACCCCTGAGGACAACATTGACCTGGCGCAGGGCAACGCCCTGGACCTCAGCCGCTACCCGGACCATTCCTTTGACCTTGTACTTCTCTTCGGCCCCCTGTACCACCTGCACAGCCAGGCCGATAAGCTGCGCTGCATTCAGGAGGCCAAACGGGTGTGCAAACCGGATGGAACGCTGTTTTTCGCCTTCATTGCCAACGACATGGTCATCCTCACCATGTTCCACGAGGAGCCGGACTATTTCGTCCACGGCGCCTACGACAAGGAGACCTTCCGCTGTGACGACTTTCCCTTTGTTTTCCACACCGTGGACGCCTGCCGGGAGCTGCTGCGGGAGGGCGGCGTGAAGGTACTCCATGAGGTGGCCTCGGACGGGATCAGCGAGCTGCTCCAGGAGAAGATCAACGCCATGGACCCGGAAAGCTACGCCCAGTATCTCCGGTATCACTTCTACACCTGTGAGAAGCCGGAGCACCTGGGGGCCTCCAGCCACCTGCTCTTTGTGGGTCAGGCATAACGGGCAGGTGGGAAGGGTCCTCCGTCTGTGCTATCGAAGAATTGGTTTCTTTTTACAGATAGTCAAATTTCCCAATCGTGTGATGTTCCTTTTTTACCTGCTGTCTCGCAACACAACCTTCCCAGTACTGTCTGGTTGTAATCTATAGCTTTTCACAGGGGCAAGTTGATGTTATACTATATTATGTCATTCATACTTCCCTGATATGTCTGAATTGCCCCCGGCTGTTGGGCCCTTCCAGACAACCAGGATTCTGATTTTTGTGGGAGGCGGTCTATATGGAGCGGGTGCATCGCATCTCTGTTTTCATCGGCTGCACCATCATTTTATTGCTGTTATCTGTCGTGGTGTTTGTGCTGTTTTTCTCCCCCAAGGATGTCTCTGCCGATCACACCGGAGAGCAGCGGGTCTTTGGTGCCACCTACATGACCATGAACAACCCCTATTACCAAGAGCTGGACGCCCTGCTGCGGGCCAACATTGAGGCAAAGGGAGATGTGTTGTTGACACGGGACCCCGCCATGGACCAGACCCGCCAAAATCAGGAGATTTTGGATCTGATTGATGCGGGGGTAGATGCCATTTTTCTCACCCCGGTGGAGTGGGACACCGTCCAGGAGGGTTTGGAGGCCGCCGCAGCAGCTAACATTCCCGTCATCGTAGTGGATGCGCCCGTTCTCAACACGGAGCTGGTCGCCTGCTCTGTGCTCTCAGATAACTATCAGGCAGGGGTGCTGTGCGCTCAGCACCTGCTGTCGGTGCGGGAAAGCGCCAAGATTATCTTGTTGGAGCACGTCACCGCCCGCTCGGGCACCGAGCGCATCCAGGGATTTCTGGACACCATTGAGGGCCACGACGGGTTCGAGGTGCTGGCTGTAGGTCAATCCGACGGCCAAATTGAGCACGCTATGCCGGTGATGGAGCAGCTGCTGGCTCAGGCCCCTCAGGCAGACACGGTAATGGCCCTCAACGACCCCAGCGCCCTGGGTGCGCTGGCAGCTATCCAAGGGGCGGGGTATGCCGACCGCTTTCTGGTCTATGGCGTGGACGGCTCTCCCGAGGGAAAGGTTCTGGTCAATGACCACCTGATGACCGCTACCTGCGCCCAGTTTCCCAGTCGAATCGCCGCTCAAGCAGTGGAACAGGCCTACCTTGCCTCAGAGGGATCCCCCTGCCAGAAAGAGATCATCATCCCGGTGGAACTGCTCACTGCGGAAACCGTGGGCCGATATGGAACGGATGGGTGGCAATAATGACAAAAGAGAAGCACCTGCACGATCTGACCTTGATCATGACCGTATGCAATCTAGCTATCATCGTTTTTTACTGCCTGATTCGCACTGTAACCACTTACCGTATCTGCGACTCCTTTGGCGCCTATGACTTTTTATCCACGGTGGAAGCTACCCCTCAGCGTCCCTGGCTCATACCGGTACAAGCTCTCAGCCTCTATCTTCTGTTATTTGTTCTCAGCTATTTGAAATTTCGCTGGAAGATACGCAATCCATGGGTCCGCCTGTTTCTCTGTGTGGCCGAACTCCTGCTATGCATCGGGGTAATTGCCTCCCTGAACTTCTATTACAGCGGAGTAGCCCTGCTCGTCTTGGCAGATTTGATCTATTACATCCAGCACAATCGACTGCGGCTGCTTTTTATGGCCATTCTCATCGTTCTCTTTGCTTTCGCGCAGTTTGAGATCATCTCCTTGCCCAACCACTCTGTGGCCTTCAGCTCCTATCTGAGCTACTACACGCCCTTTGTACGCAGCGTATTCACTGGTATTGAAAGTGTGTTGGTCTCAGGGAACATTCTACTGTTTGTCCTCTACATGATTTTGCTGTTCACGGGGGAACAGGAGGAAAACGACCGCATTCGAAAGCTCAACCAACAGCTCAACGCCGCCAACACCCAGCTCAAGGACTACGCAGTGGAGCTGGAGCGAATGACCGAGATCCGCGAGCGAAACCGACTGGCCCGAGAGATTCACGACACCCTAGGCCACACCCTCACCGGCATCATCATGGGCGCTGATGCAGCCCTGGCCCTGTTCTCTGTCGCTCCAGAGGAGGCCAAAAAGCGCGTACAGATCATCGCTCAGTCCGCCCGAGAGGGACTCACCGATGTCCGACGCTCCATCAAGGCCCTGCGCCCGGACACCCTGGAGCAACATTCTCTGGGGCAGGCCCTGGAAAAACTGGTGGCAGATTTCCGCCTGACCACTGGTGTAGACATCCTCTATGAGCCTCTGTCACAGCCCCTGACCTTTGCCCCAGATGAGGAGGACGCCATCTATCGCATCATCCAGGAGAGCATGACCAACGCCGTCCGCCACGGTCACGCATCTCAGATTCGTCTGTCCTTGACCTGGCTGAACCATGTGCTGACCATACACATTCAGGACAACGGCCTGGGCTGTGTCCAGTTGGAAGAGGGATTCGGCCTGCGGCACATGGAGGAACGTCTACGCCTATTGGGAGGTACTCTGACCTACGGAAATGGAAGCCAGAAGGTGGGTCCCGGGGGCAGCGGATTCTTTGTGACAGCCAAGATCCCCGTGCGTGAAAAAAAGGAGGTGTGCGCGAATGATTAAGGTACTCATTGCAGACGACCAGGAGTTGATCCGCCAGAGCCTGAAAATCGTGCTCAGTGTCAGCCAGGACCTGGAAGTGGTGGACACCGTGCCCAACGGAGCAGAGGCGGTGAAAAGCGTGGGCGTCCACCGCCCGGACGTGGTATTGATGGATGTGCGAATGCCGGAAATGGACGGAGTGGAGGCCACTCGAATTATCAAGGAGCGGTATCCCCAGACCAGCGTCATTGTGCTGACCACCTTTGACGATGACGAGTATGTGTTTGGCGCCCTGAAAAACGGTGCCAGCGGGTACCTGCTCAAAGGTAGCGGGGTGTCAGAGCTAGCTGAGTCCATCAAAATCGCCTACCACGGCGGCGCCATGATCAACCCCAACATTGCCAGCAAGGTTATCAGCCAGTTCTCCCATCTGGCCAAAAACTCTACCATGATCTCCGTGGATGATCGGGCCGTCCAGGACATCAGCAAAAGCGAGTGGCCCATTATCCGCTCTGTGGGCTGTGGTATGTCCAACAAGGAGATTGCCCAGGCCCTGTGCCTGTCTGAGGGCACTGTGCGCAATGCCATCAGCAGCGTACTGTACAAACTCAACCTGCGAGACCGCACCCAGCTGGCCATCTGGGCGGTGCAGTCCGGCGTAGTCAACGGCGGGGTGAGCGGATGAGCCGGGGAGCACATCGGTGGCTGGCGGCTCTGGTGGCAGTGCTGATTCTGGGCGGCATTGTGGTGGCCATCGCCTATCGCCCTGGCTCCACCTTGACCATTGGTGTCTACTCGGGCAGCTACTGGGGCACCCCTACCGGCGACTGCTACCAGGTGGTGGACGATGCCATCGCCCGCTTTGAATCGGAGCACCCCGGGGTTCAGGTGGAGTATGTCAGCGGTATTAGCACCGATTCCTACAGCGAGTGGCTGGCCCAGCAAATTTTGAAGGGCACTGAGCCAGATGTCTTCTTTGTCCTTCCGGAGGACTTCAACCTGTTGGTGTCCTCCGGTGCCCTGGCACAGTTGGATCAACGCATGGACGCCGACTCCACCTTTGACCCGGACGCCTACTATGCCCCCAGCCTGTCCAGCGGTGTGCTGGAGGGCAGGCAGTATGCCCTACCCTACGAGAGTGTACCCACCATGATGTTTGTCAACAAAACTCTACTGGAAGCCCACGACATCCAGATGCCAGACAACAACTGGACCTGGGATGACTTCTATTCCATCTGCACCCAGATCACCGACGTGGACCAGCACCAGTTTGGGGTCTACGGCTATACTTGGCTGGACGCCCTCTACTCCAACGGCGGCACCCTGTTTTCCCAGGATGGCAGCTCCTGCCTGCTCACCAGCCAGCCTGTCCAGTCATCCATCCGCTTTGTCCAACAGCTCAATGATCTCAATGAGGGGTATCAGGTCACATCCCGGGATTTTGACCTGGGCAACGTAGCCTTCCGCCCCTTTCTCTTTTCCGAGTATCGGGCTTATCAGCCCTACCCTTGGCGGGTAAAGAAGTATTCCAGCTTTGAGTGGGAGTGCGTATGCATGCCTGCTGGGGACCAGGGGGGCAATGTATCGGAACTGCAGACCATGCTCCTGGGTATTAGCTCCCGAAGTCGGAATCCAGACTTAGCCTGGGAGTTTGCCAAGCTGCTATCCTACGACGAGAGCATCCAGCGAGAACTGTACTCCTATTCCCACGGCATCTCCCCCCTGCGTGCTGTGGCGGAGGACGACGAGATTCTCAGCCAACTCCACAAGGACATCCCTGGTGACGGCAGTGGCAGCTTCAGCCGGGAGGTCATTGGGGGCATCATGAACCATGCCCTCACAGTCCCCAAGTTTGACGGATATGACCAAGCCCTAACCATGGCCCAAACCGCTGTGGCCAAAGTCATGAACAGCGGGGAATCTGCCGTTAGCCCCCTATTGGAGCCCCAGCGAGAAATCAACCTATTTCTGAGTAAAAATTGACGCTATACCACCTCCTCCCCTGTGGAAAGCATTGGCTTCCCACAGGGGATTTGTCATTTTGTCCAAAAAGAATCCGGGGTATTTGCGCAAAAAGGAAAGCCTTGGCCAAAACTAGCCAAAGATATGACATTTGTCATGGGAAGAATGTGACAAACCTCAGTTGTTCCATAGACACATTCTTTGTAAGATGTAACCATCGAAAGCGCCAGACTTGAAACAAAAAAGGAGAGATTGGGAATATGCGCTACTTTATCTTTGTCAGCCATGGTCAACTGGCCTCTGGCATGTCCTCCGCCCTTTCTATGCTGGTGGGAACGCGGGACAACGTGCTCCACGTGGCGTTCCAGGATGGTATGGACGCTGCCACTTTCCGGGAAAATGTGGAAGCCCTGATTCACCCCATCAACAACCAGGACGAGGTAATGGTCATGGCCGATCTGATTAGCGGCTCCCCGCTGGCCACCACCATGGAGTTGCTGGCCCAACATATGGACCTGGCCCATGTACGGGCCATTGGGGGCATGAATCTACCTCTGGCCATCACCGCCATTGAAGCCGAGGACGATCCCCTGGACGATGCCGTATCCGCCATGATTGAGTGCGCCGTAGAGCAGGTACAGAAATTCGCCCTCAACACAGATGACTCGGACAGCGACGACATCTAAGATAACGTCCATATTACCACAGGAGGAGATTATATGATTACCTTTATCCGCATTGATGACCGTATGATCCACGGTCAGACCTGCACCCGCTGGTCTCTGGAGTACCCCTGCACCGGATTGGTCGCCGTCAACGACAAGGCCGCCACCACCCCCGTGCTGAAGGCCGCCTACAAAAATGCCAGCGACAAGAAGACCTTTGTCTGGACCCTGGAAGACTGGCAGAAGAAAAAGGACAAGGTGGTGGCCAGCGACGACCAGTACTTCCTCATCGCCAAGAACCCGGTGGATATGGCCAAGATCTTGCTGGATCAGCCCTTTGATCCCGGAATCAAGGAGATCGTGGTGGGGCCCTGCAACGACCGTCCCAACACCGTCAAGCTGGGCAACAACCAGTCCATCACGCAAGAGGAGGCCGAAGCCCTGGAAAAGCTGATGCAGGCAGGCTACAACATTGAATTCGCCCTCATCAAAGAGGCCGCCATTGGCAACTGGAAGAAATTCCGCAAGCAGTTCGGATTCAACTAAGCCCCCTCTCAGCTCTACAGAAAGGATGATTCCACTATGACTATTAACGTCGTACAAGCCGCACTGTTGGGCCTCTGTGCGTGCCTTTCCTCTATGCCCGGCCTGGGCGGCACGGTGTTCGGCAACTATACCCTGGGCCGTCCTCTCATCGGCGGTCTGGTGGTGGGCCTGATTTTGGGCAACGTGCCCATGGGCATTATGCTGGGCGCCGCCGTACAAATCGTCTACATCGCCCTGGTCACCCCCGGCGGTACCATCTCCGCCGATGTCCGGGCCATCTCCTACATCGGCCTTCCCCTGGCCATGCTGTACGTCAGCTCCACCGGACTGGACCCGGCCAGCGCAGAGGCCGGTGGCTTCGCCGTCTCCATGGCCGCCACTGTGGGCACTTTGGGCACCGTCCTGTTCTATGGTACGGCCACCATCAACCTGGTCTGGCAGCACATGGGCATGGCCTGGGTCAAGCAAGGCAAGCTGAAGAAGCTCTACCTGGTGGACCTGGTGCTGCCCTGGATTTCTCACTTCATCTGTTCCTTCATCCCCACCTTCATCATCTGCTACTTCGGCTCCGACATGGTCCAGATCATCAAGGACTACCTGCCCATGGACGGCTTGGCCATGAAGACCCTGTTTACCGTGGGCTCCCTGCTCCCCGCCGTGGGCGTGGCCATCCTGCTCAAGCAGGTGGTGTCCAAGCCCAAGGACTTCCTGACCTTCTTCGTAGGCTTTACCCTGTGCGCCTGCATGGGTCTGAATCTGATCGGCTGCGCCATCATCGGCGGTTTCTTCGCCCTGATCCAGTACAGCATCCGTACCCTGTCTCTGCGTCCGGCCGCAGTCGCCGTGGGCGCAGGCGATGACGACGACGATGAGGAGGATATCTAAGATGAAAAAACTCTCTCGTAAGGCCCTGAACCGCTCCTTCCTCAACTGGTTCTACGGCCATCTGACCTGCTTCTCTCAGGAGCATATGCAGACCTTCGGCTATATGCTCTCCATGCTCCCCATTGTGGAGGATCTGTATGACACCAACGAGGCCCAGACCAAAAACCTGATGACCTACTCCACCTTCTTCAACACCGAGCCTCAGGTGGGCTCCGTGGTGGTTGGCATCACCGCCGGTATGGAGGAGGCCCGGGCCAACGGCGAGGACGTGGACGACGAGACCATCAACGGCATCCGCGCCGGCCTCATGGGCCCTCTGGCGGGCATGGGCGACTCCCTGGTGGTGGGCACCCTGCTGCCCATCCTGCTGGGCATCGCCATGGGCCTGTCCGGCGGCGGCTCTGTGCTGGGCCCCATCTTCTTCATCCTGGTGTGGAACATCGGTATGTTCCTCATCATGCGCTTCCTCTACTTCAAGGGCTATGAGCTGGGCGGCAAAGCGGTGGAGTACCTGGTGGGCGAAAAAGCCAACGCCATCCGGGAAGCCATCATTATGCTGGGCACCATGGTCATCGGCGGCGTCACCGCCATGTGGATCAACATCGAAACCTCTTTCCAAATGCTGAACAGCGAAGGCGGTGTAATCGTGGACCTTCAGTCCACCCTGGACAGCGTCTATCCCAAGATCCTCAGCCCCGTCTTTGTCATTCTGTGCTGGTATCTGCTCAGCAAAAAACGGATGAGCCCCGTGGTGGTCATGCTCATTTTGGTGGCCGTCGCCTTCGTGGGCGTTCTGGTGGGATTCTTCGACCCCAAGCTCACCTACTGATACAACAAAACGAGGAGGAAGTGCCATGCTTACCAAATCCCAAGCCCTGGACGAGGCCAAGCGCCAGAGACAAGCCCTGGCATCCCTGGGCAAATGGCGGCGGAACCTGTTTGTATTCACCGCCTGTATCCTATTTCTCGCCGTGTTGGGCCTGCGCAGCAGCGGCTGGAGCTTCGGCTTAGGCGTGGCCTCCGCCATTGTGGCCGCCATCAGCCTTCTGCTCACCCTCACCGTACACCTGAGCATCCGCAATGGCATTCGCAACGTGGAGGCCATCTTGCACTCCCTCTCCTGATGCGTTGGGCCCCCAGCGGGGACCAAACCGCCCAAGTTCGTATTCTCAAATGCCTGGGGTGAAACCATGAAAACCTATTCCATTGTCTTGTTGGATATCGACGGGACCCTGGTCGATTCCAAGGACCAGGTTTCCCAAAACACCAAATTGCTGCTGCACCACCTGGAGCAAAAGGGTATTCCGGTCATTCTCTGCTCTGCCCGCTCCCCCAGCGGGGTGGAGATGGTGGTGCAGGAGGTAGGACTCCACAGCCCCATTGTCTGCTACGGCGGCAGCCTTCTGCTGGATGCCCAACGCAACATCATCCAGGATATGGGCATTGACCGGGAGGCCGCTGTGGCCTTCAAGCAGTTTGCCAGCCGGGAATTTCCTCATATCACCGTCAGCAGCTACATGTATGACATCTGGCTGGTGGACTGCGTTGATGACCCCAACATACAGCTGGTGGCCCAGCGAAACCAGTGTACGCCGCTGGTAGGCGTTCTGGAGTCCGCCGTACACACCGTCCCCCATGTACACAAACTGCTGTGCATGGGGGCGCCGGAAGAGATTACCCGGCTACAAACCCGGGCCGCCCAGGCCTTCCCTAACCTGCAATTTGCCCGCTCCGGCACCATCTACCTGGAGGTGCTGGCCAAGGACATCTCCAAGCGTACCGCCATGGAACAGCTCCAGTCCTATTACCAAGTGGACAAACAACAAATCGTGGCTATGGGCGACTATTTTGTAGATATAGAAATGCTGCGCCACGCCGGGCTGGGCATTGCCATGGGCAACGCACCCGACGCTGTAAAGGAGGCCGCTGCACAGGTCACAGCCTCCTGTGATGAAGAAGGGGTGTATATCGCCCTGCGGCATCTGCAATTTACTCCGCCGGATCTCCACCCCATCCTTCTCTAACTGTTCGAACCCTCACAAAAACCCTCCCCATATAGCCATTTGAGCGGGTGCGCATCATTCCAGATGCACACCCGCTCATTGGTTTGATTTCCCTATGGTGGCCACAAGACTGCAGATATCAAACTGTTATTTCGCACCCCCGCCTTTTTCACACCATTCTTTCTGCCTATTCTGCACAATGTTTTAGGCAGTCATTCATTTCTTGACAGGCACCCGGAATTTCCCCTAAAATAAAGGCGCAGGATGAGTGGAAAACACTTGGAGGTATCAAATGTGATAAACTTCGATGTACATGCCTTGCAATGGACAAGGAATCCAAAAAGCTACATGATCTCCCAGGATCGCATTGAGATCGTCACCTTGCCCCATACCGATTTGTGGCAGAGAACTTACTATCATTTTCGTAACGACAATGCCCCGGTACTGCAAATGACCACGGAGGAAAGCTTCTTTTCCTTTGTGGTAAAAACAGAATTCTCGGAAAGCCATCATCGTTTCGACCAGTGTGGTGTCGTTGTATACTTGGATGCCGAAAACTGGCTGAAGGGATCTATTGAGTATGAAAACGAGCGTTTTCAACATTTGGGCAGTGTGGTAACCAATCACGGCTACTCAGACTGGGCAACCACAGAAATTCCCACCAGTGTCACATCCATGTGGTATCGCCTGAGCCGGCGAGAGAAGGATTTCTGTATCGAATGCTCCGAAGATGGCATCACCTTCCGCCAGATGCGTATCTGTCACCTGCATGAAGCCAAGGGGCAAATTCGCTTCGGCATCTATGCCTGTAGCCCGGAGGATTCTTCCTTCCGCGCTACCTTTACCAACATGGAATTGACGGAATGCAAGTGGCTGACCCACGATGGTCAGGCTCCCGACGAGGAACTTTGAGGACTGGAAGCGACTTTGCAGAACATGTAGAAATCTTACCAAGCCATACAGGCATAGATAAATCGGGTGGCGATGCTCCCAGATAGCCGCCCGCCCCACCGTCCTCTAACAAAGAAAAGAGCCAGAAAAATTGATCAAGGAGTTGGAAAGTACACTTCCCCGCACCCCATCGAAACTGCGCCCCGCAAACCCGCCCCCAGCACCTTTCAGCCCCATAAGGGAAAGCGGCGCAAGCCAGGCACCGGCTGTATCAGCCAAATCAACAACCATCTGTGGGAGGGCCGTTACTCCCCCATCTGGCCAGACGGCAAAAAACACGCCCGTAATGTGTACGCCCAAACCAGAGAGGAATGTGAGGAAGTGCTGGCAAACCTGATCCAGCAAATGAAAGCGGAGATCGCCGGGGAAAAAGAACGGCTGAAACAAAATAGAAAGGTGAGCTGAGACGCAACAAGGCCTCTGGAGTTTGCACTCCAGAGGCCATTTTTCTCTGTCTGTGGCTGGTTGTGTGGTCAAACCCAAAACCGCCTATTTTATCATGGCGATAAAGTTCCGTAGATACAACAAAACCGCCCTTTTCTTTACGAAAAGAGCGGTTATTGTGGAGCTGCTAGGCAGATTCGAACTGCCGACCTCATCCTTACCAAGGATGCGCTCTACCGACTGAGCTATAGCAGCAAATGGCGACGCGGAAGGGACTTGAACCCTCGACCTCCGGCGTGACAGGCCGGCGTTCTAACCAACTGAACTACCGCGCCATCTGGGGGAATCTATTTAATCAGCTTCCGCTGTTATTTTTGTGGCAGGGGCAGAAGGATTCGAACCCTCGGCACTCGGTTTTGGAGACCGATGCTCTACCAGCTGAGCTATACCCCTGTATGGTGGGCCTTCAGGGACTCGAACCCGGGACCGACCGGTTATGAGCCGGCTGCTCTAACCAACTGAGCTAAAGGCCCATGTCGTCGATCTGTTCTGTCTGCATGAGCCGTCACAAACCTGTGACGGCTCATGCACAGAAATGGCTCCCCCTGTTGGACTCGAACCAACGACCCTGCGGTTAACAGCCGCATGCTCTACCAACTGAGCTAAGGAGGAATATTGAGAGGCTTGAGAAACTCAAACCTCTTTGTGTCGGCACTACCTATCTTCCCGGGCCGTCGCCAGCCAAGTATTTTCGGCGCAAGTGAGCTTAACTGCCGTGTTCGGAATGGGAACGGGTGGACCCTCACTGCAATCAGCACCGACTAAGTCGACACAGACCTTTTGATCTGCACTGAACATTTGACATATTACCAGATTTCTCTGGTTTTGTCAAGTGTTTTTTGCCCCATTTTTTTGGGGTTCCCACTTAGGTGTGCCTCACACCTAAGTGGGAGTGGTACACCTTCAGGGACTCGAACCCTGGACACCCTGATTAAGAGTCAGGTGCTCTACCAACTGAGCTAAAGGTGCCCATGGAATGGGGTGTCATGCTTCTCCTGTTCGC
>NZ_NFIH01000038.1 GCF_002161675.1 Pseudoflavonifractor sp. An44
CCCAGCTGGACAAGCTGGTCATCGAGCTCAAGGAGGCCGCTGAGCCCCAGCCTGAGGAGTACACCGTCACCGTGAACACCCAGGGCGAGGGCACCGCTACCGCCGAGCCCACCACCGCCACCGCTGGCACCACCGTGACCCTGACTCAGACCGCTGCTGAGGGCTGGCACTTCGTGGAGTGGCAGAGCGAGACCGTCACCGTCACCGATAACACCTTCGTGATGCCCGAGGGCAACGTCACCGTCACCGCTGTGTTTGAGAAGGACGAGACCCCCGAGCCCGGCGATGTCAACAAGACCCTGCTGGAGAAGACCGTCAAGTACGCCGATACCCTGTCCACTGAGGGTGTCACCGACACCGCCAAGAAGGCCTTTGAGGACGCTCTGGCCAACGCAAAGACCGTTCTGGCTGACGCCGACGCCACCCAGGACGAGGTCAACGCCGCTTGGAACCAGCTGCTGGAAGGCATCTGGGGCCTGGGCCTGACTCAGGGCGACAAGGAGCTGCTGAACCTGACCATTGAGCGCGCCGAGGACATGATGGCCAACGCCGACAAGTACATGCCCGACCACTGGCAGGATCTGGTGGACGCTCTGGATGCCGCCAAGAAGGTGGCTGAGGACGGCGACGCCATGCAGGAGGACGTGGACAAGGCCGCTGGTGACCTGCTCAACGCCATTCTGGCCCAGCGCTACAAGGCTGACAAGTCCATCCTGGAAGGTCTGCTGGCTGAGGCGGAGACCGTGGACACCACCGGGGCCAGCGAGGTTGCCGTGGCGACCTTCCGCACCGCTCTGGCCACCGCCCGGGCCGTGATGGCTGACGCCACCCTGTCCGAGGACGATCAGGCCAAGGTGGATGACGCTGTGGCCGCTCTGAGCGCCGCCATGGACGGCCTCACCGCCGGTGGCGCTCCCGAGACCACCGACAAGCCCGCTGAGAAGCCTGCTCAGACTGGCGACTCTGCTCAGCTGATGCTGTATGTGGCCGCTCTGGGTGCCGCTGTGGTGGCTCTGAGCACTGCCACTGTGGTGCGCAAGCGCCGCGGCAACTAAGTTCTTCTTAGACCGAAGAACCCGCCAAACTAAGACGAAAGCCCGGAGGAAGCAAATGCTTCCTCCGGGCTTCAGCCTGTCGAAAAAGGTCACCTTTTGGTGGCCTTTTTCTCGTATTGAGAGAGAAAATGCGGTATAACAGAAGCGATTTTTGTGGACGGAACCCACATTAAGGCAAGTGCTAATCTGAAAAAGCAGGCCAAAAAGGCGGTCCCCAAGCAGGCAAAGCGGTACGCAAAAGAGCTGTTCGATGAAGTGAACAAGGACCGGGAGGAACACGGGAAAAAGCCCTTTTCCGATGACAGCGACAAAAAGCCGCCGGAGGAGAAGGAAACGGTGGTGTCCACCACCGACCCGGAAAGCGGTGTATTCCACAAGGGGGAGCACAAAAAGTGCTTTGCCTACGAAGCACACACAGCATGTGACAAGCACAATTTTGTTGTTGGTGTTCACGTCACTCCCGGCAATATCCACGACAGTGTAGCCTTTGATCCTCTGTACGATGAAGTATGCCAGTATTACCCCGAGCACAAAACCGTGGTGGCGGACAGCGCCTACAAAACCCCCTGGATCTGCAAGGGAATCTTCGACAGCGGCCGCGTTCTTTCCACCTGCTATACCCGCCCCAAGACCAAAGGAAACGGCCACCCCTGGTGGGCCTATGTGTATGACGAATACTTTGACGATGTGATCTGTCCGGAATACCGTGCGCTGCATTATTCCACCACAAACCGGGAGGGCTACCGGGAATACAAAAGCCGAGGCTATCTTTGCAAGAGCTGTCCCACCAGAGGGATGTGCACCGAGAACGCCAAGTGCGAGAAAACAGTCTTGCGCCATGTCTGGCAGGACTATGTGGAGATGGCAGAGCACGTGCGGCATATGGCGGTGTACAAAGAACTGTACCGGCTGCGAAAAGAGAAGATTGAGCGTGTGTTTGCCGATGCAAAGGAAAAACACGGGATGCGTTACACGCAGTACAGAGGCTTGGCCCAGGTGACAAACTGGGTGAAGCTTAAATTTGCTGCCATGAATCTGAAAAAGCTGGCCATTTGGAAATGGAATGGCCGCCATCCGGCGCCGGATGGAGGAAAACAAACAGGATGGGGGAAAAGTGTAGCTGCTGTTTTGATGCTTTTTCCGTTTCCGCTTTCGTTTCCAAGCAAAAAACCTGCTCTGGCTTAATTGCCGGAGCAGGTTTTTCTACAGGCTGTAGCGAGCCACGCTCATGGAAGTGAGCTGTGGCTCGCTTTTTATATATCAGGGCTCACCCATATTGTTTCCCGCTCTTTTGAGCGCCGGCGGCTGGGTGTGGGATGCCGCTCCCCGCCCCGTTTCGTTCCGCCCCACTGGCCTGAACGAAACGAAAGGAGCTAATATGCTCAATGAAGAAGTAATAGTACGCCCCATCCGTGAACGCTTGCATCAGAAACAAAAACATCAGACACAGCAAAGGATATGGCAATCGTTGGGGCTTTTCGGCCTAACATTTACGAGTGTTTTACCTTGAAGTCACACCGAAAAACCAGCTAAGTGTTATAATTAAACCGGAACCAGATCTACTAACTAGAGGGCAAAACGACGAGGTGAATTTTATGACTTTATTTATGAACGAGAAAGATATGAATGAAATGTTAGATAGTATCTGTCCGGAAGGAGAAACATACCAGGGAAAAGCATGGGGAACCTTGATGTCTGGGACGGCTGAAATGTTGGCACTGGGAGCTTTGAGTAATGTATATTGTTATGTTGGCGTGACAGAAAAAACATTGGTTATCGCAGTGTTGGAAACTTCTGATATCTCGCATATTTACGGTAAAATCTGCATTCCGTTTGACCAGTTTGACGAACTGAACGTACAAAAAGGGCTACTGCCTTCCCAGCGGATCATCAAAGCGAAAAGCGGGAAAACCAAAATAAAATTGTCGCTGGTCAACAACAGCATCACCGCCAAAATCAAAGATCAAAAACAGGGGATGCTTGCGATTTGCGAGACGCTGGAGCGTTTGAAACACTGATTTTCATAAAAGCAAGAGAGAAAATGAACAATATAAATGAGAACCGAACAGACAAAAGAGCGCCCGGCGGCGAAAAAAGCAAGGCGGAGTTAAAATGGTTTATTTTGTTCCCTGTCGTCATCTTTTTTCTGCCGATCACCATCCTCGCGGTGGTGGAATGGTTTACAAGCGCCGATGCCTTTGCCATCGGCATCACAGGGTTTATGCAAGCCGTCATTGACTATGGCGGCTTGGGGCTGGTGGCGGTGATCATCGCCCTTGTCTTATTCATACTGCTGATTCAGCCGGACACAACGTTCCTGCAAAAGGTTGGCAGAACCGCAGGCATTCTGCTTTGCCTCGCCGCCGCTTTCTTCCTTGTCCGGCCGCTCGTTTTGGACATCCCCTACCTCAAGCGCCCGGAAGCCGCCTATTTGGAGCGGCTGGAGTTTGAATATTCGACAGGAATCGGGGACTATGGCTCAGACTCCTATTATTTGCGCGGCGTAGATATGACCGGCGAACGGCATTCCTTTGAAATCAGTGAAAAGAGGTACGAGGAAGGGCGCGCGCTGTGGGGCGGGAACGACTTTGCTCTGTTTGCGAAAGTTACCTACCTGCCGCATACCTCCACCTTGATGACGCTCGAATTTATGACAGAACTCGATGCGGCAGGGGCAGAATTGTACCCGCCATCCCCTGAACTTTCGAATGACTGGAAAAAGTTTTCGATTCAAATCAACGATACGGTTTATACGCTGCCGGTTCCCCTTGCGGCTTTCCTGAACGATGGATGGGTGATTTCCGAGGAGGATGCCGGGCTTTCTCTGGCCGGCGCGGAAGGCCCGTATGCGTCCTATGAATGGGAATGGGTCTCGTTGACCAATGAGCACGAGCAGGATATCAGCGTCTGTGTCTTCAACCCCACCGAAAGCACGATCCCTGTCGCCGAGAGCACGGTGGGAGGCGTCCATGTAATCTATGGCAATTACGACTTTTCCGGCACGGAACTCCGCCTTCCCGGTGGGTTGATGCTGGGATGGTCTACCAGAGAAGATGTGTTAGAGTTATATGGACAGCCAAGCGATAGCTTTGAGGCATATGTTCTTACTTACGAAACGAATGACTCTTTTGACCTGGCTTCTTGGAGGCTTGGCTTTGATGATTCGGGAATTCTAGACGATGTTATGGTACACCATCAGTCTTATTTCGATAAGGTACAATAAGTTTCGCAAATTGAAAAGTGGATAAAAGGAGACAGGTATGGGTGTCTGGAAAAGCAGGAAGGAATTTCCCAACCCGTATAACTGGAGCGGCTATATAGTCGGGCAGATGTTATCCAAGCCGGAGTATATGGGGCATACGGTCAACTTCCGTTCCCACAAGGCATCCTATAAGGATAGTCCTCTCTATGAAAGTACATGGTGATTGACTCCGTCTTCTGAAATTTGGATGCGAACCAAATTTCGGAGCGGTGGGTCGCGGCAATGGAGCGACCGGACATACCGGACGCTTAGCAGAGGCCGCCATTTTTCGACAAACAAAAAATGCACCCACCGTGCGGTGAGTGCATACGAAGAGAAATATTTGCCGAGCTTGAGCGGTATATAGTGAGTAAGGACAAATGGTGTCGAATAAAAAAAGAACCAGTCGAGATCTCGTGCATGAAATCTCGACCGGTTTTCTGTTATTGGGGAATTAACTTAGTATTACTTCGCCTCTTTGCGGAAGCACATGAACCAGTCCAGGCAATACTGATTCTCGCTCTGGTTGTCCATCCGCTCCTTGGCTACGCCGCAGCTGCCAGCGGTGGGTACGATGACATCATCGCCGGGCCGCCAGTCGGCCGGGGTGGCGCAGGCGTCGGCGTCCGCTTTCTGGAGCGCCAGGATGATACGCTTGATCTCGTCAAAGTTACGGCCCGTGGACAGCGGATAGTACAGGATGGTTCGCACCACGCCGTTGGGGTCGATGACAAACACCGCCCGTACCGCCTGGGTGTTGGACTGTCCCGGCTGGATCATGCCGTACTTGTTGGCCACCTCCATGCGGATATCCTCGATGAGGGGGAAGGTCACATTGATGTGTTTCTTACCGTTCCACTCCAGCTCCTGGATCTTCCGCAGCCAGGCAATGTGGGAGTAGATGGAGTCCACCGAAAGCCCAACCAGCTCAGTATTGAGAGCCTTGAACTCGTCGATCATGGAGCCGAAGGTCATAAACTCCGTGGTGCAGACCGGGGTGAAATCCGCAGGATGGGAGAAGAGGATCACCCATTTGCCGGCGTAATCCTCCGGGAATTTGATAGGACCCTGGGTGGTGACAGCCTCGAAGGACGGGGCCTTGTCGCCAATAAGAGGCATTCTGTTTTCCTGATCCATGGTAAGCGCTCCTTTCGTTAGCAGTCAAGTTCGATGAAAACGATATATGAGTTCTTTGGAGAGAGGCCGTAATACTCCATCTGAAACAGCGTTAACCCAGCAGCTCGCTCTCCAGATCCTGCAGCATGATGTCCAGTGCGGAGATACCACCCTCGGCGGTGTACCACACGGCGGGGTGAGCCAGATAGACGATGTTGCCGTTCTTGTATGCATCGGTTCCCATCACCAACTCGTTTTCCATGATCTCCTGGGCCAGCTTTGCCCCGTCGGTGCCGATGGCGGCGTCGCGGTCCATAACGAAGATATAGTCGGGTGCCTTCTCCACGATGAACTCAAAAGATGCTTCGTTGCCATGGGTGGAGGTGTCGATGTTGGCGTCCACGCCAATATTTTCGAAACCAATTTCGCGTCCAATCATGGAGCAGCGGCCGTCATTGCCCAGCACATTGTAGCTGCCGCTGGTGACCAGTCCTACGATGGCGGTCTTACCGGCGGCAAATTCGGACAGGGCGGTAATGCGGGCATCGAAGTCAGCCATCAGCTCATCCACCTTGTCCTCCAGACCAAACATGGAGGCGATGGTAGTGGCATTCTGCCGCACGCTCTCCACGACCCCAAGCTCGGTATCCGTGGCCAGGTAGACCACAGGAGCGATTTCGCTGAGGGCGTCGTAGCTGGAAGACAGGCGGCCGCCGATGAAGATGACATCCGGCTCACAGGCCATGACGGCCTCCAGATCGGCCTCCTTGATGGTGCCCAGGTTGGCAATATCGTCATTGATGTAGTCCTGGAGATACTCCAGACTGGTGGAGGCAGTACCCACTACCCGGTCGCCCACGCCCAGGGCGTCCAGAATGTCCAACGAGGCCATGTCCAGAATGGCGATACGCTGGGGATCGTAAGGCACCTCCAGCTCCGCCGCCTCCTTGTTGGCATTGAGGCTGGTAATGGTCACAGACTCAGGGGTTTCCTCACTGGACTGGCTGCTGCTGGGCGAGGAGGTATTCTCGGAAGAATCGCCGCCATTTTGAGCGGAGCAGGCCATGAGGCTCAGGGCCATCACACCGGCCAGGGCAAGAGAAAGCATCTTTTTCATGTTCATTTTTGGATACTCCTTTTCTAAAAAGTACTGAAAATAAGGGTCAATAGTAGATGGACAGAGGTTTGCCCGCAATGGTCAGAATCTCGAAGTCCACCTGATAGATCTGGGACAGGTTCTCTTTCGTCATCACCTCCTCCACAGTGCCGAACTTGGCGATTTTTCCGTCCTTAAAGGCACAGATGTAATCAGAATAGAATGCCGCATAATTGATCTCATGCAGCACCAAAATCACCGTCTTCCCCAGCTCGTCGCAGAGGCGGCGGACGATTTTCATCATATTGGTGGCGTGGTAGATATCCAGATTGTTGGTGGGCTCATCCAGCAGCACATACTCGGTGTCCTGGGCGATGACCATGGCGATCATGGCCCGCTGCCGCTGGCCGCCGGAGAGCTCGTCGATGAAGCGATCATGGAATTCTTCCAGTTCCATGTAGGCAATGGCCCGGTCGATGATCTTCTGATCCTCTGGGGTGACACGGTTGCCTGAGTACGGAAAGCGCCCGAAGGTCACCAGCTCCCGCACAGTCAGCTTCATCTGGATGTTATTGGACTGGGTCAGGATGGCAAGACGCTTGGAGAGCTCCTTGCTTTTCCATTTGCCGATGTCCTTGCCTTCAAAGTCCACCAGTCCGCTGTCGTGGGCGATGAGCCGGGAGATCATGCCCATAACGGTGGATTTGCCCGCACCGTTGGGACCGATCAGAGAAATTACCTTACCCTTGGGGATGGCGAAACTCACGCCGTCCACCACGGTTTTTCCATCATACTGTTTTGTCAGTTCTTGTACGCGCATGGTCACACCTTCTTTCTTGTCAGGAGGAGATAGAGGAAGTAAAGGCCGCCGCCCACAGTGATGAATACGCTCACCGGCACGGAGTAGGAATACACATGCTCCACAATGAGCTGTCCGCCCACCAGCACGATCATGCCGAACAGGGCCGAGCCCAGCACCAGCTGGGTGTGCCGGAAGGTTTTCAGCAGCTGACGGGACAGGTTTGCGATGATGAGCCCCAAAAAGGAGATGGGTCCCACCATGGCGGTGGCCACGGCGATGCAGAGAGTCACCCCCAGCAGCAGGCGGCGGATGCAGCGGTCATAGTCCACACCCAGGTTGATGGCCTGTTCCTTGCCCAGGGTCAGCACATCCAGCAGGGCCAGTTCTTTTCGCAATGCGAAGATAACGGCGGCCAGAAGGATCAGGGAAAAGACGATAATCTCGGAATTGATGTTGCTGAAGCTTGCCACCAGGGTATTCAGCAGACTGTCGTACTCATTGGGGTCCATGACCCGGGTAAGAGTGGTCTGAATGCTGCTGAAAAACGAAGTCAGCACTGTGCCCACCAACAGCACATACAGCACATTGTGCTTGGTCTTTTTGAAGATCCAGCTGTAGATAATGGTGGCGGTAACGCCCATGAGCACCACGTCCACTGCGAAGGACAGGTTGGCATTGGAGGCCACCACGCTGGCAGACCCCAGGAAAAACACCACAGCTGTGTGGATGAGGGTATACAGGGAGTTCATCCCCAGCAGGCAGGGGGTCACGATGGTGTTGTTAATGATAGACTGAAACACCAGCGAGGCACCGCCAATGGAAAAGGCGGTAATGAGCATGACAATGAGCTTGGGGGTGCGGATCTTCATGGCATAGGCCAGCAGCTTGGGATTGGAAAAGTTGACCTCCACCAACATGTATCCTGCTGCACAGAGCAGAACGAGGACCACTAAAATCAGAAGTTTGCGCCGGTTGGCGCACACGGCAGCGGTGTTCACTGGTCCGCACCTCCCTTCAGATTAGGCATGGCGGAGCAGCAGCCTGTTCCAGCGCTGCCCAGACGGATGGCCTTCCGGCCGTGCTTGAGCCGGTAAAACAGCAGGGCGATGAAAATGAGGCTTCCCAGGATGCCCACGATCAGCTCGATGGGCAGCTCGTAGGGGGCGATTACGATCCGGCCAATCATGTCGCATACCAGCACGAAGATGGCGCCGAACAGAGCGGTATCCACCAGCGTGCCCCGGATCTTGTCTCCCTTGTACATGGCCACCACATTGGGCACGATCAGCCCGATGTAGGAGATGGAGCCGACCACCACCACAATGCTGGCGGTGATCATGGCAGCGATGGTGAGGCCGGAGAAGAGCACCAGGTTGTACGGGACACCCAGGTTCTTGGAAAAATCCTTGCCCAGCCCAACGATATTGAAATGGTTGGCGAAGAGGAAGGCCAGCACCACCAGCGGGACCGTCAGCCAGACGATCTCATACCGGCCCTTCAGCACCAGGGAAAAGTGGCCCACCAGCCAGGAGGACAGGGCCTGGGTCATCTCGTACTTGTACGCCAGATAGTTGGTAATGCCGCCGATGACATTGCCGAACATGATGCCCACCAGAGGGACCATCACCACATCCTTGAACTGGATGCGCTGAATGAACCAGACGAAGATCCAGGTGCCCAGAATCGCCGTAGCAAAGGCAAAAATGGCCCGGCTCCACAGTGTGGAGGCCGGCATAAACAGGAGCGCCAGCAAGATGCCGAACTGGGCCGAGGAAATTGTCGCGCCGGTGGTGGGGGACACAAATTTGTTGCTGCACAGCTGCTGCATGATGAGCCCCGCCACGCTCATGCCAATGCCGGTACACAAAATGGCCAGCAGACGGGGCAGCCGGGAGATGATGAAAATCTCCAGCTGCCCAAAATTGCCCGCCAGAAGCTCGCCCGGCGTCAGGTCAATCACGCCTACAAACAGTGAGCAGCAGGACAAGACAAGCAACAGAGCCAAGAGAACTATGGTAGAACGATACGGTCTGATACAATCCTCCCCTTTCTTTCATGCGGTTAGCTATGGCTAACTGCTTTGCGAAAAAAGATGCGCAGCGGCGATTGGACTTACCATGCATCACGCACTGCGCATCGTGGGCTTATTATAGCACATGGAGTTAGCCATGTGCAACCGCGCAAAAAGCACAAGCTACCAAGCGGAAAGAAATCTTTTTTTATCCATTCTGCAAATTGTTGCCCCGAGTGGACTGCGTCTGAGCAGTCAGCCGGCTCATGCTCCGCAAGCTGACGCCCAGGGTGGAAAGATTGTGCAGCGTGGCGGAGGTGGCAGGCGGCAGGACTCCTGCCACACCGAGAGCGATCAGGGCGCCGTTGAAGCCAATGACAAAGCGATAGTTGGAGTGGATGCGCGCCATCAGCGCCATGGCGATCCGACGCAGCTCTACAAGCTCCCAGAGGCTGTCGGCAGCGATGGTGATGTCCGCAATCTCCCGGGCGATGGCGGCGCCGTCGCTGATGGCAATGCCCGCATCCGCCTCGGACAGGGCCGGTGAGTCGTTGATGCCGTCGCCTACCATCAACACGGTGTGTCCCTCCCGGCGGAGCCTTGCCACATACTCCGCCTTGTCCGCCGGCAGGACTCCGGCGCGGAAGTCATCCACTCCTACCTGGGCGGCAATGGCTGCGGCGGTGCGGTAACTGTCGCCGGTGAGCATAACGGTGCTGGTAATCCCCAAGGTGCGGAGGGCAGAGAGGGCTTCCTTTGCCTCCTCCCGCAGCGGGTCGGAGATGCAGATCACGGCGGCCAGCTGTCCGCCTACGGCCAGATACAGGTGAGAATACTCCGGCGGCAGGGCGTCAAAGCGCTCCTGTTCGCCTTCCGGAATGACGCAGCCCTCATCCTCAAAGACAAAGTGGGCGCTGCCGATGAGGACCCGCTCCCCATCGACGGTGCTGGCGATGCCGTGGGCCACCAGATACTCCACCTTGGAGTGGTACTCCTCGTGGCGCAGGCCCCGGCGCTTGGCCTCCTCCACCACGGCGTTGGCCATGGAATGGGGGAAGTGCTCCTCCAGACAGGCAGCCAGCCGCAGCATTTCGGATTCCTCTTTGCCACCGAAGGACACCACCTGAGCCACCCGGGGGCAGGCGTGGGTCAGGGTGCCGGTCTTGTCGAAAACGATGGTGTCGGCGGCAGCCACCGCCTCCAGGAACTTGCCGCCCTTGACGGTGATATGGGCCCGTCCCGCCTCCCGCATGGCAGAGAGGACGGCCAGAGGCATAGCCAGTTTCAGGGCGCAGGAGAAGTCCACCATCAGCACCGACAAAGCCCGTGCCACATTCCGGGTGAGGACGAAGCTCAGCAGACTCCCTACAAAGGTATAGGGCACCAGCTTGTCCGCCAGATTGGCAGCCTTGCTCTCAGCCTCCGACTTCATCTGCTCCGACTGCTCGATCATGTGAACGATTTGGTCATAGCGGCTCTGACCGGAGGCCTGCTTTACCTCCAGCACACACTCGCCCTCCTCCACCACGGTGCCGGCATAGACTGCGCCTCCGGGGTGCTTGGGTACCGGGATGGATTCGCCGGTGAGGGACGCCTGGTTGACGGTGACCTCCCCCTCCAGCACCAGCCCGTCCACGGGGACGATGCCGCCGGCGCGGACGACTACTGCATCCCCCGGCTGGATCTGGGACACGGGGACCAGCACTTCGCCCTGGGCTGTGCGCAGCCAGACCCGGTCCACATTCAGCGACATACACCGGGCCAGATCCGCCACAGATTTCTTCCTTGTCCACTCCTCCAGCAGCTCGCCCACCTCCAGCAGAAACATGACCATTCCGGCGGTTCCGAAGTCCCTTCTGCAGGCAGAAATGGAAATAGACAGGGCATCCAGCAGCTCCACCTTGATGCGGCGGCGCAGCAGGCAGCGCAGTCCTCTCCGTACAAAGGGGATCATGTGCCAGAGTATGCGGGCAATCCGCAATGGAGACGGGAGAAACAGGGTGCAGGCGGCCTTGCACACCACCTTAGTTACCAGCTTCTCCTCAAATTCCCGGTTCAGCGCCCGGCTGCTGTGGGCGGGCAGTGATGTGGTCCGCTCCGCCTCCTGCCAGGAAAAATGCCGAATCTCATTCAGCACGGCTTGGCGAGTCCCATCGTAGTACAGGATGACGCAGCAGGTGCGCTCATGGACGGTGACCTGCCGGCACCAGGACTTTCCCTGAATCCATGCCTCCAGCAGATCCGCCTGAGCGAGTGTCATTTGTTTTTGCCGCAGCCGGAACCGGATGCGCCCCCGGCTTTCGTGCAATATGGTTGCGTTCATAGGTTCCTCCTTCACGAAAAGAGGGAGCCGCTGGCGGCTCCCTCTGGGTCAATCAGGCTTCTTCGCTCTCCAGATTGGCAGCGGCGGCTTCCTCCGCTTCCTTTGCAGCCCGGTCCTCGTTTAGCTCCTTGGCGGAGGCCAGAATGTCCGCGGCGTTCTCCTGCACCGTGGTTACGGTCCCCATAACCGAGTCCTTCATCCGCAGGCCGGCGGCCGTGACATGGACATAGGCCTTTTTGGCGTCCTTGCTGGACAGCAGCTTAACGCCAAAAGAGCCAAACAACGCACCACCCGCAAAGCAGGCCAGTTTCGTATAAACACTCATTGCAATACTTCCTTTCCCTTATTTCCGCTTGTAGCCGGTGACCATGACCATAATCATGCAAATCACAGCGCCCCAGGCCCAAAAACGATGCTGTTTCATCGCTCTCACTCCTTTGATCACTTTGGAATGTCTGGTTATTATAGCAGGAAATGTGGGAGCTTGTCGCTGTCAAAACGGACGCGGAGTTGCGGTTTCCGACATTTTTCTGTACTGGCCGGGAGTCATGCCATACTCCCGCTTGAACACTGCGTTGAACTGGCTCATACCCTCATACCCTACAGCCTGTGCAATTTGCTGAATGGGCATCCGGGTGGTGCAGATCAGCTCCTGTGCCCGTCGGAGGCGCTGTTGGATCAAATATGTGTGGATCGGTACGCCATAGGCGCGGCGAAACCCTTCTTTCAAGAAGGTGGGGGAAACGGAAAACTGTTTGCAGAGGAGCGCGATGGTGAGCTTATCAGACAGATGCGTCTGGATGTATGCCTTGACTTCCAACAGACTGTGGGATACTGGACAGCCTGAGCCGGAGAGAGATTCATCCGATTCAGATACCTCGGTGCAGAGCAGATACAGCAGTTCCACCGACTTGAAAACACAGTAGCGTTCCTGCTCCTGCTCTGACAGATAGCGAACGGTTTCAAAAAATGCCTGCGTCCAAGGCGTGCCGTGCAGGGCCGTGCAGCCGTTTCTTGCTGTCATCTTTTTCTTGACGATCCTGGTGTCCAGCTTCATCCCCAGAGTGGAGCAGACCGTCACAAGGCTTTCTTTTGCGGCTTTGGCGTCCACGGCGATCAAAATGCCGCCCAGATTTCCGCTATACTGACACGAGCGGAGAGCGGAGCTGTCGGAGAGCAGGAAAATCCCCGGCGCCTCCACCGTGCAGGAGGTACCTTGTAACGTTCGGACAGTAAGGCGGCCGGTCAGGCAGAACAGTACCTCAAACTGGAGCGGTGCGCCGCACACCGGGACAGACCGCAGAGGTTCCTGCTCCGGCTCCGGCAGGGAAAACCGGCAGATCTGCACCCCTGGCATACTGCTGCTCCAACGGCCTGTGCCGGAGTCCTGGCTCGATAAATATTCTTTCAGCATGATTTCTCACGACCTGTTTCTCTGGGTTCGGAAATGGTTTTGCCTATGCTGACTGGGGATACAGGCAGAAGGCAGGAGACGAGCGCCTCCTGCCTTCTGCGGTGTTTTTGTCAGGCCAGCGACGCGCCCAGTTCGCGGCAAGCCGCCAGAGCGTCATCGTCCGGAGCTTCGTTGCAGATCACGCTGTCACAGGCCAGATTGGCGCCGTCGTCGTTGCAGCGGGACTCCCAGCTGCGCATCCATTCGCCATCGCCCCAGCCGTAGGAGCCGAACAGGGCGATATTCTTCCCGCTCAGCCTGCCCTCACAGGCGGTGAACATGGGCTCGAACTCGCTCTCCTCCAGCTGCTCCGACCCCATGGAGGGGCAGCCGAAAGCGATGGCGGAATACTCGCTGACCTGCTCCGGGGAGAACTCTGCGACGGTGATCACAGATACCTCGGCACCCTTGCCCTTGGCTCCTTCGGCCACCGCCATGGCCATGGCCTCGGTGTTTCCCGTGCCGCTCCAATACACAACTGCAACTTTACTCATAAGACTTTAGCGACCTTTCTTTCTGGATTTGTTATGGTAGAAACATCAACCAGCCACGGTGAGCTGCTCGATGGATTTCCCTTGCTGCCACTGCCGGGAGTAGATTTTGCTGCACATCTCGTATTTCTCAAAGAGGTTTCTGGCGGCCTGCTCGTCGCCGTAGACCTTCCAGCAGCCCACGCATTTGTGATTGCACGCCCGGTTGCAAATAAAGCCCAGCACATCCTCAGGGGGATAGCTCAAAAACAGGCCGATCTCATGGGGGAATTCCCCTTCGCTCCGGAGCCGGTGGATCAGGTGAACCACGCAGCCATTGGGGTTTTCCGGCACATAGCCGTATTTGAGAAGCAAGGCTCTGGCGCGGTAATCGGTCAGATCGCTCTCCAGTGCATTGGGCCGGTAGGCGTAGATCAAAGCGCGGCCTTTGCCAACCCGAAGCGGAAGGACGCGGATGCCCTTGGGCACCAGTTTCTTGTTCAGCCGACACAAGTCTTTCGTCAGATCCTTCCGGCTGGGGCAGGCACAGGAAAAAAGATTTCCCGTCTTGATTCCCGCCAGGGTGGGAGAGCAGTGACGAATCAGCAGATCCTCTGACATAACACGCCTCCTACTATAAAGATTAAGATTTGGTATCAGCAGCCAGTAGGCTGATGATATAATACCGTCGTATGGGTGAGGCTTCCTTTCCCTCCTTGCGGCAGAGTCCGCTGAATACAAGAGTG
>NZ_NFIH01000039.1 GCF_002161675.1 Pseudoflavonifractor sp. An44
GGCTTGGGCGTAGGAGCCGGGGTGGGGTCTGGCTTGTTGGCGTCGGTGCCCTCGCCCCAGGGGCCGGAGTCGGCGGGGTTGTAGAGAATCACCTTGTCCCGCTTGGAGTAGCGGCTGGTGTTCTCGAAGGTGCGGGAGAGAAGCTTGCCGTTGGCGTCGTACACGCAGCGGTACACGTCCACCACCTTGCCGGTGTAGGGGGTGGTCTTCACCTTGGTGGTGCCGCGGGGAACGGAGGAGTCCGCCTCATAGACGGTGGTGTACTCGGTGGTGGAGCGGGTGTACCGCTCGGTCTTCACATAGGTGCCGCTGGGGTTGGTGCCGTAGATCTGGACGGTGAGCTTACCGCCGGAGACATAGGACACCAGCTTGATGGGGAAGTCGGTGTTGTTGCGGAACTTGAAGTCCAGGCTGGGGTAGTACACGGTGGCGTCCAGGCCGTCGGGCACATAGCCTACGGTAAAGGCGTGGTTGGCCCGGTGGACGATGTCCAGGTTGGCGTACACCGCGCAGTAGTAGATGGCAGAGGACACCTGGCACACGCCGCCGCCGTCCATGGCGACGGTCTGGCCATTGGAGTAGCCGGTGGAGGACTTGTAGCCGTTGGCCTGGGAGGGGTCTCCGATGGTGCCCAGGTAGGAGAAGGTCTCACCGGGCATGAGAATTTTGCCGTTGCAGGAGGAGGCGGCCAGAGCCACGTTATAGGAGCGGCTGGCCACGCCGTCCAGGTAACTGGTGTTGCTGGACAGCAGGTCCTGGTACAGCAGGGAGGCGGCCTGGCTCAAATTAGGCTGGGTGATGGTGACGGGGATGGAACAGGTCTCCCCGGGCTTGGTCTGTTCGATGATGCCCTGGGCCTCTTCCGGGTCGATGGAGCAGCCCATGACCATGGGGGTCAGGTTGCCGTTGGCGTCCTGGGTGGGGGCCTTGGGCTCCTGGTAGACCAGCTCACTGAGAATCTCCCCGGTGAGCTCGGCGCAGGGAATGGGCTTGGTCTCCACGGTCAGAGAGGTCTCTCCGGTGGCCAGGGCGTTGGAGATCTGCTCCAGCAGGGCGTCCTTGTCCACCTCGGCTCCGTCGGTGCCCATGGTGACTTTGAGAGAGTGATTCTCCAGCTTGTAGGTGAAGTCCACCGGGTCCTTGTGCATGGCCTGGGCAATCTGGTCGATGTACTCCTTCACCTGCTTCTCTCCCTCGGGAGTGAAGGAGGAGGAGGACAGGGACAGGGGGTCCGGGTCGCTGCCCGCACCCAGCCAGGCCAGGCCCAGGGAGAAGAAGCCCCGGGACTTCTTTTCCTCCATGCCGTACTCCACGGCGGCCTGGGGGTCCACATCCAGCAGAGAGCCGGAGATGGTCACCTTTTGGTCCTCCCCGTAGTTCAGGGTCAGCTCCAGGGTGTCCAGGTGCTCCTTCATGGAACTGGTCATATACTCCACCGCGGCATCCTGGGTCAGTCCGCCCAGGTCCAGGGTGACGGTCTGTGTGTGATTCTGGGCAATGGTGCCGGGGAGCAAACGGCCGTTGCCGCTGACCCAGGCGCACAGCCCGCAATAGGCTCCCGCCAGCACCAACACCGCAGCGCCGGCCACAATCCCGGCGATGATGGGGGGCGTGAGCTTTTTCTTGGAACGAACGTGCTCCATAGAACTTCCTCCAAATGTTGTTATCTGTAAGAGGTGCCAGGAATTGACCAGAATGGAATCCCCTTGCACCTTGGATATTGTAACACCAACCGGTGGCTGGTACAAGAACAATTCGGTTAAAAAGATTTACAATTTGTCATCGTTTTTGGTGGCTATTTACACCGGAGGAAAAGATGTATATAATGTGGGTGACAAGCAACCGGGCGGCAGGGGCCGTCTGGACGGAAAGGAATCTCAGGTATGAATGGTTCGTACAGCTATGGACAGGGGGGCGGGTACCACTATAACCCCAACCCCAAACGGCCCAGACGGGACGGAGACTGGGAGGATTGGCTGGGCATTGTGGTGCTCTTCCTTCTCCCCTTTGGCATCACCCAGGTCATCGCCGTGGTGTGGCTTGTGAGCAAGCTTCGGAATATGACCCGTCAGCAGGCCCAAAACTACGCCTTCCAGGCCAGACAGGCGGCGGAATTTGTCAAGGGGAAGGCGGGAGCGGCCTTTGGCGGCCAGACGCCGGTGAAACGAAAGGGCCTGGCCCCCGGCACCGTGAAAATGGTGGTGGGCGGCGTCATGGCCGGGATGTTCGCTCTGGGCACCATAGCCCAGCTGGCCACCTTTGTGGAGAGTCTGCGGTACGGCTTCTTTTTCGCTGACGAGCTGGTCAACGTGTTTGTCATGCTGGCGGGCTTTGGCGTGGGCCTGGGTATGCTCCTCACCGGGCGGGAGCAGCGGGGCCGGATGGAGCGATACACCAACTATCTGGCCTACATCGGAGCCAATCGCCAGGTGAGTCTGGCCCCCATGGCGGCGGCCATGGACGTGTCGGTGCGCCGCCTGACCCGGGATTTGCGCAAGATGCTGGCCACCCACGTGCTGCCCACGGGATATCTGGATTTGAAGGCGGGCAAACTGATGCTCACCGAGATGGGATACACCGAGCCGGAGCCGGAACCGGAGCCCCAGCCGGAGCCGGAGAAGAACCAGCAGCCCTCCCAGGAGGATGAGATTCTCCGGGAAATCCGCCTCATCAACGACCTGATTCCCGACCCGGTGATCAGCGCCAAGATTGACCGCATTGAAGAGGTCACCCACAAGATTTTGCAGTACCAGAAGACCCATCCCCAGCGCACCGAGCAGCTGCGCACCTTCCTCAACTACTACCTGCCCACCACCCTGGACATTCTCCGCTCCTATGCCCGCCTGGACGCCCAGGGGGTGGAGGGGGAGAACATCACCGCCGCCAAGCAGCGCATCGAGGGCATGATGGACAAAGTGGTGGAGGGCTTTGAAAAGCAGCTGGATAAGCTGTTTAGCTCGGACGCCATGGACATCGCCGCCGACGTGCAGGTTCTGGAGAACATGCTGAAAAAGGACGGCCTGTCTGGGGATAACATGAAGCTGGACTAACCGACCCCCAAAGGGGGAGAAGGGAGTGTGACTCCATGCAGCAGCCAGAAGTGATTTGGTTTCCCTCCTCGGACGGGGAACATCCATGTGCCGGATACCTGTGGCAGCCCCAGGGCCAGATAAGGGGCGTGGTGCAGATCGTCCACGGTATCGCCGAGCACATGGGGCGGTATGACCACTTTGCCCGCTACCTCAACGTCCACGGCTATGTGGTGTGCGGCGAGGATCACCTGGGTCACGGCAAGACGGGAGAGGCGGCGGGGCAGTTTGGCTATTTTGGTCGCCGGAACGGCTGGACACTGGCCACGGCCAATGTGCGCGCGTTCCGGCAGCTCATGGGAGAGAAGTTCCCAGGCGTCCCCTATATCCTGTTGGGCCACTCCATGGGCTCCTTTTTGACCCGCACCTATCTGTGCCGCTATCCCGGCACGGTGGACGGGGCCATCCTCTCGGGCACCGGGCAGGAGAGCCCCCTGCTGGTGGCCACGGGCCGCCTGGTGTCCACAGTGCTGGGGTGGTTGCGAGGACCCACCTGGGTCAGCCAACTGGTGTACAGCCAGTCCCTGGGGGTCTACAATCGGCAGTTTCGCCCCAACCGCACCACGGTGGACTGGATGTGCAGCGATGAGCGTATGGTGGACGCCTACCTCCAAGATCCGTTGTGCTCGTTTATCCCCTCGGTGGGGCTGTTCCGGGACATGCTGGGGGGCTTGCAGTACATCTCCAGTGAAAAAGCTCTGTCCCGCATGGACCCCAACACCCCCATCTATCTCTTTTCGGGAGATCAGGACCCGGTGGGAGCCAACGGGGCGGGGGTGCGCCGTGTGTACGGGTATTTTAAGGACCACGGTACCCGGGACCTGGAGCTGAAGCTGTACCCCGGCGCTCGCCACGAGACCCTCAACGAGACAAACCGCATGGAGGTCTATGCCGATGTTCTGGACTGGCTGGACCGACACTGTAAATAAAAACGATGCCGCACAGAGCAAATCTGTGCGGCATCGTTGCAGACTGTCGAAAAACTCATGTGTATGCAAGAAGAATATATTTTTTGCATCATTCCCAAAGCCCTCGGCAGAGTTTTCCCGCCCGGGGGCGGGAAAATAAATTAAAATTCGTTTTTTTCGGGGACATGTGCATCGGAAAAAACACTTCTCAGCCCGCAAGTGTGGAATCGGGTCGCCCTTTGACCCGATTCTGCATGCAGCGGGCTGCAACTCCTCTCAAAAATGCTGGCATTTTTGAGAAGCGTGTCGGCTTATGGGGTGGTGAAACACAGGGAGATGAGGATGGGGACGAAGAAGGAGCAGATGATGCCGTTGAGCACCGACAGCACCACTGTCTCCTCGTTGGTGTATTTCAGCATCACCGGGAGGGTGGTGTCCTCGCTGGTGGCTCCGGCGGGGGCGATGCAGGTGTAGTAGTTGAGTTTGATGGCCACCACGGGGATGATGATAAAGGAGAAAATCTCCCGCATCAGGTTGCTGAGAAAGGCCACGCTGCCCAGTTCAGAACCGCCAATCTGGCTGATGGTGGCGCCCGCCAGGCTGTACCAGCCCATGCCGCTGGCAATGGCCGCCCCCTGGCCCAGGGGAAGGTGGAAGATGGCGGCGCACACCAGACCGCCCACCAGAGAGCCCAGAATGATGCCAAAGGGAATGATGAAAATTCGGATGTGGTACTCCCGGATTTTTCGGAAGAGGCCCCGGTGCATCCCCACGCTGATGCCCACGGTGAACATCAGCAGATAGAGCACCAGGTCGGTGTGCTGGCTGAAAAAGGTGAGCAGGGGCAGTTCCAGCCCGGACAGGCCGTAGGCTAACCCCAAGAGCAGAGCCAGGATGGTGAACAGGACGATCATGCCTCTTCCTCCTTTTTATCCTGGTTGGGGCGCTTCATAAAGCGTTTGGTGAGGGCGTACACCACCACAATGGACAAAACGGTGGGAATGAGGAAGAAGAGGAAGCTCTGAGCGCCCAGGGTGAGCAGCTGGTGGAGAAATCCCTCTTTCCGGCCCAGCATGGCACCCATGGAGAAGATGAGCACCAGGGTGCACAGCAGGGACGCCCCCTCGTTCCAACGCTTGGCCTTCTGGGGGAACAGGAACCGACCCACCAGGATGCCCAAACACATGACCAATAAGATATCCATAAAACGCCTTCTCTCTCTCCCCGCTTCCCCACCCATGGACGGGAGCGGGGACGGTGTGGTATAATCAAGCAACACGGCCTTAGGCCGTGGCTAGGTCGCGAACCCAACCATCATAGCAGAAAAAGACCATCGACGCAAGATAGAGAGGATTTTCACACCCATGATCATTTTTGATTTGGACGGAACCCTCCTCCACTCCAACGATTTGTGGGTGGAGGTGGATTTGGAATTTTTGGCCCGTCACCACTGCCAGGTGACCAAGGAGTACGAGGAGCGGGTGACCCGTGCCACCTTCCCCTCGGCCGCTAGCTACACCCGGGAGTATTACCATCTGGACCTGACGCCCCAGGAGATTATGTGTGAGTGGGAGGAGCTGGCCGCTCACCACTATCGGGACCTGGTGGAGCTGAAGGCGGGGGCCCGGGAGCTGCTGGAGCAGTACCGCAGCCAGGGGGAAGCGCTGGCCCTGTTTACCGCCTGCCGCCCCAAGCTGTGCCAGCTGGCCCTGGAGCGCCACGGCCTGGAGCCCTACTTTGCCCACGTGGTGTACGCCGAGGAGCTGGGGCTGGAAAAGCACGACCCCCGGTGTTTTGAGGCCCTGAGCCACACCCTGGGGGTGGAGCCGGAGGGGTGCACCTTGCTGGACGATTCCCCCTTTAACTGCGCCACCGCCCGGGCTGCCGGGATGCACACCATTGGGGTGTATGACCCCTGCTATGCCAGCCGGTGGGCGGAGATGCCCCACAGCTGCCACCGGTTTGTGCACTCGCTGGGAGAACTTTTGGAGGGGTAAGACAGTCCAAAGCCCCCCTTGTGGTTCGGTTCATGATGAAGGGGCTTTTTTGGTGGCAGATACGTTATGACTCCATCCCAGAGTCCTTCTGCTGCTCTTGCAGTAGTTGGTTGAGCTCCTGGGCCAACAGCTGCTGGCGGCGGCGGAAATACCAGGTGAGAAAGAAGTACACCGCCAGAAAAATGAGGGAATAGGCCGCAATGCTGGGAAAGGTACAAGAGGCCCAGCGAAATAGAAGAGCCACGGGCAGAGAGACGGCGTAGAGAATGGCCGCCTCCACCACACAGTAGTGCAGCCAGCTTTTGAAATTCAGAAAGGACAGCAGCCAGTCGATGCCCTGACAGGCCACAATCCACCCCAGAACCTGGAAGGGAAAGGGGGAGACGGGCCAGCCAGAGAGCAGGTTGACGGCCAGAGAGCTTAACATAATCCCGGTAAAGCAGATGCAGATGGAGGGAATGCGGGCGAAGAAAAACTGTTTCATGATAGGCTGCCTCCTCTCAGTTTGCGGCGCAGGGTGTCAATGTAGTTGCGGGTAATAATGAGCTGTTCCCCGTTTTTCAGCACCGCTTTCAATCGGTGGTTGAAGTGGGGCTCTACGTGCTGCAAAAAAGCGGTGTTTATGATGCAGTTTTTGCTGATGCGCACAAAGGTGGTTTGACATAGTTTCTCTTCCAAGGCCGTCAAGGTCTCCCGGCACTGGTAGACCTGGGCTTTTTGGTAGAGAAACGTCTTTCCATCGGTGGAGTCCATATAGTAGATGCTCTCCAGGGGCAGATGAAACTCCCGCTGCTCCTGGTAGCCCACCAGCACAAAGCTGTATTGCCGGATGTGGGAAATGAGGGACTCCAGCCGGGCATCCAGGATGGGACAGCGGAGGATCACCTCTGTCTCAGCCAGTGCGGGGTCTTGCTGTATGGTGAGTTTCATGGAACGCTCCTTTCTTTCGTGGTGTGTGATACCATCATAGAGGGCGTGGGGGCAATTGACAACCCATGGGCCACTCAAATGCCCTGGGAAGGGATGAAATGCCAGAGAAACGAAAAACACCGGACGTTTACCCGTGTACCGATAAGACAGTAATTTGAAGAAATTGCGAAATCGGCATCTGTCAAACAGGATTGGACAACAAACAGACGGCATTCAACTTCGGTTGGGTGCCGTCTGTTTTTGTGTGCGTTTAAGGGCCGAAAACCGCTTACTTTTTGCCCTGTGGTATGTTTTGTGAAAGCGGCCCATACCCGGGTTCGTTTATTGCTGTTGGTCGATATGGCGGCGTAAAAGGAGATTTCCCTATTCATAAAGTCACCGAGCAAAAATCGCAAGAAATTGAGAACAAATGCTTACTAATTATCGAGTTCTCTTGATTTCTAAAGCGATTACCTGTATAATAGATATTGAAAGAGCCAAAATGCGGATTTAGAAAGAGTGTGCTATGAAAATAAGTTATAAAAAGTTTTGGATACGCTTGATTGAGAAAGAAATTTCTCCTGCTACACTCCGAAAAGATTTGAGCATTGCTACGGGGACGATGACAAAACTCAGAAAAAATGAAGAAGTCGCTCTTTCTGTCCTGTTACGCATTTGTGAGTATCTGGACTGTAATATTGGAGATATTTGCGATGCAGTGCGGATAGATGATGTTGAGCGTAAATAATTGCTTTGGGAGGGGACACAATGTCATTTTGTTCCAACTGTGGTCAGCCAATTGCCAACGGCGCAAAGTTTTGTTCTAATTGCGGAACTCCTGTTGATGCTTCTTCTGCAAACACTCAATCACAAAGGAAAACAGTATATGATGGAGTGATGCATAAGTGCCCTCATTGCGGGGAAATATTAAACTCTTTTACATCAATATGCCCAGCATGTGGATACGAATTACGGGGGACAGCAGCGACATCTTCTGTAGAAAAATTGTATAAAAATATTCAAGCGGCAAAGAGTGATAGCGAAGTTGTTCGATTAGTCAAAATGTTCCCAATTCCAAACAGCAGAGAAGATATTCTTGAGTTCATGGTGCTGGCGTCTTCGAATTTTAACGAAGACCATTACATGGCGCACATGGGTGAAGACAGCATATCAGACGCATGGCTCTCCAAAATAGAGCAGTGTCATAAAAAAGCCCGGTTGACCTTAAGTGATGAAGATATGCTCGAAGTCGACGAAATATATGAAGCCATAAAAGCCCGAGTTGCAGAAGCAAAGAAAAAGGCAAATCAGCGATATGTATCGCAACAATCGGAGGTAACTGCAAAAGAGTTTAAGAAAAGCAAATTTCGAATTGTCCTGGTAGCTTTTGCAGTTATCTCGGTGCTGTTTTGTATGCTCGCATTTCAAAACGGCAGGATACTTGCGGGCATTGTTTCCGCGCTCATGGTAGTTTTGTTTTTGACTGCCTTTTTGATGGGGAGCGGTGTCATTAACGAGCGAGTGCGAAATTTTCGATTAGTACCAGCGATACTTGCGTTTTTATTGTTTGTTCCGTATTTTTCATTGTCATCTAATCATGACGAGCAGATTCTCAACACAAACGATTACACAAGTTGGGGAGATATTCTGCTGAACGAATGTGCTCCCGAACCAATTATGACTTCCGCAAGAGTGATGACAAACTCAAATGAGAAATTTTATATTTATGACATCGAATGTTCTCAAAGCGATTATTATGATTATGTAAATGCTTGCAAGAAATTTGGATATGACTACGAAATTATTGAAGAGGACGAGACATCTTTTGAGGCATATAATAAAGACGGTTACCAGATAGATGTTAGCTATATAACAACTCTTAATATTGAAGTAAATGCCCCAATGAAAATGAGTCAAGTCGAATGGCCAAATAGTGATATTGCAGAACTAATTCCTCAGCCTAAATCGCTATATGGTAAAATTGAATGGGAACACGACTATGGGTTTGTAATTTACATAGGGAACACAACTTTGTCCGACTATGAGGAGTATGTTAATTCGGTATATGATAGCGGATTTAATATAGATTATAGTAAAGGTGACACATATTTTGGGGCTGATAATGCAGATGGCTATCATGTTAGCATTGATTACGAAGGCTTTAACACTATGTTTGTACGGATTGACGAGCCCGATGAAAAATAGTGCAAAGTAGTACATGGAGGTAAATATGGGGATATTAAAAAAACAATCAGCCGGGGGCTTCATGGACGAAATCCGCTGTGATGAGCCGTCGTATCTCATCTGGAAATGGCACCCAGCGGGAGCGCAGCCCGGAAATAACAACAGAGAAAACGCTATCCGCTGGGGTTCCTCCCTCCGGGTGAAGGACGGCGAGGTTGCCGTTTTCGTCTACCATCAGAAAAACGGCACCATGCAGGACTACATAGAGGGGCCGTATGATGAGACCATCAAAACGGCGAACTTTCCAGTCTTGGCGAGTATTGTCGGTCTGGCCTATGATGGAGGCACACCATTTCAGGCCGAGGTCTACTTTATCAATCTCGCCCATGTTGTTCAGGTGAAGTTCGGTGTTCCGTTTTTCGATATTTATGACCCACGGCTCGCAGACTTTGGAGTGCCTGTTGCGGTCAGAGGTACTGTTAGTTTCTGTATTGCTGATTATAGAGAATTTATCAAGCTGCACAGGTTGACCAATTTTAGCCTTGGTGACTTTCAGCGGCAAATTCGAGATGCGGTCAGCCGGTATGTGAAAGATGCGGTCGCCAACGCTCCCGCTGCCAACAATATTCCGGTCATTCAGATTGAAACCAAAACCGCACAAATCAATGATGCTGTGGAGTACGACATCGGCGAACGCCTGAAAGAATCTTTCGGCGTTTTGGTATCCGGGGTGGATATTGCCGCCATTGAGATCGACAAGACCAGTGAAGGCTATCGCCAACTGATGGCTGTTACCAGGGATATTGCTGCAACGAGGGTTGAGGCTGAGACGCAGGATTATGTAGAGCGTCTCCGTATCCAGCGTGAAGAAGGCCAGTATGCTATGCACAAGCAGACACAAACTGCCAACATTGGTGCTTTCCAAGTTGAAAAACAGGCAGAGGTTGGCGTTGCTGGCGCACAGGCTCTCGGTCAGATGGGAGCTAGCGGAGCTGGTGATGTCAATTTAGGCGGCAGTGGAGAAGGCTTCAATATGGCCACTATGATGGCAAGCATGGCTGTTGGCGGTGCTGTCGGTCAGAACATTGCCGGTGCTATGAATAATATGATGGGTGGTATCAATCAGCAGACAACGCCCGGCGCTGTACCTCCTCCTATTCCTGCTGTGGCATATCATGTGGCGGTCAACGGACAAGCCACGGGACCGTTTGATATTTCTGTGTTGACACAGATGGCAGCCGCAGGACAACTTACCGCTGATAGCTTGGTTTGGAAAAATGGAATGGCGCAATGGGCAAAGGCGGGAACGGTTGACGAACTTAAAAATCTGTTCGCAAACGCCATGCCGCCTATTCCTCCAATTGAGTGAGGTTTGATTATGGCCATTGATGGACTTTACATATCAGGATATTTCTCTGATAATGATAATTCTATGTTATCCGCTTACGCTGATGAACTCCAAGAAAAAGGATTTCGTTTTTATGTAAGAAATCTTTCTGGCACTATGATGCAATCGGCGTTTGATTTTGCAGACTTCGAGTTAATTGCCGTTGCATACGAGGTATTACAACAGTTCATCCTTAATGGTGGATATGATGCGACAAAATACTTTTTCAAAAAGCTGTGGCTGAATATTACCAAAAGTCGCGAGAGCAAAATACCTTTTACAATTTCTATTGAGGGGATACCAACTATAAACGGTGCTGAGACAATAAAATGCAAAATACAAGGTCAACTGTCGGATGAGCAGAAAGAAAAGGCACTCGATAAAGTTTTTTCTTTGGCACATCAAGTTGAAAATCATCAATATCAGTTGATGGAAAAGAATCAATATTATAACGCTCTGAATGGGCATCTGTTCAGATATGATTTATCAGATGATACTCTGCATGAAATAGACATTGTAGCAGAAGTAAAAAAGAACTCACAGAAACAATAACACCCGTAGTGCTCAGCCAATTATCCCGAAATTGTTCAAGGGTTTGGGATGTTCCCCAACAAGAAAGCGCACGAATGGGTACCGCCGTGCGCTGTTTGCCAGATATGAAAATCGCAGTGTGTACATAAGGTGCAGGAAATCCGGCAGCAACGCCATCGCAGAACGGCAACGGGCAAGAGCAATATGTTCTCCGGTCTCGTGTTCTGCAATGACTGCAAACAGAAGCTGTACTACTCTACCACAAGCTACTTTGAAAAGCGGCAGGACTTCTTTATTTGTTCCACCCATCGGGCAAACAAGGACAAGTGCAGTGGGCACTATATCCGCGCCGTTGTGCTGGAACAGCAGGTCTGGAAACACATCCAGGAGGTTATCTCGGTAGTCACCCGCTACGAGGCTTACTTCCGTGCAGAGATGGAACAGAGGCTCCGTGTCCAGAGTGAAGAAACGATACGGATACATAAAAAGCGGTTAGCGCAGGCTGAGAAACGCATCAGCGAGTTAGACCGCCTTTTCATCCGTATTTACGAGGATAATGTAGCTGGACGGCTCGATGACGAGAAATTTGCCATGATGAGCACGAACTACACCCAGGAGCAAGCCGACCTCAAAACAGAAGCTAAAAGTCTGCAACAGGAAATTCAGGAACAGGAACGACAGGCAGAGAACTTAGAGCAGTTTATCTATCGAGTACACAAAAACAGCACCCTCACGGAGCTGACCCCATATGCGCTTAGAGAGCTTGTAAAAGCGGTTTATGTGGAGGCACCGGATAAGTCCAGCGGCAAGCGCAAACAGAGGGTACATATCGAATATGACCTTGTGGGCTACATTCCCGTGGATGAACTGATAAAAGCGGAACAGGCATGACCGAAATCATGCCTGTTCCAAGAAATTTACATATTACTGTTTTACGACCACCGAGCATTCCATCCGGTGTTTTGTCCTATCATTGGGGTTTGGTGCAGTGCTCCAACAGGTACGCCCCGCATTTCTCCACCCGGTCGAACACGTTGCCGGGGTTGCGCTGCTCCAAGGCCTGGGTGACGCCGTCCTGCCAGGCCGCCGACAGGCAGGTCACCCCCACCTGGTCGCAGGAGTCCACGTCGGTGGCGGTGTCCCCGATGTAGCAGAACTCCTCCGGGGTCAGCTGGTATTTGTCCAACAAGTAGCGCAGATGGTCCACTTTATTGGGGGCCACATCCGAGCCGCACAGCACCTCGTCAAACACGTCGGCAATGCCGAACTGTTTGAGGGAGATGCGGCAGGTGGGGGTTCCCTTTCCCGTCACCAGCACCAGGGGAATCCCCCGGTCCTTCAAGGTGTGCAGAAGCTCCCGGATGCCGGGGAACAGGTCGGGCACCACCTGGGGGTGGAGCCGCTCATACTCCCGGCAGTAGTCGGCCACCCCGGCCTCCCACTGGTCCCCCGCCAGAATCTTGGCGATGCCCACCTCATCCAGGCCAAAGGTGGCGGTGATCTCCTCTTCGCTGAGGGTGTGCCCGGCATAGGGAGACAGGGCCAGGCCGAAGGCCTGAATGCACAGGGGCAGGGTGTCGGCAATGGTGCCGTCCAGGTCAAAACCAATCATGCGGAACATGGGAAAACCCTCCTTATACTTTGGTCAAGTGCTGGCTGGCGGATTTCAGCATCAGCCGCTTGGTGCCCACGGTGTCGAAGGCGATCTCCACCAGGGCGTCGCCCCCCATCTTCTGCACCGACAGCACCAGGCCTCGTCCAAAGGCCTTGTGCTGAACGCTGTCCCCCTTCTGCAGGGAGAGCGCTGGGGCGGAGGCGGTGGGATAGGGCTTGCCGGGGGT
>NZ_NFIH01000004.1 GCF_002161675.1 Pseudoflavonifractor sp. An44
GGTGTGGGCTGGCTTTTGCATGCCCAAAACGCTGCGGAAGTTCCACATACTGGATTCGTTTTTGCTGTTGAGAGTAAAAAAGGATGTGCCACAAAACTTACGTTTTGCGACACATCCTTTTATACCTATTTATCGGGCGGCCACATCCTGGAAGGTCTGGGCGGTTCGGAACAGGTACACCAGTTTGAGGATTCCGATGACCAAAAGGGCAATGATAGCTGCCAAAAACACCAAAGCGCCAATGACGATGACCGTGAAGATCACACCCACAATCATGGCAATGGTGGCGATGAGCATCCACTTCCACAGCTTTCTCCACTGGTCGCTGAGCTCGTTGTCCAACCCGGCCAGCACGTCGGCGTGGGCGTTAAACTCATTGTAGCAGCTAAAGAAGGAGAGGATAGCACTGCACAGGGAAACCGTCAGAGCCAAGGCCTCATTGCTGATGAAGATGGCCCCTCCATCCAGAAGCGCGGTAATCAAAATCAAGATGCCCGCCCAGCGATACCCCTCTGCCCTGGAGGCAATGCGCAGCAGCACCACACCGTACACCACACCACAGGCAAAGTCCAACAGGTATCCCACCACCTGGATGCTGGGCATCCACTGGACGATGACGCTGGCAATGTTGGCAGGGATAAAGAGCCAGAACAACACCCAAATCCACTTGGCCAGGAAGCTTCCCCGCTCCCGGAGTTCCTGCTGATACTCCAATTCCGCCTTCTTTTGGGCCAGGCGGTACTGAGGTGCGGTGTCTCTCCCCCGATACATGCCGCATTGGGTGTTGTAGGTGCAGCTGTCACAGGTCTTGTGCCCCTTCTGGCGACAGCATAGGGCCAGCTTGCACTCCCGGCTGGCCTCCTCCAGGCAGCCCCGGCAGCTGGTCTCCGCCCGATAGCCGCAGGTTTGGCAGCTCTTTCCACAATAGGTCTCGCTCATGGCTCTCCCTCCTTTGTTCAGGTTGACCATATTGTACCATGAAGAGCGAAAACAAACAAGCCCCGCCCGGTGCGTTATACACCAGACGGGGCTTTGCGTTACTTGGCGTTTCCGATTAGCAGATACCCTGCCACAGCATGGCGTCAGCAACCTTCAGGAATCCGGCAATGTTGGCACCGGCCTGGATGTCGCCCTTCATGCCGTACTTCTCGGCGGCGTCGGCGCAGGCCTTGTAAATGCCCTCCATGATACCCTTGAGCTTGCTGTCCACTTCCTCGAAGGTCCAGCTGATGCGGCCGGAGTTCTGGCTCATCTCCAGACCGGAGGTGGCCACGCCGCCAGCGTTGGAGGCCTTGGCGGGGGAGAACATCAGGCCAGCGCCCTTGATGGCGGAAATGGCCTCGGGGGTGCAGGGCATGTTAGCGCCCTCAAACACACCGATGCAGCCGTTGGCGATGAGGGCCTTGGCGGCCTCCTCGTCCAGCTCGTTCTGGGTGGCGCAGGGCAGAGCGATGTCGCAGGGCACGGTCCAGATGCCGGAGCAGCCCTCCACGTACTTGGCGGTGGGGACGTAGTCCAGGTAGGTCTTGATGCGGGCGCGCTTGACCTCCTTGATCTCCTGGATGACCTTATAATCAATGCCGTTCTCGTCTACAATGTAACCATTGGAGTCGGACATGGCGATGACCTTGCCGCCCAGAGTGGTGCACTTCTGGTTGGCGTAGATGGCCACGTTGCCGGAGCCGGAGATCACCACCCGCTTGCCCTCGAAGGACTGGCCGTTGTCGTGGAGCTGGGCGTCGGCGAAGTAGCACAGACCGAAGCCGGTGGCCTCGGTACGGGCCAGAGAGCCGCCGTAGGACAGGCTCTTGCCGGTGAGCACGCCGGTCCACTCGTTGCGCAGCTTCTTGTACTGGCCGAAGAGATAGCCGATCTCACGGGCGCCCACGCCGATGTCGCCGGCGGGCACGTCGGTGTCGGGGCCGATGTGGCGGTACAGCTCATTCATAAAGGACTGGCAGAAACGCATGATCTCCCCGTCGCTCTTGCCCTTGGGGTCGAAGTCAGAGCCGCCCTTGCCGCCGCCCATGGGCAGAGTGGTCAGAGCATTCTTGAAGACCTGCTCAAAGCCCAGGAACTTGATGACAGACAGGTTGACGGTGGGGTGCAGACGCAGACCGCCCTTGTAGGGGCCAATGGCGGAGTTGAACTGGACACGGTAGCCGCGGTTGACCTGCACCACGCCGTTGTCGTCCACCCAGGGCACCCGGAAGAGAATGGCCCGCTCAGGCTCCACCATACGGCCCACAATGTTCTGCTGCTCGTAGCGGGGATCGGCCTCCACCACGGGCTCCAGAGACTCCAAAACTTCCTCCACAGCCTGGAGGAACTCCTTCTCATGACCGTTGCGGGCCTTCAGGCCCTCCATGACGGACTTCAGATATGCGTTATTCAGAGACATCTTTGCCAACATCCTTTCTATTTTGAAAGTGTGTAATTTAGCTTGCTACTGTATTGTACACCCCAACCGTCATTTTTGCAATACCTAATGTTCAAACTTGCACAAAAGAAGGAAATATCGTTGACACAGCCAAAAAATGAAGCAATTGTTGCACAGTTTTTCCAAGGTCATGACGGATTTTCACCATTTTTTGGCATTTTAGCCAGCAATTCTTGACGGAGCGGTCCAGGAAGATTATACTACTGTATTGAACATTATACTGGGGAGGTATTGCATGGCTGCCAGATATCTGCGCGTTCCCATTCAAGGGGACCTGGTGGGCCTGGAGGTCAACACCATATTGCGGCGGCACCTGCACCTGTCTGGGACGGTGCTGCGGCGCATCAAATGGCTCTCCGACGGCATCACGGTGGACGGCCAGCGGGTCACTGTGCGATACCGGGTCCAGGCGGGGGAAGTGCTGGCAGTGCGCCTGACCGACCAGGCCCCCACTTCCGGCACCGTGCCCACCCCTGGGCCTCTGGACCTTATTTGGGAGGATGAGGACGTAGTGGTGGTCAACAAGCCCCCCGGCCTGCTGGTACACCCCAGCCACGGCCATTTTGCCGACACCCTGGGCAACTTTCTCATGTACCACTACCAGCAAACCGGGCAGGACTGCGACTTCCACCCCGTCCATCGGCTGGACAAGGGCACTTCGGGGCTGTTGGTGGTGGCTAAGCACCCCCACGCCCAAGAGCAATTAAAGCAGCAGCTCCACACCGAGGCCTTCCGCCGGGTCTATCTGGCCATCTGCGACGGCCAGCCCCCCGCCCCCTCGGGCACGGTGGACGCCCCCATCGGTCTGGCCCCAGATTCCCGGGCCCGGGCGGTGTGTCCGGACGGCCAGAGCGCCCGCACCCACTACCGGGTGTTACAATCTTGGGAGGGCAGGAGCCTGGTGGAGCTACAACTGGACACCGGGCGCACCCACCAGATTCGGGTGCATATGGCACACCTGGGCTGTCCCCTCACCGGGGATTTTCTCTATGGTACCGAGCAGCCGGAGAAGATTGCCCGGCCCGCCCTCCACTCCCATCAGCTCAGCTTCACCCATCCCATCACAGGAGAGCACCTGGCCTTCACTCAGCCCCTGCCGGAGGACATGGCCGCCCTGCTCCCAAACACACAAGAGGTATTTTTATGAAACGACCCACCTTAAAAATTTCCTACAACGCCCCGGTCACCATCACCTTTGCCCTGCTGTCCCTGATTGCGCTGATTCTCAACGGGGTCACCGACGGCTGGACCAATGCCCATCTCTTTTCCGTCTACCACTGCTCCCTGGCTGATCCTCTGGCCTGGGTGCGGTTCTTCGGCCACGTGCTGGGTCACAGCGGCTACGCCCACTACATCGGCAATATGGTGCTCATTCTGGTGCTGGGCCCCAACCTGGAAGACCGATTTGGCAGCTGGAATGTGCTGTGCGCCGTCCTGGTCACGGCGGTGATTTCCGGGCTGGTACAGTTCTTCTTCTTCCCCGGCACCGCCCTGCTGGGTGCCTCGGGCATCGTGTTTATGATGATCCTCCTCTCCTCCTTCGGCGGGGTGCGCAACGGCACCATCCCCACCACCCTCATTTTGGTGGCGGTGTTCTACCTGGGGGACGAGATCTGGAACGGCATTTTTGTCCAGGACAACATCTCCCAACTGACCCACATCATCGGCGGCCTGTGCGGCACCGTATTTGGATTTGCCCTGTCCAGCGGCAAGAAGCGATAACAAAAGGAGGTTTCTATGCTCAAGCTAACCAACATCCGCAAAACCTACACCGTAGGCGACCTGTCTGTGGACGCCCTGCGGGGGGTGAGTCTGGAGTTTCGGGACAATGAATTCGTCTCCATCCTCGGCCCCTCCGGCTGCGGCAAGACCACCACGCTGAACATCATCGGCGGGCTGGACCGGTACACCAGCGGCGACCTCATCATCAATGGCCGCTCCACCAAGGAGTACACGGACAGCGACTGGGACACCTACCGCAACCACTCCGTGGGCTTTGTCTTCCAAAGCTACAACCTGATCCCCCACCAGACCATCCTGGCCAACGTGGAACTGGCCCTCACCCTGTCCGGGGTGTCCAAGGCCGAGCGGCACCGCCGGGCCAAGGAGGCCCTGGAGCAGGTGGGACTCACCGACCACATGCACAAGCGGCCCAACCAGCTCTCCGGCGGCCAGATGCAGCGAGTGGCCATTGCCCGTGCCCTCATCAACAACCCGGACATTCTCCTGGCTGACGAGCCCACCGGCGCTCTGGACAGTGAGACCTCGGTACAGGTGATGGACCTGCTGCGGGAGGTGGCCAAGGACCGCCTGGTCATCATGGTCACCCACAACCCGGAGCTGGCCCAGGCCTACTCCACCCGAATCATCCAGCTGAAAGACGGCGAGGTCATCGCCGATTCCAACCCCTATGAGAGCCAGGAGGACGCCCCCGCCCTCACCGGCAAGGAGGCCAAGGCGGGGAAAAAGACCTCCATGTCCTTCCCCACTGCCCTGTCCCTGTCCCTCAACAACCTGATGACCAAGAAGGGGCGCACCTTCCTCACCGCCTTTGCCGGGTCCATCGGCATCATCGGCATCGCCCTCATCCTCTCCCTGTCCTCGGGCATCAACACCTATATCACCAAGGTGCAGCAGGACACCCTCACCAGCTACCCCATCACCATTGAGGCGGAAAGCGTGGATATGACTTCCATGCTCACCTCCCTGATGGGGGTCAGCGACGAGGAGGACAGCGGCGCGCCCCGGGAAGAGGATCGGGTGTACGTGTCCAATGTCATGTACGACATGATGGACTCCATGATGAACGCCGAGACCGTCACCAACAACCTGAAGGCCTTCAAGGAGTATCTGGAGGAAGGGGGCGGCGGCATCACCGACCTGGCCCAGGTGTACTATGGCTATGATTTCAAGTTTGACATCTACAACAAAGACCCCGACGGCAAAGTGGTGAAAAGCGATGTCATGTCCGCCATGGAGACCGCCATGGGCTCTCTGTACGGCGGCGACTACACCGACTACTTCAACTCCATGGGCTCCATGTATGAGAGCTTCGACGTGTGGCAGGAGCTGCTGCCCGGTGAGGACGGCCAGCTGGTCTCCTCCCAGGTGCTGGACCAATACGAGCTGCTCTACGGCCACTGGCCCGAGGAGTACAACCAGGTCATCCTCTTTGTGGACGACAACAACCAGGTCTCCGACCTGATGCTCTACGCCCTGGGCCTGGTGTCCGTGGACGAGATGAACGAGACCCTGGCCGCCCTCCAGGCCGGCGAAGAGGTGGAGGTGGAGGACCAGAGCTGGAGCTACGAGGAGCTGTGCCAGACCCAGTTCAAGCTGCTGCTGCCCTACGAGCGCTACCAGTACGACGCCAACACCAACACCTACACCGACCTGTCCGCCACCCAGACCGGGCTGGAGATGCTCTACAACAGCAATCAGACCGGAATTACGCTGCAAGTGGTGGGCGTGGCCCGCTCCGGCAGCAACGGCGGCATGATGTCCGGCTCTCTGGGCTACACCAACGCCCTGACCCAGTACGCCATTGATCACACCGCCGACTCCCAGCTGGTGAAAGATCAGCTGGCCAACCCCGACACCGACGTCATCACCAACCTGCCCTTCCGCCAGGAGGGAGACACCGAGCCCACCGACCAGGAGAAAGCCCAGGCCATTGGGGAGTACCTGCTCACCCTGGACGCCCAGTCCCAGGCGGAGGCCTACGTGGACGGCATGAGCCAGCCCAGCCAGCAGTATGTGGACGATACCGTAGACGCCCAGATGGCCAACATCACCCGGGAGGACATCGAGAAGATGATCTCCCAGGAGTACGCCGCCCAGATGGGGGTGGACGCCGCCACCCTGGACGAGTATATCGCAGGCATGAGCGACGAGGAGCTGTTTGCCCAGGTGGAGGAGGCCATGGCCGCCCAGATCAAGGAGCAGTACGCCGCAGCGGCGAAAGAGCAGCTCTCTGCCCTTCCCGCCGCCCAGCTGTCGGCCATGCTGGCCCAGGCGGTGGAGCAGGGGCCCAGTGACCAGGGACTGAGCCTGGAGCAGTTTGTCTACTTGTACGACAACTATATGCCCCCCACCCACTCCGACTCCACCTACCAGGACAATCTGGACTTGATGGGCTATATTGACCTGGAGTCCCCCTCCTCCATCAGTCTCTACGCCGATACCTTTAAGGAGAAGGACAAGATCGCCGACCTCATCACCGCCTACAACCAGCAGGTGGCCGAGGAGGACCAGATCAGCTACACCGACTATGTGGCCCTGCTCATGAGCTCCATCACCGACATCATCAGCGGGGTGAGCTATCTGCTCATCGGCTTTGTGTCCATCTCTCTGGTGGTGTCCTCCATCATGATCGGCATCATCACCTATATCTCGGTGCTGGAGCGCACCAAGGAGATCGGCATTCTCCGGGCCGTGGGCGCCTCCAAAAAGGATGTGTCCCGGGTGTTCAACGCCGAGACCCTCATTGTGGGTCTGGGTGCCGGTGTGCTGGGCATTGTGGTGACGCTGCTGCTGAACATCCCCATCAACGCCGCCATCCACGCCGTCACTGGGCTCACCGAGCTCTCCGCCGCTCTGCCCCCGGTGGGTGGGGCCATCCTGGTGGCCATCAGCGCCATCCTCACCATCCTGGCCGGACTCATTCCCGCCCGTCTGGCCGCCAAGAAGGACCCGGTGGAAGCGCTGAGAAGCGAATAAACCGCCACAAGAAAAGCCGCAGAAACGACATATTTCTGCGGCTTTTTTCGTTATATTCCCTCTTTGAGGACGCCGTGATCTCGCAAGACCTTTTCGATCACTGTCCCCTTCACCGCCTTGAGCAGCGGCTTTTTCAGCAGGTTCACGGGGCCGGGCAGCTCCACCTCCAGAGGAGACTTGCCGTCCATCAGGCGCACCGAGCTCTCCAGCAGCTCCCGCACATCGTACACGCTGCCCCATACTTCGGGCACGCCACGGTCCACACCCAACAGGCCGTACACGGCCTCCATGGCGGTGCGCACGGAATACTCGGTGGTAAACACCGTGTCCCGAGGGGTCTCTGCAAACTGGCCCAAGAAGGCGAAGTTGACACAGCCGTCGGGGATGACGTCGGGGCGGTCGCCCTTGGCCCGAGGCATGAAGAAGGCGGTGATATAGGGCATCATGGTGGGCACGCACACGGCGCTGTTGCGGGCCAGATCTTCAATCTGCTCCACCGGCACCCCCAGGTGGTACAGCCACTCCTGGGTGATCTCCTGTCCGGTACACTCCTTCATGGGCTTTTTCACGTAGTCGCCGGGCACGTCGGTGAACAGGCCGTACACCCAAACGCACACCTTCTCCGGCTCCTGCTCCCGGAACTGGCCCTGACGGTTGATGGTCCAGCTCAGCAGCCACTTGGAGTCCTGGCAGCTGACGATACCGCCGGTGACCACATTGCCGGTCCGGGGGTCCCGCTTGCAGATGTTGGTGATATAGGGGAGAATCTTGTCATCCAAAGTGGTGATGGTGGCGGACTCCCAATTGGTCTTGGACACGTCAGAGCAGAACTTCTCCGGGCGGCCAAAGGCGGGGTCCTGTCGGGCGATGTTCTTCCACAGGTTCCAGCAGCCGCTGGTGCGCACCAGGGCGTCCCCATTGGGGGCGTGGTCCTGGTCGCCGTAGATGGTGCCCTCGGTACAGGAGCCGTTGGTGACAAACACCAGATCCTGCTCGGTGAGCACAATGCCCTTCTCCACCCCCTTGACCTTGCACTCGATGGCGGTGGCCACCTTGCGGCCCTGCTTGATGTCAAAGAGCACATTGGTCACTTCGGTGCCGAACTGGAAGTCCACCCCGGCATCCTCCAGATACTTCTGCATGGGGAGAATGAGGGATTCGTACTGGTTGTAGCGGGTAAACTTCAAGGCGCTGAAATCGGGCAGGCCCGCAATGTGGTGGATGAACCGCTGGAAATACAGCTTCATCTCCAAGGCGCTGTGCCAGTTTTCAAAGGCGAACATGGTGCGCCAATACAGCCAGAAGGTGGACTCAAACACCTCGTCGTCAAACACATCCTCGATGGTCTTGTCGTACAAGTCCTCGTCGGGGGTCAAAAACAGCTTGACGATCTCCATGCATCCCTCCTGGCTGAGCCGGAACTGCCCATCGGTGTGGGCATCCTGGCCCCGGTTGACGGTGGCACGGCACAGAGAGTAGTTGGGGTCGTGCTTATTGAGCCAGTAAAACTCGTCCAGCACCGAGGCACCGGGCTTCTCCAGAGAGGGAATGGAGCGGAACAGGTCCCACAGGCACTCAAAGTGGTCCTCCATCTCCCGGCCGCCCCGCATGACATAGCCACGGCTGGGGTCAAAGATGCCGTCGCAGGCGCCTCCCGCCACGTCCATGGCCTCCAGGATGTGGATGTGGTTCCCCTTCATCTGGCCGTCTCGCACCAGGAAACAGGCCGCCGCCAGGCTGGCCAGACCGCTGCCCACCAGATAGGCGTGCTTCTCGTCCACGCCCTGGGGCTTTTCCGGGCGGGCAAAGGCCTCATAGTTGCCCTTGGTATAGTAAATGCCCTTGCTGTTTTTCTTCTGCTTTCCCAGCTCGGTGTTCCGGTACTCCTGCTGGGCCTGGAGCTGGCCCTGCTTGGCCGCCTGCTTTTTCTTGGTGAAAAACACCGCCGCACCTGTGCCAGCCAGTCCAGCTGCGGCAGCGGTGAGGGCTGCAATTTGCTTTCGATCCATAGAGGATAACCACCTTTCTATCATTACCGCTTTTACGGCAGGTCTGCTTGATGGTGTTATCCTACCCCCGTACCCAAGAAAAAACCATAAACAGATGGGGGCGAATGATAAAAATTTTATCATTCGCCCTCATCTGTAAAGTTAATTATCTCCCCTGTGTGGGTCTGCAAAATTGGCGATGGAGTGGGCCACATTCCCCTGCACCGTGAGGCTAATCCGATGGGCCAAGGTGTGGTAGTCCTCCCCCATGCCCTTCTGAATCCAGTCCAGCATAATCCCCACAAAGCTATACTTGTAGAAATCCGCGATAAACGTCTTATCCTCTTCGGAAATCCCCAGTCCCTGGCTTTTTTCATCCACCACACCCCGAATCAGGCCATAGGTGAGCTGGAACAGGTAGCGCTCCATGCGCTCCCGGCTGATGCAGCGGTAGGCGTTGAGCACAAAGGGTCGGTTCTCCAACACCGCTTCAAAGATCTGGGTCAGCCCCTCCTGCCAGGTGTCGTAGGTCTTTTTCCCCTGTAGGGCCCGGGTGGCGTCCTCCACACAGGTCCACTCCACCAGGTCGTAGATGTCTTTAAAGTGGTAGTAAAACGCCATACGGCTCATGCCGCAGTCGCTGGTCAAGTCCTGTATCGTGATTTTATCCAACGGCTTTTTCAGCATCCACCGCTTTAGGGATGCCGACAGCGTCTGTTTGGTTGCATTCATGGAACTTCCCCCTTCTGCGCGTTCTCATAAAGACATACCGCCTGTGTCCGTGGGGACACAGGCGGTATGATGTCTCACATGGTAGGGCAGGCGTCCTTCCACTTACTCGTGGTCGTGATCGCAACCGCAGTCACAGCCGCAGCCGCACTCGTCGTCCTCGCCCTCAAAGTCCAGAGCGAACTTCTGGCCACACTTGGGGCAGTCGATGACGCCGGCCTCCAGCACTTCGTCGTCAATCACCAGGCTCTCCCCGCAGTTGGGGCAGTCCACCTCGAAGAAGTCCTCGTCGTCCAGATCGTCGTCGCAGCCCAAATCGTGAGCGCAGCAGCAATCGTCCTCGTCGTCCTCGCCCACAATGGCCTCCACGTCGGCCAGGTCGTCAGAAATGGCGTCGATCTCCTCACCAAACTCGTCCAGGGTAGCGTCCACGGTGTCCAGCTGATCGCCGACCTCACGCAGGACGTCCAGCACCTCGGCCAACACCTTGGCCTCGCCGCTCTCGGACTTGTCCAGGCCCATGCCGTCAAACATGCCCTGGATATACGCAACCTTCTCAGAAATGGTCATGATGATATCTCCTTCCAGAGTGCAAATTGAATGGGTTGGAATGAAGTGGGGCAATTAGCCCTTGCAGCGCTCCATATACTCGCCAGTGCGGGTAGCCCCAGCAAACCACGGTTTGCCGGGGACCCCGTGATTTCAAATCCTCGGGCGAAGTCAATTCGCCCTGCGGCAAGATTTTGGGCTTGGCCCAAAATGCTTGTACGCACTACGTGCGCCCCGCTTTGCGGGGTAATCGATACCCGCAAGGAAATCTCGGCGTGTTTGAATTACTTTACAGCTAATTAGCCCTTGCAGCGCTCCATATACTCGCCAGTGCGGGTATCGATGCGGATGCGGTCGCCAGCGTTGATGAACAGGGGCACCTTGATCTCAGCGCCGGTCTCCAGGGTGGCGGGCTTGGTGACGTTGGTGGCGGTGTCGCCCTTGATGCCGGGCTCGGTCTCAGTGACCTCCAGGTCCACAAAGTTGGGGGGCTCCACGCCGAACACGCTGCCCTTGTAGGACATGATCTTGCAGGACATGTTCTCCTTGACGAACTTGAAGTTGTCGCCCAGGACGCTCTTGTTCACGGGGAGCATGTCGTAGGTCTCCATGTCCATGAAGTAGTACAGATCGCCATCGTTGTAGCTGTACTCCATCTCCTTGCGGTCCACGAAAGCCTGCTCGAACTTAGCAGTGGGGTTGAAAGAAGTCTCGGTGACAGCACCGGTGATGACGTTCTTCATCTTGGTACGCACGAAAGCGGCGCCCTTACCGGGCTTGACGTGCTGGAACTCGACAACCTGCATCACCTTTCCGTCCATCTCAAAGGTCACGCCGTTGCGGAAATCACCTGCGGTAATCATTGCCATTGGTCTCGTCCTCCAATATAAAAGTTTGGGAATCCAAAGTATAATTCACTGTATTATACCCTATCTCCCCTTTTTTTGCAAGGGGGTCACCCACAATTCTCACAGAGAAATGGGAAAACTCTCGGGTGGGTCTGATTTGCTTACAGAATGATCAAATCCTTGGGGGAAGCGGTGATGTCCACGCAGCCCTCGTCGGTCAGCCACAGCACATCCTCAATGCGTACGCCGAACTTGCCGGGCAGGTAGATGCCGGGCTCGGCGGACAGGGTGGCCCCAGAGGGAATGGTCTGGGTCCAGAAGGGAGAGAAGCGGGGATTCTCGTGGATTTCAATGCCCAGGGAGTGGCCGAAGCCATGTCCGAAGTATTCCCCGTATCCGGCGTCGGCAATCACCTTGGCGGCGGTGTTGTGCACCACATCACCGGTGACGCCGCCGTGGGCGGCGGCAATGCCAGCCAGCTGGGCCTTCAGAACGGTGTCATACACCAGGCGCATCTCGTCGGTGGGCTCGCCCACGGCCACGGTACGGGTCATGTCGGAGCAGTAGCCACCCACCACACAGCCGAAGTCCATGGTGACAAACTGGCCCTTCTCGATGACCGACAGGCCGGGCACGGCGTGGGGCTTGGAGCCGTTGGCACCGCTGGCCACGATGGGGTCGAAGGAGTTGCGCTGGGCGCCCTTGCTGGCCATGATGTAGGTCAGGCGGGCGGCGATTTCGCTCTCGGTGACGCCGGGCTTCACATAGTTCAAAATCTCGGTAAAGGCCTCGTCGGTGATGCGCTGGGCCTCCCGCATGACGGCCAGCTCCTCCTCGTCCTTGACCATACGCAGACGGGTCAGGAGGTCAGAGGCGGGCACCAGCTCCACCCCGGGCAGGGCCTCCTGCCACAGCTTGTACTGGTGTACGTTCATGCCCTCGTCCTCAAAGCCCAGCTTCTTCACGTTGTGGGTGGCCACCAGGTACATCACCAGCTGACGGTAGCTCTGGCCGGAGCGCAGCACGTCCACGTGGGCCCCGGTGATCTCCTGATTGGCGGCCTCAATGTACCGGGAATCGGTGTAGTACCAGCACTCCTGGGGAGTGATGAAGGCCACGCCCTCCCCGTGGAAGCCCATGGCATAGAACTCGCCGGGCTCAGAAGTCACCAGCATGGCGTCCAGGCCCAGGTTATGCAGTTCCTTGGCAATATTCTTGATGTGATTCATGAACAATACACTCCTTTGCAGAATATATGGAATGATCAGGTCTTAACTCTATCTAAAATCTAGGGCAAAGCGCCCGCATTCTCCCTCAGTCAGCTTGCGCTGACAGCTCCCTCCCGGAGGGAGCCGTGATTCAGAGATAACTCTGATAAATGCGTTTCATGGTCAAGGCGTCCTCCGCCTGGGTGCCCGCACTCTCGCAGATGAAGGTGGGGCTCCACCCCCGCTCTGCCACGGCCTGGGCCAGGGGCTCCCAGGCGGGGCCATAGCCGCCGTTGTCGTCAAAGGTGCGGTGACACTTCTCGCCCCCGTTGGGGGTAAATTCAATGTGGGAGAAATGGCTGTGGAAGCGGCTGGCCCGGTCTGTGCCCAGCTCGGACTCCATGCGGGAGAGCATCCGCTCCACCGCCTCCGCCCCCTCGTCCTTGCCCAGAGAGCGGGCGTACAGATGGCCGAAGTCCACACAGGGGATGAGGCTCTCGTGGACCTGGCACAGGCGCAGCACCTCGTCCAGGTCGCCCAATTGGTTGATCTTGCCCATGGTCTCCGGGCACAGGGTGATGTGTCCAAAGCCCTGGTCCTCACACACTGCCACAATTCTCCTTAGAAACGGCAAGGCGATGTTCATGGCCTCCTCCCGGGTGCGCTTCATGAGGGCCCCGGAGTGGATGACCACCCGGGTGGCTCCCATCTGGTCCGCCACCAGGCAGCTGGAAGTGATATAGCCGATGGTTTTCTCCTGGGACTCCGGGTCCGGGTTGGCCAGGTTAATGAAGTAGGGGGCGTGGAGGGACAGGGCCACACCGTGCTCCTGAGCTTGCCGACCCAGCGCCACGGCGGTGTCCTCCTTCACCCGCACCCCTTTGCCGCACTGGTACTCGTAGCAGTCCAGGCCCAGCTCGCCCAGCCACCGGGGGGCGTCCACCGAAGACTTGTAGGGGAAACTCTCTGCGTTGCCCGCAGGTCCGAATGTTGCACTCACAGTCTCTCACCTCCTGCGGATAGGAGCCGGAAAGGCACCTCTACGGCGTAGCGCAGATACCGCCCGGGATTGCCCGCCAGACGGATGGGCTTGACCAAAATGGTGGTCACCCCCGCCCGGTTTCCGCCCAGCACGTCGGTAAACACCTGGTCCCCCACAATGGCGGTCTCCTGGGGTGTCACCCCCATCTGCTCCATGGCCTTGAAAAAGGATGGGGTCTTGGGCTTCCCGGCGTGGCCGATGTAGGGCACCTCCAGCCCATTGGCAAAGGTGGAGGGGCGTTGGGCGTGGCGGTTGTTGGACAGCACAAAGAGGGTGACTCCGTGGGCGGCCAGATCATCCCGCCACGCCTTTAACTTCTCGTCGGGCAGGGGCACACCGTAGGGCACCAGGGTGTTGTCCAGGTCGGCCAGCAGCAGCCGAATCCCTCGGCGCTGGAGGGCTTCTCCGGTCAATTGATATATGTTGTCAGCCACGTGGCTGGCGCGAAATAAGGGCATAGCTCACCTTCTATTCTGCTCAACAAGAGCATAGGATTCCAATAGGGCGTATCTGAAAAATAAGAAATCGACGAATTTTCCACAAGCAACAGACAGATACAAGGCAAAAAACGCAGGAATCCTGGATGGATTCCGAGTATTTTTAACGCAGTAGCTGGCATTGATTGCTGGAAAAGTCAAGGATTTCGACTTTTCAGATCGCCCCTCGGACATGTTATCACAAATCCACTTCACTCACAAGGGGGAACCTACCATGACCCAAGTTCTCTTGGCGGCCCATCCCTCCGCCAACCTCTCCCATCCCCAGGCCATCCCCGCCCACATGGCCTATCGCATCGGGCCGGGCCCGAAACTTTTGGGAATGCGTCTGCCGCCCCAACTGCGGGGCGGGGTGATGCTGCTGGACTGCCGGGACCACGACGGCAGCGGCGACCCCATCCCCTGCTGTCGTCAAATCCTGTGGGAGTGCCGCCACCGGGGGTACTCCGGCATCGTCTGTGACTTTGAGGGGGCGCCTGTGGGCTGTCTGGGGCGCATTGTCCATATCTTAGACCGCAACTGTCAAGCCCAGGGGTGGACCCTGGACGTGCCGCCCCAATTCGCCCCCTTCGCCCCAGGGGGCCGGGTGCTGGTGTCCTCCGTGGTGACGGCGGGCACCCTGCGCCGACGGCTCCAGGAGGCGGTGGAGCGCCACGGGGCACCCCGCACCACCCTGGCGGTGGAGTGGGTGCGGGAGGACTTCCCCCTCCCCGCCCAGCGCCGGGGCACCCCCATCTCCCTGCAACATCTGGAGCAGCAGATGGGGCGGCTGGAACCGGCGGTGTTCTACGACCGGGGACTGTGTGCCCATTACTACACCTACATGGCCGCCGGAGGACAGGCCCACTTTGTCCTCTATGACACCTCGCAATCCATCCACGAAAAGGTGAAGCTATCCCGGGAGATGCACCTGGGGGCGGTGCTGCTGCCGGGGCCCGAGGTGGAGGGGTGCCTGGACCAGGTGCTGGCCTAGCGGACACCTTGCCTTTTCCCTGCCTTTTTTGTACAATGGTGGGGAGAGGTGATGTTTTATGTTTGATTTGTTTTTTCTCCAATGCAAAACTGAGATTTACAAATCCAGGTTCCTGAAACAGCCATGGTATGCCATCGTCCTGTTGATCCTGCTCATTGCAGCCAGCCTGGGCATGTTCGTCTCATCCTTTATCTTTCAAAATGCAGCGTGTACCCTCATCTGCTGCGGCATAATGTTGTTATTAACTTTATTCGTAGCTTATCTGGACCACCGCAGAAACAAGCAGGCCAATACCATCGCCGAACTCTATCAAGCCCAGACCATCGGTCCGCTGGAGGCCTTGCTGAAAAGCCATCCCTACCGTCTCTACCACACCGCCGGGCTGGATTGGCTCATCTCCTGCTGTGACCAGCATATCCAGCCGCCGCAGAAGCCCGCTCCCACCTCGGTGCTCCCCTACATTTTTTCCATTTTCACCCTGGCCTATGGCCTGGTGCTCAAGGAGATGACCACCGACGATGTGGTCCTCACCACGATGTCCCTTCTGGCCCTGTTTCTGGTTTGGGAGATCGCCAACCGCACCGTGGTGGCCGCCTGGGTGGACTGGTACCGCAATCCCAACAAGCTGGTGTACCAGCGGCTGAAACGGGATTTGGAATACATCCGGGTCCAGCTTCCAAACTCAAAGAACCCCCAACACCGTCCCCCCAATCAGGGACCAAGCAAGTCCCAACCCAAGGGTCCCAACAAAGGGCAAAGCAAGCCCCAATCCAAGGGAGCGAACAAAGGACAGAACAAGAACCAATCTCGTAAATAATTGGGTTCGAAATGCGAAACACCCGCCACCTGTTCCCAGGTGGCGGGTGTTTGATTCATCAATAGTACTTCTTGCGGTTCTTACGAGCGGCCTCGCTCTTCTTGCGGCGCTTGACGCTGGGGCTGTCATAGAACTCGCGCTTACGCACCTCGGCCAGCACGCCGGACTTGGCGCAGCTACGCTTGAAGCGCTTCAGAGCGTTCTCCAGAGACTCGCCCTCACGGACATGAATTTCGGACATCTATATTTCCCTCCCTCCGAGGCATCCGGCTTCATCCAGGATGCTTTAAGGGCCATTTCGTATGGCTTTAACAGTGGTATTATATGAAAAATCCAGCCCATTGTCAACTAGATTTTTATATAAAAAATTTTTTCTCTCTTCTTCCCTCTTCTACACCTCACATTTGGTCCCTCTCTGTGCCCCTTCTCTGGATTCTCTTCCCCTCTGGGTATCTTTTGGCTTCATTTCACATTTTCCCAATTTACCCCTTGGTCCCCCTGCTTTTCTTGTGTATTGCGCACACTTCCACTTCATGGTACAATTGACACACCCTTGAGAGAAAGGAAATGAGATTGATATGAAATTGCACGGAAGACAACTTGTAGCTGGCTGTATGGCCGGTGTTCTGGCCTTGGGGCTGGGCGGCACTGGCATCAGCTTTGCCCAGAGCAGAGGAATGGACTTAGCCCACATTAAAGGCTCCAACCAGGAGCTGGTGGCCATGCTGGAGCAGACCAACCCTGAGACCTATGTGGCCCACGATGACATCATCATCACTCAACCGCAGTTTGAGGAGATCGGTGCCAAGGCTGTGGAGGTCACCCAGGACAAGTCCAGCGACTACGAAAAGGTTGTTGCCATCAAAGATTGGGTCAACAAGCACATCGCCTACGACTACGACAACAGCGTCAAAGACCAAAACGCCTACACCGCCTTTATTGAAGGGGAGGGCATCTGCCAGGCCTATTCCAACCTGACCAAGGCCATGCTCTCCTATCTGGAGATCCCCTGCATCCTGGTCAACGGCGACTCCGCCTATGGCGGCCACGCCTGGAATATGGCCTATGTGGAGGATGGGTGGATTTTTGTGGACTCCACCTGGGGTGCCATCTATGACGATGTGGACACCTTCAGCAAAGACCACAAGCCCTATTTCAGTGACAGCCTGTACCAGACCGTAGGCGACTACGCCTTTACCTATCACAACGGCGTGGCGGTGTGCGACTACCTGGGCAGCGAGACCCACTGGGATATCCCCGACACCTTCTACGACGTCCCCACCACCGCCCTGGCTCCCAAGCTGTTCAATGATGAGGCCGCCGACAAGATTCAGAGCATTTCCTTCCCCGAAACCCTGAAAAACATTGACAACATCGACTACGCCTTTGACTCCTTCTCCAGCCTGACCCAGATCACGGTGGACCAGGACAACCCCTACTTCACCGCTCAGGACGGGGTACTCTATGACAACGATATCAAAGAGCTCTTGGTCTACCCTGCCGCCGCCACCCGCACCCAGTTCCAGATTCCCGACACTGTGACCACCTTGGGTGAGTGCGTGTTCCGGGAAAATGCCGCCCTCAAAGACATTCTCATTCCCCCGTCGGTGACCCTGCTGGGTAAGGACCTGTTCCACAGCAAGGACGTCACCATCTACGCCCAGGCAGGCAGTGCCGCTGCCCAATACGCCACCGCCAACGGCCTGACCCTCAAGGATATGGACCAGTTCCCCCAGACTCCCACCCCGCCGGGAGATGTGGACACCACCCTGCTGGAAAAGACCGTGGCGTATGCCCTGACCCTGTCCACCGACGGCGTCACCACCTCTGCCAAAAAGGCCTTTGAGCAGGCGCTGGCCAATGCCCAGGCGGTGCTGGCCAAGGAGAACCCCACCCAGGAGGAGGTCAACGCCGCTTGGGACGCTCTGCTGGAGGGCATTTGGGGCCTGGGCATCACCCAGGGGGATAAGAGCACCCTGGAGCAGCTCATCACCAAGGCCGAGAGCATGGTGGAAGGCAAGTATGTGCCCCAGTACTGGGGCATGCTGGAGACCGCCCTGGAGGAGGCCCATGCCATGATGGACAACGGGGACGCTCTGGACGAGGACATCCAGCCCGTGGCCGACAACCTGCTGAATGCCATTCTGGCCCAGCGGCTCAAGGCCAACAAGGAGAACCTGGAGGAACTTCTGGGCAAGGCTGAGAACATGGACCTGGAGGGCTACACCGCCGAAAGCGTGGCAGAGTTCCAGGCCGCCCTGGCTACGGTGCAAACCCTGATGGCAGACGAGACCATCAGCGTAGACGACCAGGACACCGTGGACGCCGCTGCCGCCCGCCTGGCCGCCGCCATGGAGGGCCTCACCGCTCAGCAGCCCCAGGAGAGCGAGAAGCCCGAGGCCAGCCAGACCCCCGAGGCCACCGACAAGCCTCAGGCCACCCAGAAGCCGGAGCAGGTGCCCCAGACTGGGGACGCCAGCCAGCTGACCGCTATGGTGGGCGTTCTGCTCACCAGCGCCACCGCTCTGGGCGGACTGGCCATGACCCGGAAGCGCCGCAACGGGTAATCCCATTTCGCTACACAACACCAGGCCGGGACAAGCCACCTTGTCCCGGCCTTTCAGCGTGTCGAAGTTCGACACGCTTCTCAAAAATGCCAGCATTTTTTCGAAAAGTTGCAGCCCGCTTCATGCATAATCGGGTCAAAGGGCGACCCGATTCCACACTGGCGGGCTGAGAAGTGTTTTTTCCGATGCGCATGTCCCCGGAAAAAACAGATTTTAATTTATTTTCCCGCCCCCGGGCGGGAAAACTCTACCGAGGGCTTTTTGATGATGCAAGAAAATGTATCCTTCTTGCATGCACATGAGGTTTTTTGACAGTCTGAAAGGAGACACTCACAGGTCGTGAGTGTCTCCTTTTTCATACAGAGCACCATTGCGCTCTGTTTCTTCACTTCAATCAGGGTTTGACGATGAGGTTCACCAGACGGCCAGGCACCACAATGGACTTCACCAGGTTCATGCCCTGGGTGAACTTCTGGACCTTCTCGTCGGCCTGGGCGGCAGCCACAATGGCGTCGTTGTCGGCGTCAGCGGGCACCTGGATGTTGGCACGCACCTTGCCGTTGACCTGCACCACCAGGTTCAGGACGGAGGCCACGGTCTTGCTCTCGTCGTACTCAGGCCAGGGCTGCTGGCAGACAAAGCCCAGAGCGCCGTAGCCCAGCATCTCCCACAGCTCCTCGGCGATGTGGGGAGCGAAGGGGGACAGCATGGTGATGAGGGCCTTCATGTCGCCCTTGGTGCAGCCGTTCTGGCCAAACTCGTTGACCAGGCTCATCATGGCGGCAATGGCAGTGTTGAACTTCATGCCCTCGATGTCGTCGGCCACCTTCTTGATGCACTTGTGCAGGGAGGCGGCGTTGGCCTCGGACTGGTTCTCGTCGTCCTTGCAGCTCTCGGCCAGGTTCCACACCTTGTCCAGGAAGCGCTTACAGCCCTTCACGGCGTTGTCCGACCACACAGCGGCCTGCTCGAAGTCGCCGATGAACATGATATACAGGCGCAGGGTGTCGGCGCCGTACTGGGCCACGATGTCGTTGGGGTTGACCACATTGCCCCGGGACTTGGACATCTTCTCGCCGCCCTCGCCCAGAATCATGCCGTGGCTGGTGCGCTTCTGATAGGGCTCCTTGGTGGGCACCACGCCGATGTCGTAGAGGAACTTGTGCCAGAAACGGGAGTAGAGCAGGTGCAGGGTGGTGTGCTCCATACCGCCGTTGTACCAGTCCACAGGGGACCAGTAGTCCAGAGCCTCCTTGGAGGCCAGGGCCTTGTCGTTGTGGGGGTCCATATAGCGCAGGTAGTACCAGCTGGAGCCAGCCCACTGGGGCATGGTGTCGGTTTCCCGACGGGCGGGACCACCGCACTTGGGACAGGTGGTGTTGACCCAGTCGGTCATCTTGGACAGAGGGGACTCGCCGTCGTCGGTGGGCTCGTAGCTGTCCACGTCGGGCAGCAGCAGGGGCAGCTGGTCCTCGGGCAGAGGCTCCCAGCCGCACTTGTCACACCACACCATGGGGATGGGCTCGCCCCAGTAACGCTGACGGGAGAACACCCAGTCACGGAGCTTGTAGTTGACCTTGGCCTCGCCAATGCCCTTCTCCTCCAGCCACTTGGTGATGGCGGGGATGGCGTCCTTGACGGTCAGGCCGTTGAGGAAGTCGGAGTTGACCATGATGCCGGTCTCGTCCTTGGCGGTAAAGGCGGCCTTCTGTACGTCCTCGCCGCCGGACACCACCTCGATAATCTCACAGCCGAACTTCTTGGCAAAGGCCCAGTCGCGGTCGTCGTGGGCAGGCACAGCCATAATGGCGCCGGTGCCGTAGGTAGAGAGAACATAATCGGAGATGAAGATGGGGATCTCCTTGCCGTTGACGGGGTTGATGCCAGCCACGCCGTCCAGCTTCACGCCGGTCTTTTCCTTATTGAGCTCGGCGCGCTCCAAGTCGGACTTGGCAGCGGCGGCCCGCTGATAGGCCTCCACGTCCTCCACGTTCTTCAGAAGGCCCTTCTCCTTCCATTCGGCCACCAGGGCGTGCTCGGGGGCCAGCACCATGTAGGTGGCGCCGAATAGGGTGTCGGGGCGGGTGGTGAACACCACAATGGGGTCGCCGTTGGTGGAGTGGAAGGTGACCTCCGCACCGGTGGAGCGGCCGATCCAGTTGCGCTGCTGGGTCTTCACCCGCTCGATGAAGTCCACCTCGTCCAGGTCGTCAATGAGACGCTGGGCGTACTCGGTGATCTTCAGCATCCACTGGCTCTTCTCCTTGCGGATGACGGGGGCGCCGCAGCGCTCGCACACGCCGTCCACCACTTCCTCGTTGGCCAGCACGCACTTACAGGAGGTGCACCAGTTCACGGGCATGGTGGCCTTGTAGGCCAGGCCGTGCTTGTACAGCTGGAGGAAAATCCACTGGGTCCACTTGTAGTACTTGGGGTCAGTGGTGTCGATGACCCGGTCCCAGTCAAAGCCAAAGCCCAGCATTTTCAGCTGGCTGGTGAAGTTCTGGATGTTGTCATGGGTCACCTTGGCGGGGTGAATGTGGTTTTTGATGGCGTAGTTCTCGGTGGGCAGACCGAAGGCGTCAAAACCCATGGGGAAGAGGACATTGTAGCCGTCCATGCGCTTTTTGCGGCAGACGATGTCCATGGCGGTATAGGGCCGGGGATGGCCCACGTGCAGGCCCTGGCCGGAGGGGTAGGGGAACTCCACCAGGCCATAAAACTTCTTTTTGTCGCTGTTGTCGTGGGCGGCATAGACCTTAGCTTCCTCCCACTTCTTCTGCCATTTGGGCTCGATGTTGGCAAAATCGTACTTCAACTTCCACACTTCCATTCCACGGGAGCTGGGCTCCCAAGAGTAATATTGGACCTCCCCAGAGGGGGAGAAGTTTCACAGTCCTTTGATTATACCGTATTTTCCAGCTGTTTTCAACCGCTTCTTGCAAGTCTCTTCCGTCCCCTTCCATTGTGATTTCCCGGGCGCTATGATACAATTCTGTTACCATGAGAAAGGCAAGGAGGGTAACATCGTGAAGAAACCTGTAAAGTTTGTCCTTTGGTTGGCTGTGGGTGTGTTTGTTGTACTTTATGCCGGGGCAATGCTTAACTTTTTCCCCTTTTTCACCAATGAACTGGTGGCCGGGGAGATCTTGTTCTGCACCTTTGTCATCTGTGTGGTGGTTGGTATCTGCACAGCCATCATTCTCTCTCGTCTGGACCGCCGCTGAACCCTTTCCCGCCAACAGCGCAGCCCCCTGTTTTCCAGGGGCGCTGCGCTGTTTTCATCTCCGTTTCAGATTTTATCCAGATCCGGTATCATTCTGCCCCGCTCCCCCACTGCTGCATGCAGCGGTTGATGCAGGCAATGCGCCGTTTCATGCGGGCAAATTGGAACCCCCACACCCCCGCGTAAACGGCCAGGAAGATGGCGAAGTAGCTCACCACTCCCATCACATCCCGACCCATCCAACGCATCACATACGCCACAGGGAAGGTGGCCAGGGAACAAATCACCAAATGGGTCAGAGTCTGGCGCGTGAGGCTCCAGTCCTCCCGTTCCCAAATCAGGGAGGCCCCTCCCCAGGCAGCCCCATACAAAACAGATACCCCGGTTTGGAGCACCACGGCAGCCAGCTCCGATCCCATATCCTGAATCAGCTGCGGATGGACGGCATAATAGGTCCCATCCCCCAACATGGCCGACACCACAATGGCGATTACCGTGCTGATGCTGATCCCCAAACACGCCCCCAACAGGCAGCGAACCCATGCCATTCGTTTCATATTCATCCCTCACAATCCCAATACTTCTTTGATTTTTGCCACATTTCTTCGGGAGACATAGGAGGTGCTCCCATCCAGAAAGCAGACGCATATGGTGCCGGTATAGCTCAAATCAAATTTCTTCACTTGCTTTAGATTGATGATTTCCGAGTGGGAGATGCGCACAAAGCTTCGTTTGTCCAGCCGTTTCTCCACCTCGTACAGCCGCATTTTCAACAGGTATTCTCCCCTCGTGGTCACTGCCATCACCTTCCCGTCCGAGGCATACACTCGCAGAAGCTGGGACGGGTCCAAAATCTCCGCCTCCTCTCCGCGAAAGCCGGACAAAATGGCGGGCGACTGCTGAGACAGCTGCTGTACCAGGTCATAGATTTGCTCATCCACCTGGGCTGTCACCACCACAACGCGAGTCTGTTCACAGTTGGGGTCCAGTTTGATTTCTACCTGCATGCTCTATCACCTCCCTGGTTGAGGCTAGTATAAGGAATCCCAGAAGATATTTCCACTGTTTTTCTACCATTGGTCGGTTTTGCCCCATAAGTGGTTGGTCGGCCCCTCCTCACTCTCACCTCTCTCCTTTCTCTGGCATAGGTTGAGTTGTAACTTTTTTGCCGAGGAGGCCTGACCAATGCCGAATGTTCAATATTTCCTGGGTGGCAACACCCCTTTGGGCTTTTCTTCCCTGTACCACCAGCTGTCTGACCCGGAGAGCCACCGGGCGGTGTACATCTTAAAGGGCGGGGCGGGGTGCGGAAAATCCTCCCTCATGCGCCGGGTGGGACGCCACGCCCAGGCCGCCGGACATGAGGTAATCGAAATTCCCTGCTCCGGTGACCCCGACTCCCTGGACGCTGTGATTCTTCCACAGCTGGGGGTAGCGGTTGTGGACGGCACCGCCCCTCACGTGGTGGAGCCCGCCTGCGCGGGAGCGGTGGAACGGTATGTGGATTTGAGCCGCTTCTACTCCTGGGAGGGGTTGCAACCCATCAAAGGGGACATCATCGCCGCCGGGCAGGCCTGCTCTGCCTGCTATAAGCGGGTGTACCGCTGTTTGGGCGCCGCCGGGGAGCTGCTGGAGGACGTCCACGACCGGGTCACCTCCGACCTGCTCACCCAAAAGCTGGCCCGGCGGGCCCGGGGTATCATCCTCCGGGAGTTAAAGCCCCTGGCCGCCGCCCCCGGCGTGGAACACCAAGGGTTTCTCTCCGCCGTCACCTATCAGGGCAGTGTCACCCTGTGGGAGACCGTGGAGACCCAAGCCGGACGGGTGTATGAGCTGTGGGACAGCTACGGCCTGGCCCATGACCTGCTGGCCCCTATCCTGGCCGCCGGACTGGCCACCGGGCACCAGGTGGTGGCCTGCCCGGACCCCATGGCCCCCCAACGCCTGGCCCATCTCATCTTCCCCGACCTGTCCCTGGCCTTTGTCACCTCCAACGCCGCTGCGCCCTGGCCCCACCATCCCTACCGCCGCCTGCGCCTGGACGCCATGGTGGACCGGGAGGTATACCGCTCCAGCCGTCCCCGGCTGCGCTTTGCCCAAAAGGTGGCCCAGGCCCTGGTGGATCAGTCCATTGACGGCCTGCGCCAGGCCAAAGCCGCCCATGACAATCTGGAAGCTCTGTATAATCCCCACGTGGACTTTGAGGGGGTGTATCAAACTGCCGACCAGGTAGCCCAGGAGATCTTCTCCCTGCCCCAGTGACCATCAAGGCATAAAAAAATTGCGTTCTCCCCGCGGAGAACGCAATTTTTATGAAAGCCAGTCCTGTATGACGTCCACCAAGGTGCACGGGGTCACCTGGTGCAGCAGCAAGGTCTGGGCCAGCTGATAGATCACCGAGGAGCGGCAGGTCACATCGGGGGCTATCGCCACCTCTCCGGTCTCCTTCTCCTCAATCTTGACCCCGTAGCTCTCGCCGGAGTAGCCCTCCAGCTCCAGGTGCTCCAGCAAAATGTAGTAGTCAAAGCTACGCTCCACCCCTGCCTCGTCTTTCACATGCAGGGTTTCCAAAAACAGCTCGCCGGTTTCCAATGTTTTCCTTCCTCTCCTTTCCTCTCTCTGAGAGACAGTATAAGGCAGAACGTTGGAAATGCAAGGAAAACCGTTCGTGAATTTCGACCCCATTCGACAGGTCCACAAGATATGGGGGAAAAACCAGCGCTTCTAAACCCACACTGGGGATGTGCCAAAAATATCCGGCGAATTTTCTACATTTTGCACAATCTCTGTGGAAGTCTCAGCGGTCCTTGGAGATATCCAGGCTGGCCTTGGCGTTCAGGTCCCAGCCTGCGGTGTTGCCAGCCTGGTACTCATAGTACCCCTGGCATCCAATCATTGCTGCATTGTCTCCGCACAGGGACAGGGGCGGCAGCCACAGCTTGGCCCCCACCTTCTCGCACTCCCGCTGCAAATCCGCCCGGATGCGGCTGTTGGCGGCTACGCCGCCGGCCACGGCGATCTTGTTGTAGCCCAACATCCGGTTGGCCTCCATGGTGCGGGGCACCAGGGTGTCGGACACCGCGGCGGCAAAGGAGGCGGCCAGGTCGTGGAGGTCCAACTTCTCCCCCTTCTGCTGGGCGTTGTGGACGGTGTTGAGCACCGCCGTCTTCAGACCCGAGAAGGACATATCCAGGGGGTGGTCCGCCACGTGGGCCCGGGGGAAAGTGTAGGCCTTGTCGTTGCCCCCCTGGGCCATTTTGTCCATGGGTCCGCCGCCGGGGTAGCCCAGCCCTAATACCCGGGCGATCTTGTCAAAGCACTCCCCCGCCGCGTCGTCCCGGGTACCGCCCAGCACCTCAAAGTGGGTGTAGTCCTTCACATCCACCAGGGCAGTGGTGCCGCCTGAGACGCACAGGCACAAAAAGGGCGGCTCCAAATCGGCGTGGGCGATGTAGTTTGCGGCGATGTGGCCCCGGACGTGGTGCACAGGGATGAGGGGCACCCCCAGGCCGTAGGCCACCGACTTGGCAAAGGATACCCCCACCAGCAAAGCCCCGATGAGGCCGGGTGCGTGGGTCACGGCCACGGCGTCAATCTCCGACTTGTCCACCCCAGCCTGGCGCAGAGCCTCGTCGGCCAGGCCGGAAATGGCCTCCACATGCTTGCGGGAGGCAATCTCCGGCACCACGCCGCCGTAAATGGCGTGCATGTCCGCCGAGGAGGCAATCACCGAGGACAGGATGGTGCGGCCATCCTCCATCACGGCGGCGGCGGTCTCGTCACAGGAGGATTCAAAGGCTAAAATTTTCATGAAATCACCTTTCTCTCATATTCCGTGGGATTATGCTCCTCCGTCCAGGCCTGGGCAGGGTGAATGTCCTCGCCAGGGGAAAGGGGCAGTTGAATATATTGGTGCATATGGGCGGGAGAGAAGTAGTCGGCGTAGACCTTGCGGTGCAGCTTCTCTACCACCCGGTCATCCGTCTCCGGTCCGCCGTACAGGCACTTGAAATGCACTCCGAAGAGGGCGCACCCATAGTCCAACACCCGGAAGCCGTTGCGCTGATAGAAGCCAATTCGGCGGCGGCGCAGCTGGTTCTCCTCCTCGTCGTCGCTGGTGGGAGCCTCCGCCTCTCCGAAGACGTGACCGTATCGCTCCAACAGCAGGGCGAGAATCTTTCCCCCCGTGCCGCCGTTGCGCTTGCCCCGCAGCACGCCCAGGTAGTCCAACAGTACCCCTTTTCGGTCCTTGGACAGCCACACCATGGCGTAGCCCACCGTCTCCCCGTTCTCCGTGGCCACCAAGGGGTCGTACTGCCCCAGCTCTAACAGCCGCAGCATGGCCCCCAGGGGCTTGAGCTCGCTTTGGGGAAAGTCATATTCCATCTCCTCCCGGTACAGGGAGGCCAGTTCCTTCTCATTGAGCGCTTTCAGTTCCATGTTCAAACTCCAGTGTCATCAAAATGGCGTCCTCTTTGGGATCGTCGTAGTACCCTCTTCGCCGCCCCACCTGGGCAAAGCCGTGTTTCATATAGAGGGCGATGGCAGGGGTGTTAGAGGCCCGCACCTCCAAGGTCAAGAAGGCCAGCTTGGCCTGACCAAATCGGACAAAGGCGGCGATAAGCTCGTCGGCAATGCCCTGGCGGCGGACGTTGGCGGCCACCGCCACATTATTGATATACCCCTCGTCCAGCACCGTCTGCAAGCCGGCGTAGCCCAACACCACGCCGTCCTCCCGCAGGGCCACGATGATGACGGCGGCCTCGTTCCACAGCTCCCGTTGCAGCATCTCCTCCGTCCAGGGGTGGGAGAAGCAGGCCCGCTCCAGGGCTGCAATCTGGGGGATGAGCTCGGCGGTCATGGGGGTCAGTGTATACTTCACGTGGTTCTACCTCCTGTTTAGTGGGCCTCGGCCCAGGTCTGGCCCACCTTGGCCTCGGCAGTGAGGGGCACGGCCAGCTGGGCCACCCCCTCCATCTCCTGGGTGAGGAGCCGGGCCACGGTGTCCGCCTCGGCCTGGGGACACTCCACAATGAGTTCGTCGTGGACCTGGAGCACCAGCTGGGCCTGGAGCCCCTCTTGGGCCAGGCGGTGCTCCACCCGAATCATGGCCAACTTGATGATGTCGGCGGCGGTGCCCTGGATGGGCATGTTCAGGGCCACCCGCTCCCCGAAGCTGCGGGTGTTGAAGTTGGAGCTTTTCAGCTCGGGCAGCCAGCGGCGGCGGCCGTATAGGGTGGACACATAGCCCTGACTCTTGCCCTGCTCCACCACGCCGTCCATATAGGCCCGCACTCCGGCGTAGTGGGCAAAATACTTCTCCATATAGCTCTTGGCCTGGGCCACGGAGACATGAATATCCTGAGACAGGGAGAAGGGGGAAATGCCGTAGACGATGCCAAAGTTCACCGCCTTGGCCGCCCGGCGCATGTCGGCCGTCACCCGGTCCGGAGACACCCCAAAGACCTGGGAGGCGGTGACGGTGTGGATGTCCACCCCATCCCGGAAGGCCTGAATCATGGCCTCATCCCCGGACATGTGGGCCAGCAGCCGCAGCTCGATCTGGGAGTAGTCGGCGTCCACCAGCACCCAGCCCGGTCGAGCCACAAACATGGTGCGCATCTCCGCCCCCAGGGCGGTGCGCACAGGGATATTTTGCAAGTTGGGCTCGGTGGAGGACAGCCGCCCGGTGGCGGTGACGGTGTTCTGGAAGCTGGTGTGGATGCGCCCGTCGGGGGCGATGACCTTGCTCAAGCCCTCCACATAGGTGGAGTTGAGCTTGGTCAGCTGCCGATACTCCAGCACCAGAGAGACAATGGGGTGCTGATATTGCAGCTTCTCCAGCACCTCAGCGTTGGTGGAGTACCCGGTCTTGGTCTTTTTCACCGGGGGCAGCCCCAGCTTTTCAAATAAAATGTGGCCCAGCTGCTTGGGAGAGAGAATGTTGAACTCCTCCCCCGCCTGCTCATAGATGGCCTTCTGGGTGTCCGCAATGCGCCCGGTGAGCATCTCGCCAAATCGGGACAGGGCACCCTTGTCCACCAACACCCCGCGCCGCTCCATATTGGCCAGCACAGAGCACAGGGGGATCTCCATCTCCTGAAGCAGCTTTGTCAGCCCAAGCTCGTCCAATTGAGGGGCCAGCTTCTCGTAGAGGGCCCCGATGAGGGCGTTATCTTCATACCATTCGGTCTGGGCTTTCACCTGGTCGGACAGGGCCCCGAAGGCCTCCTCGTCCCGCCAAGCTCTGGACTCCTCCAGCTCCTTTTTGAGGTACTGCATGGACAGCTTGGACAAATCATAGCTGCCTGCGGTGGGGTCCAGCAGATAGGCGGCCAGCTGGGTGTCAAAGACGAAGCCCTGGCCCTGAACGCCCTCGTCCAGCAGCTTCTCGCACAGTTCTTTCACCCCGTGGGCCACTTTCTTCACCCCAGGGCCAAAGAGCTGAGCCAAGAAGGCCTGGTAATCCCCCTGGTAACGACTGCTGCGCACGTCGTACAGCCAGCCCTTGTCTCCCTCATGGAGGCTCACCGTCACCCCGTCCAGATTGGGTAGGGGGAGCACCACCACAAAGTCCGCTTTCTCCCACTTTGGCAGCACCTGGGCCAGCTGCTCCTCGCCCGTGAGGTACACCCCCTCCACCCGAATTTCGGGGGTTTCTTCCACAGCTTGGGCGACCGGTGTGGAAGTGGGCCGCACCCCCAGCTTGTCGATGAGCTTGGAAAACTCCAGCTCTAAGAGCATCTGGTACAGCTCATCGTTGTGGAAGGGCTGGCGCAGGGTGTCCTGTGGATGGAAGTCCATGGGGGCCTCACAGCGGATGGTGGCCAGGTCGTAGCTCATCCGGGCGTCCCCCTCCCCCTCCACCAGCTTCTTGCGGGCGGCGGGCTTCACCTCCACCGTGTCCAGGTGGGCGTACAGGTCGTCAATGGAGGGGTACTGGGCCAGCAAGGCCATGGCGGTTTTCTCGCCGATGCCCTTGACCCCGGGGATGTTGTCCGAGGTATCCCCCATGAGGGCCTTGAGGTCGATGATATGGATGGGGTCGAAGCCGTACTCCTCCCGGAACACCTCAGGGGTCATGTTGCGGGTGGTGGTGCGGCCCATACGGGTGGACACCAGCTTGACGGTGGTGGAGTCGGTGATAAGCTGCAAGGAGTCCTTGTCTCCGGTGACCACCACGGTCTGGCCGCCCTCCTCCCCGTTCACCCGGGCCATGGTGCCCAGCAGATCGTCGGCCTCCCAGCCCTCCAGCTCATAGCGGCGGATGTTCATGGCGTCCAGCAGCCGTTTCAGCACCGGCATCTGCATCGCCAGCTCCTCGGGCATGCCCTTGCGCTGGGCCTTGTAGCCCTCATAGGCCAGATGGCGGAAGGTGGGCGCCTTCAAATCGAAGGCCACCGCCAGCCCCTCCGGCTGTTCCTCCTCCAGCAGCTTTAAGAGGATGTTGACAAAGCCGAAAATGGCGTTGGTGGGCAGGCCCTCCCGGGTGGACAGATTCTGACTGACCCCGTAAAAGGCCCGGTTGACGATGGAGTTTCCGTCGATGACCATGAGCTTCATAGTGTGGCTCTCCTTCCCTGGTGTGGGGTGTTGCGGTAATACTAACAGCTGATTATATCATTCTTCCCCATCCAAGGCAATCCCCACGCCTTTTCCCGAAAAATTCCTGTTTTGGACAAGAAAAACCGGCGGTCTCCCGCCGGTTTTCCCAATCTTATCCCAATCCGTCCGACTCCTGGTCGTTGGCATCCGGTTGCTCTGGGTCAGACGCCGTCTGTTTCGTACTCTTGGCCTTCTTGACTCCCATCACAGCCAACATGACCACCGAGATCACCGACAGAGCACCGCCGGACACGGTAGCCACCGTGCTCTCCGATACCCCCAGGGCCACAGCGATACCGCCCACCAAACCTACCAGGGCCACCCAGACTTTTTTATCACTGAGTACCTGTTTGAGCGTATTCATGGCAGTTCCTCCTCCATGACGTTGGGGCCCCAGGCCTGTGCCCACAGCCCCTATGCCATTGGTATGCAAAAACAATCGAGCCGGACTCTACGCCGCCCCCGTTTTCCCACTTTCTCTGTTGCCCTTTTCCCCGGTTGGTGGTATAATTGCTCCACTATCATACACAATGGGGTGGTTTTGCCTGACTGCCCCAATTTTATCATATGGAGGTTGTTCCATTGTCACTGTACGAAGCTGAGATCAACCGGCGGCGAACCTTCGCCATCATCTCTCACCCGGACGCCGGTAAAACCACCCTCACCGAGAAATTCCTCCTCTACGGAGGCGCCATTGCCCAGGCCGGCGTGGTCAAGGGCAAGAAGAATGCCCGGGCCGCCACCTCCGACTGGATGGAGATTGAGAAACAGCGCGGCATCTCCGTCACCTCTTCCGTGATGCAGTTCCAGTACGAGGGATTCTGCATCAACATTCTGGACACCCCCGGCCACCAGGACTTCTCCGAGGACACCTACCGCACCCTCATGGCCGCCGACTCCGCCGTGATGGTCATCGACGCCGCCAAGGGCGTGGAGGCTCAGACCCGGAAGCTGTTCAAGGTCTGCGCCATGCGGGATATCCCCATCTTCACCTTTATCAATAAGATGGACCGGGAGGCCCAGGACCCCTTTGACCTGTGCCAGGAGCTGGAGCGAGAGCTGGGCATCGACACCTACGCCGTCAACTGGCCCATCGGCTGCGGCAAGGAGTTCCAGGGCGTGTACGACCGCCAGCGCAAGAAGATCATCCACTTCACCTCCAACACCAACGCCAAGGCCGCCATCGCCACCGAGGTGAATCTGGACGACCCGGAGCTGGCGGGCCTCATTGGCGAGAGCCACTACCGCCAGCTGGTGGATGAGATTGAGCTGCTGGACGGGGCCTCCTGCGAGTTCGACATGGACCGAGTGCGCCACGGCAAGCTCTCCCCCGTGTTCTTCGGCTCCGCCCTGACCAACTTCGGCGTGGAGCCCTTCCTGGAGGATTTCTTGCGCATGACCACCGCCCCCCTGCCCCGCATGGCCGGAGAGGAGCTCATCGACTCCTTCGACGACGACTTCTCCGCCTTCGTCTTTAAGATTCAGGCCAACATGAACAAGGCCCACCGGGACCGCATTGCCTTCATGCGCATCGTCTCCGGCAAGTTCCAGGCGGACAAAGAGGTCTACCACGTCCAGGGCGGCAAGAAGATCAAGCTCTCCCGGCCCCAGCAGCTCATGGCCGCCGAGCGTGAGATCATTGAGGAAGCCTACGCCGGAGATATCATCGGCGTGTTTGACCCGGGCATCTTCTCCATTGGCGATACCCTGTGCACCGCCTCCCATAAGTTCCAGTTCAACCCCATCCCCACCTTTGCTCCCGAGCATTTCAAGCGGGTGCGGCCCCTGGACACCATGAAGCGCAAGCAGTTCCTCAAGGGCATGGAACAGATCGCCCAGGAAGGCGCCATCCAGATCTTCAAGACCCCCTACTCCGGCATGGAGGAGGTCATTGTGGGCGTAGTGGGTACCCTGCAATTTGACGTGCTGGAGTACCGCCTGCGCAATGAGTACGGAGTGGACCTGTACGTGGAGGGTCTGCCCTACCAGTTCCTGCGTTGGATTGAGCACGACGGGGACGAGCCCCTCCAGTCCGACGACCTGGTGCTGCCCAACGACGCCATGTTGGTGGAGGACTACAAGGGCAACCAGCTGCTCCTCTTCGCCTCCGGCTGGTCCATCAACTGGACCGCCGACCGCAACAAGCAGCTGACCCTGCTGGAGTTCGGCGGCGCGCAGTTCTAAAGCCCTTCTCTCATCTGCCCAGTAGAAAGGGGGTTCCCTATGGCTGACCTATACGAGCAAATCACCCCGCCCCAGCAGCGCAAGGCCCCCAGCGGCCAGTGGAAACTCCTAGTGCTGCTGGCCATTGGCCTGATCTTGTTGCTGCTGTGTATCGTCCCGGTAGCCCGGATTCTGGGCCATCAGTACGGATATAAGCGGTTTGTCTCCGCCCTGTCCACCCAGACCTACCAGTGCTATTATCAGGACAATCTGCGGGCTGAGGTGGACGGCACCTCCCTGCGCATCACCGGGGACAACGCCTATGTGGTCTACAACGCCATCTCCGCTCTGGGGCCTGGCAAACTGCCTGGAAACCCACCCCAGGAGACCCCGGACGCCGTGCTGTACTACGGCGACGAGGCGATGATGAAGCTGTGGAGCGTGGCTCTGTCCCAGGCCGACCGCCGTCCCAGCGGGGTGTATGTGGAGTTTGACGGCCCCGAAGGGGACTTCTCCTACATCATCAACGGAAAGGACATGTCTTACTTTTCCGCCGCCCTCTCCCCGGAGAAAAATCCGGCATGGGAGGAATAATCCAAATAGCATCCCCCTGGGCTGTGAACAGCCCAGGGGGATTTCTCGTTATGTCTCTTGGGGGTCCACCCAGCCGCAACTGCGGCCCACCGCCTTGTGCCACCCCCGCAGCAACTTGTCCCGCTGGGGCTGGTCCATGTTGGGAGTGTAGAGGCTGTCCAGGGTCCACTGGGCACGGATCTCCTCCAGGTCCCGCCAGAACCCGGTGGCCAGGCCCGCCAGATAGGCGGCGCCCAGGGCGGTGGTCTCCCGAATCATGGGGCGGCGCACCTGCTTGCCCAGAATGTCCGCCTGGAACTGCATGAGGAACTTGTCTCGGGAGGCGCCGCCATCCACGCTCAGTTCCGTGAGGTGGATGCCCGTGTCCTTCTCCATGGCCTCCACCAGGTCATAGCTCTGGTAGGCGATGGACTCCTGGGCCGCCCGGATGATGTGCTCCCGGGTGGTGCCCCGGGTGATGCCGATGAGGCAGCCCCGAGCGTACATGTCCCAGTAAGGGGCGCCCAGTCCGGTGAAGGCAGGCACCAAGTACACCCCTCCGGTGTCCGGCACCTTCTGGGCGTAGTACTCCGCATCCCGGGACTCGGTGATGAAGCGCAGCTCATCCCGCACCCACTGGATGACGGCACCACCCACAAACACGCTGCCCTCCAGGGCGTACTGCACCTTGCCGTTTAGGCCGATGGCAATGGTGCTGATGAGGCCGTTTTCACTGCGGTAGAGCTGGTCTCCCGTGTTCATGAGCAAAAAGCACCCGGTGCCGTAGGTGTTTTTCGCCTCGCCGGGGGCAAAACAGGTCTGGCCGAACAGCGCCGCCTGCTGGTCTCCGGCCATTCCCGCAATGGGCACTTCCACCCCCTGGAGGTTCACATAGCCGTAGATTTCGCTGGAGTTGCACACCCGTGGCAGCATGCTCATGGGGATGCCCAGCTTTTCACAGATGGTCTCGTCCCACCGCAGGTCCCGGATGTTGTAGAGCATGGTGCGGCTGGCGTTGGTGTAGTCGGTGACGTGGACCTTACCCCCGGTGAGCTTCCACACCAGCCAGCTGTCCACGGTGCCGAACAGAAGTTTCCCCTGCTGGGCCCGCTCCCGAGCCCCCTCCACGTGGTCCAGAATCCACTGGATTTTGGTGGCGGAGAAGTAGGCGTCGATGAGCAGCCCCGTGTGCTCCTTCACGTATTCGGTAAAGGCCTCGTCCTTCTTCAGCTCCTCGCACAGCCCCGCCGTGCGCCGACACTGCCACACAATGGCGTTATAAATGGGCTTGCCCGTGTCCTTGTCCCACACAATGGCGGTCTCCCGCTGGTTGGTGATGCCGATGGCGGCAATGTCTGTGGGGTCGATGCTGTTGCCCACCAGGGACTCAATGAGCACCCCGTACTGGGTAGAGTAAATCTCCATGGGGTCATGCTCCACCCACCCGGGCTTGGGGTAGTGCTGGGCAAACTCCCGCTGTTCCAAGGCCACAATGTTCTGCTGTCGGTCAAAGAGAATGCAGCGGCTGCTGGTGGTGCCCTGGTCCAGGGCGATGACGTACTGTTTCATACTCTTCCGCCTCCTGTGTCTGGTGTTGCCGCATCAAACAAAAAAGAGCACAACTGGCGACTTGCCTCTCGCCCGTCCTGCTCCTCATCTTTCTTGGGTTGCACCCATTATGCCAGATTTTCACCCACCTGTAAAGGGCTCCCCCCTCCCCGCCCGGGAAAAATCAGCGATACGACGCAAACCGCCCCCGGTTTTTCGTCACTGTGCACAGTCTAAAGGATGTTCCATTTCTATCCCTTGCTTTTTCCCACAAAACCAGATATAATGGCCCCAACAAACGGATAGACCAAGGGGTTGAGCGCAACGCAGGTGGGTGGCCGCAATCAGGGGGCTGGATCTGGGTTGCGTTTTGCTTTGGAAGGGAGGTCCTTTTCATGTATGACGTCATCATTCTGGGCTGTGGGGTGGTGGGGGCGGCCGCCGCCTATCACCTGGCCCAGTATCCCCTGAACGTGGCCATCTTGGAGGCTCAAAACGATGTAGCCAATGGCACCACCAAGGCCAACAGCGCCATCATCCACGCCGGGTACGACCCGGAGCCGGGCACCCTCATGGCCCGGCTCAACGTGGAGGGCAACCGGATGGCCGGGGACATCTGCCAAAAGCTCCAGGTGCCCTTTGCCCGGGTGGGCAGCCTGGTATTGGCCTTTGATGAGGGAGACCTTCATACCCTGCGCACCCTCTATGACCGAGGCGTACAAAACGGCGTGCCGGGGCTGGAACTGCTGGACGCCGCCCAAGTGCGCCAAACAGAGCCCAACCTCAGCCAGAACGTGGTAGGCGCCCTCTACGCCCCCACCGCCGGCATTGTGGACCCCTGGCAGTATGCCCTGGCCATGGCAGAGGTGGCGGTGGTCAACGGCGTGGAGCTCCACCGCTCCGCCCCTGCCACGGCCATCACCCCCATAGAGGGGGGCCACGCCGTCACCACCCCCAAGGGGGTATTTGAGGGGAAATATATCCTCAATGCCACTGGGGTGTTCTCCGACCAGGTGCATGGGCTGTTAGAAGAGCCGGACTATGCCATCACCCCCAACCGGGGCGAATACTACCTGCTGGACAAGAGCCAGGGAAAGCAAGTCTCACACGTGGTATTCCAGTGTCCCAATGAGCGGGGCAAAGGAGTACTGGTGGCCCCCACCATCCACGGCAATCTCATTGTGGGCCCCAACGCCCAACCGGTGGAGGACCGCCACGACCTGGGCAACACCGCCCAAGGGCTGGCCTTTGTCAAGGAACAGGCCATGCGCTCGGTGCCCTGCCTCAACTTTGGGGAAAACATCCGCAACTTTGCCGGACTGCGGGCCAACTCCACCCGCTCCGACTTCATTCTGGAGGAGAGCCCCAACCACCCCGGCTTCTTCGACCTGGCGGGGATCAAGTCCCCCGGTCTGGCGGCCAGCGCCGCCATTGGCCAGTGGGCCTGTGAGCGGATTTTGGAGAAGGAGCCAAACCTGCAACCCAAACCGGACTTTGTGGACCAGCGGTCCCACGTGATGTTCCAACACCTCTCCCCCCAGGAGAAAAACGCCCTCATCGCCCAGGACCCCCGGTATGGCCGGGTGGTCTGTCGGTGCGAGACGGTCACCGAGGGGGAGATCGTGGCCGCCCTCCACGCCCCCATCCCGCCCTACACCATCAACGGGGTGAAGCGGCGGTGCAATGCGGGCATGGGCCGCTGTCAGGGTGGCTTCTGCGCCCCCAGGGTCCAGGCCCTCATTGCCCGGGAGCTGGGGCTGGACCCCTGTGAGGTGCTGCTGGACCAGGAGGGCTCCTACCTGCTCACCGGAGAGACCAAGGGCCAAGGAGGGAACGCTCATGTATGAACTCATTGTCATTGGCGGCGGGCCCGCCGGACTGGCCGCCGCCCGGGAGGCCTGGGACCAGGGCCTCCGGAAGATACTGATTTTAGATCGGGACCAGGAGCTGGGCGGCATCCTCAACCAGTGCATCCACAACGGCTTTGGGCTCCACCACTTTAAAGAGGAGCTCACCGGGCCGGAGTACGCCGCCCGATTTATTCAGCAAGTCCAGGCCACCGATGTGGAAGTGCAGCTGGACACCATGGTGCTCCAGCTCCTCCCCGGCGCCCCCCACCAGGTCCACTGCGTCAGCGCCCAGCATGGCTATCAAGTGCTGGAGGCTCAGGCGGTGGTGCTGGCCATGGGCTGCCGGGAGCGGGCCCGGGGGGCCATCGCCATCCCCGGAGAGCGTCCGGCGGGCATCTTCACCGCCGGGGCCGCCCAGCGGTACCTGAATATGGAGGGGTACATGGTGGGCCGCCGGGTGGTCATCCTGGGCAGCGGCGACATTGGCCTTATCATGGCCCGGCGCATGACCCTGGAGGGGGCCAAGGTACTGGCCTGCGTGGAGCTGATGCCCTACTCCAGCGGCCTCACCCGGAACATCGTCCAGTGCCTGGAGGACTACTCCATTCCCCTCTACCTCAGCCACACCGTCACCGACCTCCGGGGCCACAACCGCCTGGAGCAGGTGGTGGTGAGCCGGGTGGACGAGCACCGCCGCCCCATCCCCGGCACCGAGATGGTCTTTGACTGCGACACCCTGCTGCTCAGCGTGGGGCTCATCCCGGAAAACGAGCTCACCCGCCAGGCCGACATTCCCATGGACGGGCGCACCCACGGGGCGGTGGTGTTTGAAAATATGGAGACCCAGGTGCCCGGCATTTTCGCCTGCGGCAATGTGCTCCACGTCCACGACCTGGTGGACTACGTCACCGCCGAAAGCCAGCGGGCTGGGGCTGCTGCCGCCCGCTATGTCCAGGGAGAACCAACCGCCGCCGAGGCCATTCCCCTCACCCACGGCTCCGGGGTCAGCTACACCGTCCCCCAGCGCATCCGCCGGGGCAGCGGCAACGTGCAGGTGCTATTCCGGGTAAGTCGCGTGTTTGGGAATAGCCGCATTGTGGTAAAAGACGACTCAGGCAATCCCATTGCCCAGTTCCCCCGCTCCCACATGGCCCCGGGGGAGATGGAGCAGATCACCCTGCCCGGGGTACTGCTGGACCGGGCTGTTGGGGGCCTCACTCTATCCATTGAGGAGGTGGAAGGGACATGAAGGAACTTGTGTGCATTGTCTGCCCCAAGGGGTGCCGCCTCCAGGTGGATGAGGAGCACGGCTACACCGTCACCGGAAACAGCTGTCCCCGGGGGGCAGAGTACGGCAAAAATGAGCTGCTTCACCCCACCCGGGTGCTCACCAGTACCGTGTGCATCCAGGGCGGGCTCCACCGCCGTCTGCCTGTGAAGACCACCGCCCCCATCCCCAAGGAGTTGATCTTTGAGGCCATGGAGTCCCTCAATGGAGTGCGCCTCACCGCCCCGGTGCATCTGGGGCAGGTGGTGATTCACGACCTGCTGGGAACCGGGGTGGACGTGGTTTCCACCAGGGAAATGAAGAATGAATAATGATAAATGAATAATTGTGGTGTGCCGCCATGCGGCACGGATTTCAATTTAACAATGTATTGCAGGTAAAACGCCGTAGGCGCCGGGCAAGCCTGGCCCCTGCGGTAGCCTCTACCGAAAGCCTATGCAGGTCCCGAACGTTGGAGCTACGTTCAGGGCCTGCATTTTTCATTATTCATTCTTCGTTATTCATTTCCATAAAAAAACACGGCCAGCAAAACGCTGACCGTGTTTTTTATGCTTTTAGCCGTTGCGGCGGCGGCGCACCACGGTGACAGCGCCAAGCACCATCACGGCGGCGGCCAGAGCGGCCACATAGCCCATCAGCTGGGCGGAATCGCCCGTCTGAGGCACGTTCTCCGGCTTCTCGGTGGCCTGGGGCTTATCGGTAGCCTCAGGATTCTGGGAAGCCTCTGGGGTGTCGGTGGTCTCGGGAGCGCCACCGACGGTGAGGCCGTCCATGGCGTCGTTGAGGGCGGCCACAGCGGCGTCCACGGTGGCCTGATCCTCCTCAGACAGCGTGGCATCATCCATCACAGCCTGGGCATTGGCCAGAGCGGTGCGGAAGGTAGCCACAGACTCGGCAGTGTAGCCGGAGAGGTCGATGCCCTCAGCCTTGCCGATGAGGTCTTCCAGGATGGACTTGTCCGCCTTGAAGCGCTGGGCCAGAATGGCATTGAGCAGAGCCTCGGCGGCGGGCTGCACGTCCTCCTCCATAGCGTCGCCATCCGCGTACACGTCCTTGGCCTTGGCCAGGGCGTCCACCAGCTCCTGCCAGTGGTCGGCCATGTACTGGTCGGCGTTGGCCATCATGCCGTCGGCCTTGGTGATCAGCTGCTCCAGCAGGGTCTTGTCACCTTGCACCAGGCCCAGACCCCAGATGCCCTCCAGCAGGTTATCCCAAGCGTTGTTCACCTCAGCCTGGGTGGCATTCTCGTCGGCCATCACAGCCTTGGCCTCGTCCAGAGCCTTCTGGAAGGCGGCCACGGCGGAGTCGGTGACTCCCGTGGTGTCCAGCCCCTCGGCGTAGGCGATGGTCTTCTCCAGCAGGGTCTTGTCCACGTCGCCGGGAGTGGGCTCACTGCCCTTGGTGACGGTGACGGTCCGCTCAGCGCTGACGGAGTCCTCCCCGCTGGTGGCGGTGACAGTCACCACGGCGGTGCCCTCCTTGATGGCGTTGAGGGTCACAGTGGCGGTGTCGGCACCCTCTGCAATCTCCACGGCGTCCCCGTCCTTGACGGTCCAGGTGTAGGTGGGATTGTCCAGGCCAGCGGCCACAGCGTTCAGGGTGAAGCTGTCGTCCACGGCCACCTCAGAGGCGCCGCCGATCTTCACGCTGGCCCCGGTGGTGTTGGTCCAGATGAGCATCTGGCTGCAGTTGTTCTGGCCTTCCACCCCGTCGTTGCCCCGGTTGTTCCAGGCATAGTAGGGGATAGCCTGGAGCTTGGCGTCGATGAGGTTGCCGTTGTCGTTGTACTTCACATCTCCGGTGATCTCCACCACGCCGTTGAGGAGGTCCTCATTGTAGGTGGCGGTGAGCTGGGCATCCCGGGGAATGACAAAGTTCAGGGGGCTGAAGTTTGCAATGTCGCTGTTGAGCTGGGCGTTTCCGGCCATCTCAATGCTGTACACGATGGGGCCACGCTGGATGGCGATACGGCCCTGGTTGGCCTCCACGTTGGGGTCGGCCTCGGTCATGCGGATCTCCATGGGCATGTCGATGCGCACGATGTCGCCCTTCTCCCAAGTGCGGGTGATGGCCACATAGCCCTTCTCGGCCTCAGCGGTGACCTTCTCGCCGTTGACGTAGATGGACACTTCCTTGTTGGCCTGCTCCTGGGTCCAGCCGGGGATGCGGATGTTCATGGTGAACTCCTTGGCCTGGTCGGGGGTGACGGTGAGCTTCACAGCGCCGTCCCAGGGGTACTCGGTCTCCTGAGTCAGGTTCACGTTGGTGCCGTCGATGTTCAGGTTGCCCTCGCTGCCGATGTACATGTTCACAAACAGCTTGTCACCGTGGATGGTGTACATGTACTCGCTGAGCTTGGCGATGGTACGCATCAGGTTGGGGGGGCAGCAAGCGCAGGCGAACCAGTCGGAACGGGGATCGCCGTTCTTGGCCTCCAGATAGGTGCTGTAGTAGAACTTATCTCCAGTGAGGTTGGTGCCCACCAGAATGGCGTTGTACAGGTTCTTCTCCACCACGTCGGCGTACTTGGCATCCTCGTGGATGAGGTTCATCCGCTGGTTCCAGTTGGCCAGAGCGATGGTGGCGCAGATCTCACAGTAGGAATCGTCATTGGGCAGCTCGTAGGGGTCGCCGAAGTCCTCGCCGTGGGAGCGCACCCCGATGCCGCCGGTGATGTAGGTCTTGGTGTTGGCCACGGAGTCCCAGATGGCGTCCATGGTGTTCAGGTAGGCCGCCCGGTCCGGGTCGTCCTCGTCCAGCAGGGTGGCCACATCGGTGACACCGGTGTAGAAGTAGCAGGCACGCACGGCGTGGCCCACAGCCTCGGTGATGGTCATGATGGAGTCATTGTCCTGGGAGTACTCGCCGCCGTTGTAGCCACTCTCTCGCTGATCTTTATCAACACCGCGGCGGTCAATGAGGGTCTTCACCGTCTGGATGTACTTGTCCCCGGTGCCCTCGCCCTCGTACTCCTCCACCAGCTTGGCAAACTTCACCAGAGCCAGCTCGATTTCCTCGTGGCCGGGCACCTCGTGGCGGCTGCCATCGGGACCGAACAGGTCCACAATCTCGTCGGCAAACCGACGGCCCACCACATACAGGCTGTAGTCGGGATCGCCGATGCCCTCACGGTAGCGGGTGTAAGCCACCACGCCCTCCAGGAAGTGGCCGGCGTTGTACATCTCGTGGTTGGAGAAGTCGTGCCACCGGTGGGTGCCAGCGGAGCTGCCGCCGGCGTGTCCGGTGCTTCTCAGGGTGAAGTGGGTGTTGATGTAGCCGTCGGCGTACTGCACCTGCTCAATGAGGGAGATCCAGTAGGCCAGCTTCTCCTCCAGCTTCTCCCGCTGGGCCACCATCTCGGGGTCGGTGTCGTCATGGATGACGGACAGGGTGTAGGAGATGGCCTCAATGCTCTTGTAGATGTCGGAGTCCTGGAACACATAGCCCTGGAACTCGTCGTAGGGCTCGCCGTTGAGCTTGGCAATGGCGTGGACGAAGTTGGGCTCGCCGCCGGAGGCCTGCTCAATCTGATAGATGGCCTTGTTCAGGGAGTTGACGGCGTTGACCTTCTGCTTGGGGTTCCAGAAGTTATCGGTGAGCTGCACGTTCTCAAAGGTGACGGTGCTGTTGGCCACGGGGGTGACCACGGGCTCGTTGACGGTGACACGGGCCACAGCCTCCAGCTCCTCGTCCCCGGACACCACGGTACCCTTCACTTCAAAGGTGGTGCCCACCTTGTCCTCGGCGTACAGAGCGGGGTCCACCTCTTCCCAGGTCACGGGGACCAGGGAGGCGTTGAACTCCTCGGCGAAGTTGTAGCCGGTGGGGCCGTATAGGTCAGGGGTGGGGTCGTCAAAGGCGATGCCGTTGGCCACCACGGTCTTGGGCAGGATGGGAGCACGGCCCGCCTCGGTGGCGGTGACATACTCGTCCAGGCTCTCGATGCCGTCCACCTTCACCTCCAACGTGGCGGTGCGGGTGACGGTCTGGCCCTCCTGCTGCCGGGACACGGTGACCTTCAGAGTGCCGTAGCCGCTGTCCTTGGCAGCCAGCTGCACCTGAGACTCATTGGTGGCACCCACAATCTCCATGTACTGGCTGCCCTCGGTGAGCTCCCATTGGTAGCTCAGGCCGTCCAGCCCCACGGGGAGGCTCTCGGCGGTGAATGTACCCGTCTCACCCTTGAGGATGCGGTCCTTGCCGGTGATCTGGGTGGAAACCAGCTCGTTCCACTCGGCGGTCATCTCCTCGCCGTACACTTCCCATTCGCCAATGCCCACGCCGTTGGCGCCGGACCCGTTGCGGTCAATCTTCAGGCGAATCTGGGTGGTCTTCACCGGCTCCTGGAAGGAGACCACATTCCAATAGCGGTTGTTGCCGTTGAGGTAGTTGCCGGGCTGGTCAGAGGCGGCCTCGGCGCTGCCGTACTTGACGCCCACGGAGGAGACCACCTGGCCGGACTCGTTGGTCATGTTGGTGATCTTCTCCCACTGGCCGGACTCGTGGTTGTAGTACTCCACCTCACAGCTCTTGGGGAAGGTGACGTTGCCGGAGGCGGTGAGGTTGCCGTTATCCGCCCAGTACATCACCCGCATGCTGTTGAGCACATAGGGGGCGTCCCAGGTCAGGGTGACGGTGGTGGGATAGGTGCTGCTGTTCCAGGTGTTCCAGGAGGTGCCCGCGTTGGTGGCCAGCTGCCCATTGTTGACGTTGGTCACCGGGGTGTTCTGGGCGTCCGCGGAGGCGGTGGCCTGGAGGGCCACGTTGTCCCCGTCGGACTGGGCCAGCTTGGTGCCGTACACTTCCACCTCGCCGATGCCCACGCCGGTCTGGCCGCTGCCGTTGCGGTCGATGACCAGGCGCAGCTTGCTGGTCTGCACCGTCTCGTTCATGGTCACGCCGTTCCAATAGCGGTTGGCCCCGTTGGTATACTGGCTGGCGTCCTCGCCTGCCTGGTCGGCGGCGCCGAACTTGACCCCCACGGAGGAGGTGTCCGCCCCGGTCTCGTCCACCATCTGAGTCACATCCACCCACTGCTTGGACCGCTCATTGTACCACTGGAGCCGGCAGGAGGCGGGGAACTGCACGCCCCCGTTGTCCGACCACCACATGACCCGGACGCTGGAGATGTCATAGGTGGCGTTACCCCAGTCCAGATCCACGGTGACGGGGTACTCCACATCGCCAGCCTCGGACCAGGTGTTCCAGGTGGTCCAGTTGCCATCTGCCAGGGTGCCGTCATTGATGGCGGTCTCGGCGTTGTCCGGCAGGGTGGTGTTGGTGTAGGAGGCGGACACGGTGGCCTCCCCGGCCACGTTGGTGCCGGTGCCGATGGTCTGATAGCCAAAGGCCTCCCACTCGCTGATGCCCACGCCGTTGGTGCCGGTGCCGTTGCGCTGGATCTTCATGCGCAGCTGGCTGGTGGTGATGGGCTCAGAAAATTCCACGTAGTTCCAGTACTGGTTGTTGCCGTTGATGCCGTTGTTGGAGCTGGAGTCCACCTCCACCCCCACCTCATCGGTGGGCATGCCCTTCTCATTGGTCATCCCAGTGATCTGGTGCTCGTTGCCCTCGCTGTCCACATAGTACAAAGCAGCGGACTTGGGGAAGGTGACGTTGGCGTTGGCGTTGATGGTGGCATTATCCGCCCACCAGATCACCCGCATGCCTGTGATCACCTGCTCAGACTCCCAGGTCAGGGAGGTGGTGACGGGATAGGCCTCGTCGTTGGTGCCCCAGCTGTTCCAGCTGGAGTAGGGGTCGGAAGTGGCCAATGCTCCGTCGTTCATGGCATCGGGAGAGATGCCCCAAACATTGGTGTAGGAGGCCCCGGCCGTGGCCTTGAGGGCTATGTTGTTGCCCAGATTCTCACCGTCTGTCTGCAAGTAGTTGTACAGCTGGCTGCTGTCGTCCTGAGTCTCAGCTCTGGCCGGACTCATGGGAACCATGGACAACACCATGGCCGCACTGAGCAGGCCTGCTGCAACGCGTTTGTTTCCGAACTTCTTGAAACTCTTCATGTTTTCCCCTCTCTTTTATCATAGTCTTGAGTCTTGCATGGTTCTCTTGCGGAACGCTGCCTTCCACACCTGCTGTCTGGCCTTCGCCTCCTTCCGCTCCCCTCGCAGGGAAGAACATTTCCCCGACCGAAACAATCAGGGAAATTGGTTTTACAATTGGATGCTCTCTTTCATACAAACTGCACATATGTCTGTTACCTTTATCATTGATGTTAGCATTCGCCCATCCGGAAATCAACACATTGCACAGAGATTTGATATTTTCCACCATTCCAACAATACAAATTATACAACGTTCAGCTTTTCAACCGTTTTCTCCGGTAATCCCCTCGTAACACGTTAGAATTTTCAAATATTTCTCATTTGCTGGCACTCATTTCCTTGTTCTGACACCTGGATTTCCCCTCAAATTCCGGGAGATTCGCCCTCCTCGCCCCCTGGTTTTCCCAGAGATTTGTACCAAATTTACAAGCACACAAATTTATCACAAGGCCTTTGTATAATAAAAGTTGTCTGTTTTTAAGCGGTGTCAGGGCATGAAAGAAAGCCCAGAGAACGCCGAAACATTCTCTGGGCTTTGGGGAGCGATGTTTGATCACACAGCCTCGTGGAAGGTCCGCTTGATGACCTCCAGCTGCTGCTCCCGGCTCAGGCGGTTGAAGTTCACCGCATAGCCGGACACACGGATGGTGAGGGTGGGGTACTGCTCGGGGTGCTCCATGGCGTCCAGCAGCACCTGACGGTCCATGACGTTGACGTTCAGGTGGTGGGCGCCCTGGACAAAGTAGCCGTCCAGGATGTTCACCAGATTGGTGACCCGCTCCTGGGCGCTCTTGCCCAGGGCATTGGGGACAATGGAGAAGGTGTTGGACACACCGTCCTGGCACACGCCCCGGTAGGGGATTTTGGCCACGGAGTTGAGGCTGGCCAGAGCGCCGTTCTCGTCCCGGCCATGCATGGGGTTGGCGCCGGGAGCGAAGGGCTCGCCGGCCTTGCGGCCGTCGGGGGTGGAGCCGGTCTTCTTGCCGTACATCACGTTGCTGGTGATGGTGAGGGCGGACAGGGTGTGGATGGCGCCCCGGTACAGGGGGTGCTTCTTGAGCTCGGCGGAGAAGTAGGCAGCGATCTCCACGGCGATGTCGTCCACCCGGTCGTCGTCGTTGCCGTACTTGGGGAAGTCGCCCTCCACCTCAAAGTCCACGGCGATGCCGTCCTCGTTGCGGATGGGCCGCACCTTGGCAAACTTGATGGCGGACAGGGAGTCGGCGGCAATGGACAGGCCCGCCACGCCGAAGGCGGCCAGGCGCTCCACCAGGGTGTCGTGGAGGGCCATCTGACTGGCCTCGTAGGCGTACTTGTCGTGCATGTAGTGGATGATGTTGATGGTGTCCACGTACAACTCAGCCACGTAGGACAGAACCTTCTTGTAGTTGGTGAGCACCTTGGAGTAGCTGAGCACCTCATCCTCGTCCCGGATGATGCCGGGCACCACGTGGAGGCCCTTCTTCTCGTCCACACCGCCGTTGATGGCGTACAGCAGGCTCTTGGCCAGGTTGGCCCGGGCGCCGAAGAACTGCATCTGCTTGCCCACGGCCATGGCGGACACACAGCAGGAGATGCAGTAGTCGTCCCCGTACAGGGGGCGCATCACGTCGTCGTTCTCGTACTGGATGGAGTCGGTGGCGATGCTCATCTTGGCGCAGTAGTCCTTCCAGGCCTGGGGCAGGTTCTGGCTCCACAGCACGGTGAGGTTGGGCTCGGGAGCGGTGCCCAGGTTGGTGAGGGTGTGGAGGTAGCGGAAGCTGTTGCGGGTCACCAGGGTACGGCCGTCAATGCCCATGCCGCCCAGGGACTCGGTGATCCAGGTGGGATCGCCGCCAAACAGCTCGTTGTACTCGGGAGTACGCAGGTGGCGCACCAGGCGCAGCTTGATGATGAACTGGTCGATGAGCTCCTGGGCCCCCTGCTCGTCCAGCAGACCACGGCCCAGGTCCCGCTGGATGTAGATGTCCAGGAAGGTGGCGGTGCGGCCCAGAGAGGTGGCGGCGCCGTTGTTCTCCTTCACGCCCGCCAGGTAGGCCAGGTACAGGTTCTGCACCGCCTCATGGGCGTTCTCGGCGGGGCGGGTGACGTCGCAGCCGTAGCGGCTGGCCATGTGGGTGAACTCCTTGAGGGCCCGAATCTGGGTGCTCACTTCCTCCCGCAGGCGGATGCGCTCCTCGGTCATGGGGCCGTCCAGCATGTCCAGGTCCTTCTGCTTCTCCTCAATGAGGAAGTCGGTGCCGTACAGGGGCACCCGGCGGTAGTCGCCCACCAGACGGCCACGGCCATAGGCGTCGGGCAGACCAGTGAGCAGGCCAGCGGTGCGGGCCAGACGGGTGCGCTTGGGGTAGGCGTCAAACACGCCCTCGTTGTGGGTCTTGCGGTAGAGGCTAAAGTGGCGCTCGATCTCGGGGTCCAGCTCGTAGCCGTACTCGTGGAGGGCGGACTCGGCCATGCGCATGCCGCCGTACAGGTTGACAATGCGCTTGAGGGGGGCGTCGGTCTGGAGGCCCACAATGACCTCGTTTTCCTGGTCAATGTAGCCAGGCTCGAAGTTGTCGATGCCGGACACCACGTGGGTCTCCACGTCGATGATGCCCTTTTTCAGCTCCTCCACAATGAGGGCGTGGGCCTTCTCCCACACCTTGGCGGTGCGGGGGGAGATGGGGGCCAGGAAGCTGTCATCTCCGGTATAGGGGGTGTAGTTCTTCTGAATGAAGTTGCGCACATTCACCAGGTGGCGCCATTCGCCGGTGCGAAAGCCCTCCCAGGCGGTGCAGTTGACATCAATGCTCATGGGAATGTACCTCCTTATCAAATATGGGGAAACGCTCGGTCAAACTTCTCCTGCCACCCGGCCAGAGCGTCTTTGGCCAGGGGCTCCACCCCCTCCAGGGGGTAAGGATATCCCAGGGTGTGGTACTTGTGTACCCCCAGGGTGTGATAGGGCAACAGTTCTACCCGGCGCACATGGCGCAAGGTGGAGACAAAGTCCAACAGCCCTTGCAAATGCTCATCGCCGTCGGTGAGCCCGGGCACCACCACGTGTCGAATCCACAGGGGCACCTCTTGGGCCTGTAATTGGCTGAGAAACGCTCTCCATTCCCCGGTGTCCCGGCCTGTGACCGCCTGGAACCCCTGGGGGGTGTAGTGCTTGATGTCCAGCAGCACCAGGTCGGTGTGGGACAGAATGCGCTCATAGTCCCCCAGCCCGCACCCGGCGGTGTCCAGACAGGTGTGAATGCCTTCCTTTTGGCACAGCTCCAGGGCCTGGGCCAAAAACTCCGGCTGCAACAGCGGCTCACCGCCGGAAAAGGTGACCCCGCCGGTGGCGCCGTAGTAGGATTTGAACCGGCGCAGCTTGGCCACCAGTTCCTCCGGCGTCATCTCCTTGGCGGCAACGGCGCCACACTCCCAGGTGTCCGGGTTGTGGCAGTACTGGCACCGCAGCCCACACCCCTGGAGAAACACCACGGTGCGAATGCCGGGGCCGTCCACCAGCCCCATGCTCTCCACAGAGTGAATGCGTCCTTTCATTGTGAACCCCCTTCTTTTTCCATTTGTTGGATAAAGAAAAAGACCGACCCACTGGGACCTTTTTCTTGCCCAGACGGTCGGCCGGCTTTCCCGATCATACGCCACGTGGTTGATTCCACTTAATACCGCCAGGTGTATGATCACCGTGAGTACAGGCTACTATATCTTGTGTCGTTTGTCAAGCTTCATTTTTATTTCCCATTATTTTTCAATTTCTGGACACTTTTTAAGAACTCCGCAAGGAGTTGTATCGAAGTTGTAAATTCTGCACGCCGACCCTCTGGAGCCGTTGCCATTTCCCCTGTGGCATACTATAATGTGCCATAACAACGACAAGGAGATGTGCCACATGGCAAAACGGTACAAAAGAAAAACTGCCCGCTCCGGTCTGGAGACCGTGGTCAATCTGCTGGCCCTGCTGTTGTTTGCCGTTCTCGGCATCGGCTTTGTGGCCGCGCTCTTCTTCACTCACATGCTCACCCCCCTGCTGTTGGCCCTGATTGCGGCGGCGGTGGTGGTGGCCGTAGTGGTGGTGTTTGCTCTGCGGTTCAGCCGCGGCCCCGCCAAGCGCACGGCGGGCTCGGTGCTGTCTGTGGTGTTCTGTCTGGTGTTCGCCGTGGGTATTGTCTATGCCCGGGTGGGCCTGGACACTCTGGACCGGGTCACCAACCCGGAGGCCCAGACCCTGGCCATGTCCGTGTATGTGCGGGGAGATGATACCCGCAGCATGGACGAGCTGCTCCAGCACCCCTTTGGCATGCTCAGCGCCGACCAGACGGACACCCAGGCGGCGGTGAAACAGCTGGACGCCAAGTACAGCGTCACCCTCACCCCCCAGGGCTATCCCGAGGCAACCAAGCTGGTGGACGCCCTCAACAACAAGGAGATCGACGCTATTTTGGTCAACCAGAGCCACATGACCGTGCTGGACGACCTGGAGGAGTACAAGAACGTGATGCAGAGTCTGCGCATGGTGGACACCATTCAGGTGCCCCTCCAGGCCAGCGCCGCTCCCCAGCCCACCACCGCTCCCGCCATCCCCCTGGACCAGCCCTTTACGGTATATATCAGCGGCAGCGACTCCCGAAGCAGCGATATCTCCACCTCGGGCAACAGCGATGTGAACATCATCGCCACCATCAACCCCAAAACCCACCAGGTGCTGCTGGTGTCCACTCCCCGGGACTACTTCATTCCCCTGTCCTTCTCAGGCGGAGTCCCGGACAAACTCACCCACGCCGGGGGCCGGGGCATTGAGGAGAGTATCAAAACTCTGGAAATGCTCTACGACATAGAGCTGGACTACTACTTTAAGGTCAACTTCGCCGGATTTGAGGGCATCATTGACGCCCTGGGCGGCATTGACGTGTACTCGGACTACGACTTCGAGTCCTATATCTCCGACTACACCTATGAAAAGGGCGTCAACCACATGGACGGCGAGAAGGCCCTGTACTTCGTCCGGGAGCGGTACAACCTCCCCAAGGGCGACTATCAGCGGGGCATCCACCAGATGCGGATGATCGAGGCTGTGGCGGACAAGGTCCTCTCCCCCGCCATTCTCACCCAGTACCTCCCCTTCATGGACGCCGTGGGCAACTGCTTCCGCACCAGCATTCCCTCTGACTTCATCACCGATATGGTGCAAAACCAGCTGCAAACCGGCGGGGACTGGAACATCGTCAGCTACTACGTCTCCGGCTCCTTCAGCAAGGAGTACACCTACAGTTATCCTGACTGGCATCTGGATGTCATTGTCCCTGATATGACCACCGTGGAAACCGCCAAGCAGCTCATGGAGCAGGTGCGCAACGGAGAAATCGTCACCTCCCCCCAGTCATAATCAATCTCACAGACGGCCCGGCGCTTGAAGCGCCGGGCCGTCTGTAATTTCCCACAAAAATCGAAAACAGGTGGAAATTCCCGGATACTTCCATTGCCATTTTCCTTCTTTTGTACTATAATGTCGGAAGTTATCCGCTGCGGCAGGGTCGCCGCACACATCACCCTGACGCCCGCCCCTCTGGAAGCGGTGTCAAAGGAAGGAACATATTATGGGAAAATATCCAAACAAGAAGTCTGGACGCCTTGGTTTTGACTTTTTTCTCAACAAACTCGCCCTGATTGCCTTTACCATATTAGGCGGATATTTTGTCTACACCGCCATCTCCACCCAGATGCTGGACGCTTTGCGCATCGGGCTGCTGTGCGCAGTGGTAGCCGTTCCCGTGATCGTGGTGTGGTGGCTGAGTCTGACCCGTTCCAAGCCGGTGCGGCTGGCCATCGGCTCGGTGCTGGCCATGATCTTCTGCCTGATCTTCGCCGTGGGCATTCGCTACATCAACATCGGCATGGACACCCTGAACAACATCACCGCCGAAGAAGATGAGACCGCTCTGATGACCGTCTATGTCCGCTCCGACGATGACCGGAACATGGAGGACCTGCTGGACGAGACCTTCGGCACCCTGTCCATGACGGAGGCCAACACCAAGGCCGCCATCCAGCAGCTGGACCAGGAATACAAGACCACCCTTTCCACCAAAGCCTACGCCAGCGCCGACAAGCTGGTGGACGCCCTGGCTGAGGGCGAGGTAGATGCCATTCTCACCGACCAGGGCCACATGAGTGTGCTGGAGGACCTGGAGGGCTATGAGGACGCCATGGACGGGCTGCGGGAAGTCAAGTCCTTCCACGTGGTGGTGGAGACGGAGAACAACAACAACAAGACCTCCACCTCCAAGGCGGACTCTGTGTTCTCCGTGTACATCAGCGGCAGCGACTCCCGGGACAGCAACATCATGGCCACCGGCCGCAGCGACGTGAACATCATCGCCACCGTCAATACCGAGACCCGCCAGGTGCTGCTGCTCAACACCCCCCGCGACTTCTATATCCCCCTGGCCCGCAGCAGCTCCTACGACTACCCCGACAAGCTCACCCACGCCGGACTCTACGGTGTGGACGAGAGCAAGGACACCCTGGCCCAGTACTACGGCATCGACATCGACTACTACTTCCGGGTAAACTTCACCGGATTTGAGACCATCATCGACGCCCTGGGCGGCATTGAGGTGGATTCCGAGCACGACTTCTACTCCACCATCGCTCCCACCACCATCCACTACACCCAGGGCATCAACAAGCTGGACGGCTACGAAGCTCTGTACTACGTCCGCGAGCGCTACGCCTTTGTCAACGGCGACTATCAGCGCGGCATCAACCAGATGCAGGTCATCCAGGCCGTGGCTGAGAAGGCCATGTCCCCTGCCATGCTCACCAACTTCACCTCCCTGATGGATGCGGTGGATGACTGCTTCAAGACCTCCATCCCCACCGACCTCATCACCGCTCTGGTGCGGGATCAGCTGGCCAACGGCGGCGACTGGAACATCGTCACCTACTACGTCTCCGGCACTGGTTCCAGCGAGTACACCTACTCCATCCCCAGCCAGAAGGCCTACGTCACCATCCCCGATGAGTCCACCGTGGAGATGGCCAAGGACCTGATGCAGCAGGTGCGGGACGGCAAGATCATTGAGGACCCCAACGCAGAGGCCTCTGACGCCCCTTCCTATTAACAAATACCCATTTAGGCCAGGTGTGCATACACCTGGCCTTTCTCTTAGGAGGAATTGACATGGCAAATATCATCTATATCGACACCCTGGACCACCCGGGGCTGGACGCCTTCGCCCGCCTCACCGAGGCCCAGCTGAGAAACCGAAAGGAGCCGGAAAAGGGCATCTTTATCGCCGAGAGCCCCAAGGTCATTGAGCGGGCGTTGAATGGGGGCTATGAGCCCCTCTCCTTTCTCATGGAGGAAAAGCACATCACCGGACAGGCCCAGCCCCTTCTGGAGCGGTGCCCCGGGGTGCCAGTGTACACCGGGCCCTCGGACCTGTTGGCCCAGCTCACCGGATTTCCCCTCACCCGAGGGGTGCTGTGCGCCATGCGCCGCCCCCTCCTCCCCACGGTGGAGCAACTGTGCCGCAACGCCCACCGGGTGGCGGTGCTGGAGGGCATTGCTGACCCCACCAACGTGGGGGCCATTTTCCGCTCGGCGGCTGCCATGCACATGGATGCGGTGCTGGTCACTCCCAACTGCTGCGACCCCCTGTACCGCCGCTCAGTGCGGGTGAGCATGGGCACCGTGTTTCAGATTCCCTGGACCCGCATCCCCCAGTGGCCGGAGGGTGGGCTGGAGCAGCTCCACACCCTGGGCTTTCGCACCATCGCCCTGGCCCTCACCCCCGACGCCCACTCCATTGAAGACCCCGGCCTCCACCAAGCCGACAAGCTGGCCCTGCTGCTGGGCACGGAGGGAGACGGGCTGGCCCGGACCACCATCGACGGGTGCGACGAGGCCGTGTGCATCCCCATGTCCCACGATGTGGACTCCCTCAACGTGGCCGCCGCCTCTGCGGTCGCTTTCTGGGAACTGCGCTACCGCCAGCCCCCTTTATCCAATATGTAAAATTCCACACAGTTTCAGAGGTTTTTTTGTTACATTCTTGACAACCACGCAGGAGGGATTTATAATTTTTATCAAGACCTGATGTGGTGGGCCTGTACGTTTTGCCGAAACTCACAAAGTGCGCCACAGGATTTTCCATATGTTAGAGACATCTGGTTGAAATTCCTGTGGGCAGTTTCTGGGAATTTTCGGAGACGTGCGGGCCTTTTTTGCATCTTACAGCCATCATTCTGCGGCAGCCCAGCTGCCAAGTCCGGGAGGTCATTATGAGTTATACCATTCCCATCGGCCCCTACCATCCCGCTCTGGAGGAGCCCATTCACGCCCGTCTCACCGTGGACGGAGAGCGCATCACCGACGCCGAAGTCTTTGTGGGCTACAATCACCGGGGCATTGAGCGGCTGGCCCAGGAGCGCAACTTTATCCAGACCCTGGTGCTGGTGGAGCGGGTATGCGGCATCTGTTCCCACTCCCACTCCCTGACCTATGCGCTGTGCATTGAGCACATCGCCGGAATGGAAGTGCCCAAACGGGGCCAATACATCCGGGTCATCATCGAGGAGCTGGAGCGCATCCACTCCCACCTTCTGTGGCTGGGCATCGCCTGCCACATTGTGGGCCACGACTCCCTATTCATGCAGTGCTGGAACGACCGGGAGGGCACCATGGACGTGCTGGAGGCCCTCACAGGCAACCGGGTCAACTACGGCATGAACATCATCGGCGGCGCCCGCCGGGATTTCACCGACGACCAGCGCCGGGACCTGATGGCCGCCATGGACGATTTGGAAAAGCGCATGGGCCCCATCACCCACTGGCTCACCCACGACAAGACCTTGGCCATGCGCACCAAGGGTGTGGGCATCCTCACCCGAGAGGACGCCATCCGGCTGGGTGCTGTGGGCCCCCACGCCCGGGCCTCCGGGGTGGACATGGACGTGCGCCGGGATGCCCCCTACTCCTCTTACGAGGACTTCGACTTCACCGTCCCCGTCCAGGAGTCCGGAGACGTGTACGCCCGGGTAGTGATCCGGGTGCTGGAGATCTACGAGAGCATCAAGATCATCCGCCAGGCGGTGGACAATCTGCCTGAGGGCCCCATCAACCTGGGCAATCGCATTCCCAAGGTGCCCGCGGGAGAGTTCATTGCCCGCCACGAGGCACCCCGGGGCCATCTGGTGTACAAGGTGGTCACCGACGGCGGCCTCAATAACCACCGGGTGAGCCTCCACGTGCCCACCTTCAAAAACGCCCCCACCGTCCCCGTCATGCTGCGGGGGAACACGGTGGCAGACGCAGGCCTCATCGTGGCCTCCATCGACCCCTGCTTCTCCTGCCTGGACCGATAAACTGCCATGCACGAGCTTGCCATCACCCAGAGCATTCTGGACATCGCCGAACAAGTGGCTCAGGAACACGGGGCCACAAAGGTGAAAACCGTACACATCAAGCTGGGGGAGTATTCCGGCGTGGTTCCCCAGTGTGTCCAGGATTACTTCGACGTCATCAGCCAGGGCACCATCGCCCAGGGGGCAGTGCTGGACATCCAGCGGCTTCCGGTGGTCATCCACTGTCTGGACTGCAACCAGGACAGTCCTATCGACCGCCGCCATGTCCGCTGTCCCCAGTGCGGGTCCACCCACCTAAAGCTGATTCAAGGCCGGGAATTCTACATTGAGAGTTTGGAGGTTGACTGATGGAAATCAAAGTTATGCACCAGGTCATGGCCTGGAACGAGGACGTCAGCGACGCCGTGAAGGCAAAGCTGGCCCAACACCAGGTGTGCCTGGTCAACGTCATGGGCTCCCCCGGTGCGGGCAAGACCAGCACCATTGTGGCCCTGATCAACGCCCTGCGGGAGCGCTACCGCATTGGTGTCATCGAAGGGGATATCGCCGGACAGATTGACGCCGACGCCATCCACGCCATGGGCATTCCCGTCACTCAGATTGACACCGACGGGGCCTGCCACATCGAGGCCATGAGCATTGAGAAGATGCTCCCCGAGTTCGATCTGGACAACCTGGACGTCATCTTCGTGGAGAACATCGGCAACCTGGTGTGCCCGGCGGAGTTCAACATCGGCGAGAGCTTCCGGGTGGCCCTCCTCTCCATCCCCGAGGGGGACGACAAGGTGGAGAAATACCCCCTGATGTTCGCCACCACCCAGGCGCTGGTGATGAATAAGTACGACTTGAAGGACTATTTCGACTTTGACGACCAGCGGGTGGAGCACTCCGCCCGGGAGCAAAACCCGGAGGTGGCGGTGTTCCGCCTGTCCAACCGGGACGGGTCGGGCCTCAAGGAGCTGGTGGACTGGCTGAGCCAGAAAATCGACGCTCAGATCGGGAGGTGTCCGTCATGAAGGGCTTCCGCTTTACCGCCTGGCTGTCCACCGCCATTGTGTGCTTCCTCTTCTGGATGCTCCTCACCTGGTCCTTTGCCCCCCGGGAGCTCATCCTGGGCGGCATCGTGTCGGTGATTGTGGCGGCCTTCGCCTGCCGCTTCTTCATCCACAGCCGGGCCTTCTACCTCTACAACCCGGTGCGGCTCATCCTGCTGGTATTCTACTGCGTCATCATCTTCTTCTGGGAGATCATCAAGGCCAACGTGAGCATGGCCAAGCTGGTTTTGAGCCCCAAGCTCAGCTACAAGCCGGGCATTCTGCGCATTCCCGGCTCCCCCAACCTGACAAGTGACTACGGCATCGCCATGGTGTCCAACTGCATCACCCTCACCCCGGGCACCATCACCATGGAGACCGCCCAGGACCAGGAGGGGCGCAACTACTACTACGTCCACTGGATCGACGTGGCGGAGACCGACCGGGACAAGGCCGGGGACGCCATCAAGGGAACCATGGAACGCTGGATCGGGAGGATTTGGAAATGACAGTCTTTTTAATTGGTGCCATCGTGTGCATCATTCTGGACCTGCTCCTGCTCTACCGGGTATTCCGGGGCCCCACGGCCGCCGACCGCATCTGCGCCATGGACGCCTTGGACCTGGTGACCGCTCTGGCCCTGGTGCTCTACTCCCTGCACACCGGGCGCACCATCTACCTGGACATCGCCCTGGTGGTGGCCCTGCTGGGCTTTGTCAGCACCGTGTTTGTGGGCCGCTATCTGGAAAGGAGGCTGTGAGGTATGGAAACGGTTGATATTGTGGTGGCTGTCCTCATGGCCATCGGCCTGTTCTTCGCCTTCATCGGCACCCTGGGCATCCTGCGCATGCCGGACGTGTTCGGGCGGCTCCAGGCCTCCACCTGCATCTCCACCATGGGCACCATCTTTGTCATCCTGGCCAGCATCGTGTATGTGGTGGCCAACGGCATGAGCGGCTCTGTGGTGGTGAAGCTGGTGTTCATCCTGCTGTTTGTGCTGGGCACCAACCCGGTGTCCAACCACGCTCTGTGCAAGGGCGCTTACCGCTCGGTGAAGCCCAACCCGGAGCCGATCATCGACGACTATAAGGAGGATGATCCCCAATGAATGGTACCTTGGTTTTTGTCCTGAACACCCTGGTGCTCTGCGGCATTGTGGCCTCCGCCATTGTGGCGGTGAACGCCAAAAAGGTCATCGACTCAGTGATCGCCCTGGCGGCCACCGGCTCCTTTGTGGCCCTGGAGTTTGTGCTCTTGCAGGCCCCGGACGTGGCCATCGCGGAAGCCAGCGTGGGGGCGGTGCTGTCCACCATTCTCTACATCATCGCCCTGCGTAAGGTGTACGGACGAAAGGGGGAGCAGAAATGAGCGGTACGAAAAAAGTGGTCTTGGCTCTGACCCTTGTGGTACTCCTGGCCTGCGGCGTATGGGCCGGGTGGCGCATGGCAGGCAGCCCTCCCACCTACGACGGCACCAACACCGACCTGGTGGGGCTGTACGAAGACCCCAGCTCCTATGACAACTCCAACGCCGACGGCGCCGCCGCCATTATGGTCAACGAGAACCTGGAAAAGACCGCCGCCGACAACGTGGTCTTCTCCGTGGTCTTCAACTTCCGTGGTTACGATACCATGGGTGAGAGCTTCATTCTCATCGCCGCCATCGCAGGCTCCCTGGTGATCCTGCGCAAGGCTGCCCATTCTGTGAAAAAGGAGGACCAGGGCCATGAAGACCTATAAAAAGACCCATGCCATCTCCCGGTGCGCCTCCGACCTGTTCCTTCCCCTGGCCTGCGTCTTCGGCTGCTACGTGGTGCTCCACGGCAGCACCAGCCCCGGCGGCGGCTTCCAGGGCGGCGTGCTGGTGGCCAGCGCCATTTTGCTGGTGTACCTGGGGTACGGCGGCTGGGGCGTCAAGCACTCCTTCAACGAGCACATGCTCCACTCCAGTGAGACGGTGGCGGAGATCATGTACGTGGTCATCGCCCTGGTGGGTGTGTTCACGGGCCTGAACTTCTGCGTCAACTTCGTCTTTGCCGGGCAACAGGTGGACACCAGCATCCTGATGAACGATGCGGTGGGCTACCACGTGATGGCGGGCATCACCTGTCTGCTGATCATGATGCTCAGCGTGCTGGAGGACGACAAACACGAGTCTCCCGAGGAAAAGGAGGAGGATGCGGCATGATATTCACCAATTACCTGGTCTGCTTCTTTCTCATCGCCCTGGGCATCTACTGTATGGTGACGAAAAAGAACCTCTTCAAGATCTGCGTGGGCATGGGCCTGGTGGACTACGGCGTCAACCTGCTCATCGTCTCCGTGGGCTTTCACGACGGCGGCACCGCTCCCATCTTCAACATCTCGGAGCTGACCCGCGACACCTTTTTCGTAGACCCCATTCCCCAGGCCCTCACCCTTACCTCCATCGTCATTGGCGCGTGTACCACCGCCATGACCCTGAGTCTCATCATCATGCTCTACAAACAGTACGGCACTTTGGAGTCGGACCAGATTAGGAGGTTACGAGGATGACATTCGATTTTTCTAACTTCATCAACAACTTCCCCATCCTGGCCATCATGTCCCTGTTTTTGGGGGCCTTTATCTCCTCCCTGGTGGGACGGCGCAACGCCAAGGTGCGCAACACTGTGGTGTTTCTCTCCATGTTGGTCTCCCTGGTGCTCATCCTCGCCCTCATCCAGCCGGTGCTGCTGGAGGGCCAGGTCATCAACTACTGGCTGGGCAACTGGGAACCGGTAGAGGGCTGGGCCATCGGCAACAGCCTGGAAGTGGACGCTCTGAGCCTGTTCTTCGCCCTCATTGTGGTGGTGGCCGTGTTCGTCTCCGGCGTCTACTCCTTCTTCTACATGAGCCACGACGACTCCCTGGTCAACTACTATACCCTGTTTTTGATGCTGTCCGGCTCCGTGCTGGGCCTGGTGCTGTCCGGGGACCTCTTCAACATGTTTGTCATGATCGAGATCATGACCTTCACCGCCGTGGCCCTCACCGCCTTCCGCAACCACTACGAGGGGGCTCTGGAGGGCGCCTTCAAGTACCTGGTGGTGGGCTCTCTGGGCTCCACCTCGGTGCTCATTGGCATCGCCCTCCTCTACTCCCAGCTTCACACCCTGAATCTGGCCCAGATTGCCTCTCTGCTGCCCACTGCCTCCTCCCCGGTGATTCTCATCGCCTTCGCCTTCCTCTTTGTGGGCTTCGGCTCCAAGGCCTTCCTGTTCCCCTTCCACCCCCTGGCCGCCGACGCCCACGCCGTGGCCCCCGCCTCCATCTCTCTGATGATCTCGGGCGTTCTGACCAAGTGCGGCGTGTACGGCATCATCCGCCTGTGCTACTGCCTGTACCAGAACATGGACCAGCCCTTCGTGCAGTACTTTGTCACCGGGGTGGGTGTCATCAGCATGTTCGTGTGCGTCACCATGGCCTTCAACCAGCACAACTTTAAGCGGCTGCTGGCCTTCCACTCCATCTCCCAGGTGGGGTATGTGATCACCGTCATCGGCCTGGGCTCCGCTCTTGGCATGTCTGCTGGCCTGTTCCACGCCATGAACCACACCATCTTCAAGGGTCTTTTGTTCCTCACCGCCGGTGCGGTCCAGCACGCCACCGGCAGTCTGGATTTGGACGAGCTGGGCGGCCTCTCCAAGAAGATGCCCGGCACCTGCGCCCTCTTCCTCATTGGCGCGGCCTCCATCAGCGGCCTGCCCCCCTTCAACGGCTTTGCCTCCAAGTGGATGATCTATCAGGCCACCTTCCAGAAGGCGGGAGAGACGGGCAACTTCTTCTTCGTGGTGGTGTGCGTGGCCGCCCTCATCACCAGCGTGCTCACTCTGGCCTCCTTCATCAAGGTGGCGCAGAGCGTGTTCTTCGGCCAGCTCAACCCCAAGTTTGCACATACCCGTGAAGTCTCTCTGGGGATGCGCATTCCCATGTGGATTCTGGCCGCCCTGTGCATCCTGCCCGGTCTGTTCCCCGACCAGGTGCAGCAGTGGCTGCTCACCCCCGCCACCCAGGCCGCTACCAATGCCTCCGGGTACATTGACGCCGCCATGGGCACCGGGTACGCCGCCGCCCACGGGGTGGAATCCTCCCTGGTTTCCGGCTTCTCCCTGTCCGGGGCCTGGCAGCCTGTGATGTGGCTGCTGCTGCTCATTTCCGTGACCCTGGCCGTGTGCATCGTGGCCCTGCTGGGCGGAGACGAGAAGGCCACCGTCACCTCCCAGATCACCGCCGACACGGATACGGACCCCAAGTACGACTCCTTCTTCTCCGGTGAGGCCAGCGTGTACTCCCAGGTGGGAGGCAGCGACCTGTTCTGGGGCTTCAAACACAACTGGAGACATTACTTCTCCTTCATGCACAACTGGCACAGCGGCGTGGTCAACGACTACACCCTGTACGGCGCCGCCGCCATGGCTGTGGCTCTGGTGCTGTGCGTCATCTTTCTGTAAAGGGGGTACCTGACATGACAAATCTTCTCTGGACGATCTTCCATGTGCTGGTATTCCCCGGCCTGCTGTTCTGTGTAGTGGTGGGGGTGCTACTGGCGGGCCTGGACCGCAAGCTGGTGGCCCGGATGCAAAACCGGGTGGGCCCGCCCCTGCTCCAGCCCTGGTACGATTTCCTCAAGTGCTGCGGCAAGGAGACCATCATCCCCCGCCACGCCCGCAAGGGACTGTTCCTGGCCGCCCCGGTGCTGGGCTTTGCCGCCCTGATCACCGTGGCCCTGTTCGTCCCCGTGTTCTCCTACTCCGTGTACTCCACCTCCGCGGACCTGGTGGTCATCCTCTACCTCCTGACGGTGGTGGGTGCGTCCATGATCGTGGGCGCTGCCGCCTCCGGCTCCCCCTTCGCCGGGGTGGGCCTGAGCCGGGAAATGGTGGCCATGATCTCCTACGAGCTGCCCTTCGTGCTGGTGATGCTGGCCGTGGGCCGCATGGCGGGTGAGGGTTCCCCTCTGGGGGTCACCTTCTCCCTCCAGGCCATTGTGGACTGGCAGGCCATCAATGGCAATATGCTCTTCCACTGGAGCATGATTCCCGCCGCTCTGGCCATGCTCTTCGTCATCCCCTGTGAGATCGGCATGCACCCCTTTGACATCGCCGAGGCGGAGACCGAGATCTGCGAGGGCACCTTGGCCGAGTACAGCGGCCCCCCCGCCGGACTGTTCCGGCTCACCCACTGCGTGAAAATGTACGTCATGTGCGCCCTCTTCTGCGTGCTGTTCCTGGGCGGCATCTCCACCGGGTACGCCGCTCTGGACGCCCTGGTGATGGTGGTCCTCAGCGTGGTGCTCACCTTTGTCACCATGAGCGTGCCCCACGCCGTGTGCGCCCGGTTCAAGGTGGAGCAAGTGTTCAAATTCTACTGGACGGTGGTGGCCGGTCTGGCCCTCATCAGTCTCATTTTGGTCTGGCTGGGCCTGTAAGGAGGGACAAGGAAATGTTTCAACGAATGATTGACAAGAGCATGGCCAAAAGTCCCTGGATTTTCCATATCAATGCAGGCTCCTGCAACGGCTGTGACATTGAATTGGTGTCGGTGCTCACCCCCCGGTATGACGCCGAACGGCTGGGCTTCCGCCTCACCGGAACCCCCCGCCAAGCGGACATCGTGGTGGTCAGCGGCCCCGTCACCTCCCAGACCCGTGACCGCCTGGTGCGCACCCTGGCCCAGGTCCCCGAACCCCGGGTGGTGGTGAGCTTGGGCTCCTGCCCCCGCTCCGGCAACGTCTTTAAGGGCAGCTACTGTGTGGACGGTCCCCTGGAGAAGTACACCCATGTGGACGTGTCCGTGGGCGGCTGCACCCCCAAGCCCGAGGCCATCATGGCCGCTCTGGCCAAGGCCGCCGAAATACTGGCTGAAAAGCGGAAGGAGATGCGTCAGGCATGATTCCCTACCTCACAAAAGCTCTGGGCAACCTGTTCCGCGCCCCGGCCACCGAGAAGTTCCCCAAGGGAGAGCCCCCCAAGGCAGCCCCCGGCTACCGGGGCCGCATCATCTACCACCCGGAAACCTGCGTCAACTGCGGGATGTGTATGCGGGTGTGCGCCCCCCAGTGCATGGAGCGCACCATGGAACCTCTGCCCAACGGGGACCAGAAAATCACCCTCACCTTTGACCTGACCAGCTGCACCTTCTGCTCCATGTGCGCGGACTTCTGCGCCCGAAAGTCCATCGAGCTCAGTGACGACTACATGATCGTGGGCACCAAGCCCGAGGACTTCCTGGTCTCCGGCACCTTCATCAAGAAGGCGCCGCCCCCCAAGCTGACCCCGGAGCAGATCGCCGAGCTGAAGGCCAAGGCAGAGGCCGCCAAAGCCGCCAAGGCAGCAGCCGAGAAAGCCGATGGCTGAGCGCTCCCGCATTCGCCTGGAGGTGGAGGGGCTGGTGCAGGGGGTGGGGTTTCGTCCCACCGTCCACCGCCTCACCACCCAGCTGGGCCTGTCCGGCTTCATCCGCAACACCTCCCAGGGGGCGGAGCTGGAGCTGGAGGGGCAGCCGGACCAGGTGACCCAGTTTGTCCCACAATTGCAGCAACAGGCCCCGGTGCTGGCCCGCATTCGCCGGGTCAGCACCGTTTCCATTCCCCCCACCGGAGAGACGGGCTTTCACATTCTGCCCAGCGTGGGGGAAACCCTCCCGGACACCCAGGTAAGCCCGGACGTGGGCATCTGTGAGGACTGTCTGCGGGAGATGCGAGACCCCAAGGACCGGCGGTACCGCCACCCCTTTCTCAACTGCACCAACTGCGGGCCCCGGTTCACCATTGTCCAAAGCGTGCCCTATGACCGGAAGCGCACCGCCATGGGGGTGTTCCCCATGTGCGAAGAATGCCAAGGCGAGTACACCGACATCACCGACCGCCGCTACCACGCCCAGCCCACCTGCTGCCCCAACTGCGGCCCCACCCTCACCTACCTGGACGGGGCGGGACAGGCCGTGGAGGGCGCCCCCATCCGGCTAGCCCAGGCGCGGCTGAGACAGGGCGGGATTGTGGCGGTGAAGGGGCTGGGTGGCTTCCACCTGGCCTGTCTGCCCGAGTACGCTTCCCGGTTGCGGCAGCGCAAAGAGCGGGAAGGGAAGCCATTGGCCCTCATGTGCGCCGACGTAGATGCCGCCCGTGCCCTGTGCCACCTCTCCCCGGAAGAGGAAAAAGCGCTGGGCAGCTGGCGGCGGCCCATTGTGCTGCTGCGCAAGCGGAACCCTGCCCCGGATGTCCTGAGCCACACCCCGGAGTTGGGGATTATGCTCCCCTACACTCCCCTGCACTACCTGCTCATGGAGGGCTTTTCCGCTCTGGTGATGACCAGCGCCAACCCCTCGGACTGCCCCGTGTTCATCAGTAACCAGGCGGCGGTGGAGGGCCTCCAAGGCATCGCCGACGGCTTTCTCCTCCACAACCGGGACATTGTCACCCGGTGTGACGACTCCCTCCTCCGCATCTTCCGGGGGAAGGAGTACCCCCTGCGCCGCAGCCGAGGCTATGTGCCCCAACCGTTGGAGGTACCCATCCCCGTCCACGGCCTGCTGGGGTGTGGAGCGGAACAGAAGGCGGGGTTTGCCCTGGGCAAGGGCCAGGATGCCCTGCTGAGTCAGCACATCGGGGATTTGAAAAACATGGAGACGTTGGAGCACTACCAAACCCAGCTCCACCACTTCCGCACCCTCTTCGGGGTGGAGGTGGAAGGGCTGGCCTGCGACCTCCACCCGGACTATCTGTCCACCCAGGTGGCTCAACAGCTCTCCCGTGAGCTAAATGTTCCCCTGCTCCAAGTACAGCACCACCACGCCCATATGCTCTCCTGCATGGCGGATAACGGCCTCACAGGGCCCTGCATCGGCCTTGTGTGGGACGGCACGGGGCTGGGTACAGACGGCACCATATGGGGGGCCGAGTGTCTGGCGGGAGACGCCCACGGCTTCACCCGCTTGGCCTCCATCTCCCCCATCCGCCTGCCCGGCGGGGACGCCTGCACCCGGGACCCCCAGCGCATCGCCCACAGCCTGCTGGTGGAGGCAGGGCTGGAAGAACACTCCATCGCCCCCCAGGCCCAGCTGCTCACCCTACAGCTGAAAGCCGGGCTCAACTGTCCCCCTGCCTCCAGCATGGGGCGGCTCTTTGACGGGGTGTATGCCCTGTTGGGGGGCTCCTCCCCCGTCCACTACGAGGGGGAGAGCGCCATCCGCCTGGAGCACATGGCCCAGGATGACATCACCCAGGCCCTCCCGGTGGAGGTGGAGACGGTGGACGGCGTGTGCCGCCTGAACACCCCCGCCCTCACCGCCGCCCTGATGGAACGCAAAGCGGCGGGCGATTCCCCCCACCTGCTGGCGGCCCAGTTTATGAACGCCATGGTGGAATTGGCGGTGAAACAGTGCCAATTCGCCCGGAAGCACACCGGACTCAATCGGGTGGTACTCTCTGGCGGCGTCTTTCAAAACATGTATCTACTGCCCCGCATCCTGGACGCACTGGCCGCCCAGGGGTTCCGGGCCTATCACCACTCCCGGGTGTCCACCAACGACGAGGGAATTGCCCTGGGACAGCTGATCGCCGCGGCAGCGCGGAGAAAGGAAGGATGACTATGTGTCTGGCCGTGCCCCTGCGGCTCATGGAAATTCACAACAAGGAGGGCATCGCCGAGGCGGGCGGCATTCGCCGCTCGGTGCGCCTGGACTTCATCCGCAACCCCCAGGTGGGGGACTACGTGCTGGTCCACGCCGGGTTTGCCATGGAGCGGCTCAGCCAGGAGCAGGCGCTGCAAAACCTGCAAGCCCTCCAGGAGGTGGCCAATGCTCTGTGAAGCGGATTTCCGCCGCCCCCAGGGCCTGGAGCGGTTGGTGGAGGCCATCCGTGACCCACACCTGCCCCCCATGCGTCTCATGGAGGTGTGCGGCACCCACACCATGGCCCTGGCCCGCACCGGGGTGCGGCAGCTGCTGCCCCCTCAGGTGAAGCTGATCTCCGGGCCCGGCTGTCCGGTGTGTGTCACCCCCGCCAATGTGATGGACGAGGTATTGCGCATAGCCGCTCTGCCCGGGGTCACCCTCACCACCTACGGGGATTTGATGCGGGTACCAGGCTCCAAGCCTGGGTTTGATTTGCGGCGGCAAAAGGCCCTGGGGGCAGACATCCAGGTGGTATACTCCCCCATGGATGCCTTAGAATTGGCCAAAGCCCACCCGGAACAACAGGTGGTGTTCCTGGGGGTTGGATTTGAGACCACCGCCCCCGTCACCGCCCTGGCGGTGCTGGAGGCCCAACGGCAGGGGCTCCAAAACTTCTCCCTGCTGTGCCTGCTGAAAGCCACGCCCCCCGCCCTCCGGGCTCTGCTGAGCCAAGAGGACTTCGGGGTGGACGGCTTTCTGTGCCCCGGCCATGTGGCCACCATTTTGGGGGCGGATGCCTTCCTGTTCCTCCCCCAGGAATATGAAAAACCCGCCGTGGTGGCGGGTTTTGAGGCGGGGGACCTGGTGGCGGCCCTCCACCTGCTTATCACCCAGGTGAAGAATCACGCCCCCAAGCTGGAAAACGAATACACCCGGGCGGTGTCCCGTGAGGGCAACCAAATGGCCCAGGGAGTGATGGCCCAGGTGCTGGACCCAAAAGACGACACCTGGCGGGGGTTGGGTAATATTCCAAACAGCGGCTTTGGGTTGAAGCCGGAATTTGCCGCCTATGACGCCGCCGCCCGCTTTGGCTTCTCCCCTGCCCCACAGACTACCCCCTCCCCCTGTCGGTGCGGGGATGTGATCTGTGGGCGCATTGGCCCCCGTGAGTGCCCTCTGTTCGGCACCGTGTGTACCCCGGACAACCCGGTGGGGCCGTGTATGGTGTCCGGGGAGGGAGCCTGCGCCGCCGCCTATCTCTATGGAAGGGAATGACCCAGGATGGAACCAGAATATATCACCTTAGACCACGGCAGCGGCGGAGGCCGCACCGCCCAGCTCATTGAGGAGCTGCTTCTCCCCGCCCTGCAAAACCCCCACCTGGCCCCCCTGGGGGACGGGGCATTGCTGGATGTGAGCGGCCCCCTGGCCTTCTCCACCGACAGCTTTGTCATTGACCCCATCTTCTTCCCCGGCGGGGACATTGGCAAGCTGGCCGTGTGCGGCACCGTCAACGATCTTGCCATGTGCGGAGCGGTGCCCAAATATCTGAGCCTGGGCATGATCTTGGAAGAGGGCTTCCCGGTGGAAGATTTAAAGCGCATCATCACCTCTCTGGCTGCCACCGCCGCCTCCTGTGGGGTGCAGGTAGTCACCGGGGACACCAAAGTGGTGGAGCGAGGACACGGCCACGGGATTTACCTGAACACCTCCGGCATTGGGGAAGTGAAATGGCTGGGGCTGTCCCCCCAGGCCATCCGGGAGGGAGATCAAATTCTTATAAGCGGCACCGTGGGCGACCACGGCACCGCCGTGATGCTGGCTCGAAGCGGGATGCTCCAGGGGGATGAACTGGTCTCTGACTGTATGCCTCTGAATCAGCTGGCCGCTGCGGCTCTCTCTGTGGGCGGCGCGCGGGTGCTGCGTGACCCCACCCGGGGCGGCGTGGCCACGGTGCTCAATGAGTTTGTGGAGGGCACCCCCCTGTGTGCCCAGGTGCAGGAGGACGCCGTGCCGGTGCGGCCCCAGGTGGAGGCCGCCTGTGCCCTTCTGGGGCTGGACCCTCTGTACTGCGCCAATGAGGGCAAGCTGCTGGCGGTGGTGGACCCCGAGACCGCTCCGGCGGTGCTGGAGGCCCTACACCGCACTCCCGGCGGCGAGAACGCCGCCATCATCGGCTCCATCACCACCCAATTCCCGGGCCGGGCGGTACTGAAAACCGTCTTTGGAGCCCACCGCGTGTTATCCAAGCTATCCGGCGCACAGTTGCCGAGAATCTGTTAAAAAGTGAGGGGATGTCACCATGCAGACCAATGAAAAAATTCAAATTCAGCCCGAAGAGATCGTACCCACCGCAGAGAAAATGCGGCAGGCGGGGCGGCTGCTCATCATGATTCACGGACACATTGAAAACGACGGCACCCCCGTGGTCACCTACGACTACGACGACGGCCCCAATGTTTTGAGCTACGAGGTGCGGGGCCACGCCACCGTGCCCACCATCTCCCACATCTACGACGCCGCCGCCCAGTGGGCGGAGCGAGACGTGGCGGAGCTGGTCCCCATCACCTTTGAGGGCCTGGATTGCAGCCAGCGGCTGTTTATGCCGGACAACCTGCTCAGCGGCGAGGGGCAGATCACCGTCACCCCCATTGACGTGCTGCGCAAGGAAAACAACCTAGATTCTTAAAAATGCCAGCATTTTTAAGAGTGAGTGCAGCCCGCTGCATGCATCCTTGGGTCAAAGGGCGACCCAAGGCCACACTGACGGGCTGAGAAGTGTTTTTCCCGATGCGCATGTCCCCGGGAAAAACAGATTTCAATTGATTTTCCCGCCCCCGGGCGGGAAAACTCTGCCGAGGGCTTTTTGACCATACATGACACTTTTTTCTTCTGACATTGTCTTGTGGTTGTTTGAAAGACGAAAGGACCCTTTCCCAGGCCGACGGCCTGGGAAAGGGTCCTTTTCTATTCTTGGATGTATAATTAGCAGCTGGCGCCGCCCTTAACGGTCTTGTTCAGGATGGCTTCCTTGTTGATGGCCTGGTTGAGCAGCTTATCCTCCACATACTCCATACCCAGACGATCAATGGTATCGGCAAAACGCTCGCCGGTGATGCCCTCGTCACGGAAGAACAGGATGGCGCGCTCCACCACGTCCAGAACCTCTTCCTCGCTGGTGAAGATCTTGCTCAGGGGGTGGCCATGGGCAACCTTCTTGCCCCAGCGGCCGCCCACGTAGACCTTGTAGCCCTCGGTGTACTCCTCCAGAGCGCCGAAGGGACACTTGCCCTTGCAGCGGCCGCAGTTGTTACACTCGTTGGGATCGATGATCACCTTGCCGTCCACAACCTTGGCCACCTTGATGGGGCAGGCGTTCTCCACCTGGCACACCTTGCAGCCACGGCACTTGGACAGGTCCACCATGGGGACACGCTGACCCACGATGCCCAGGTCGTTCAGGTCAGGCTTGACGCAGTTGTTGGGACAGCCGCCCACGGCGATCTTGAACTTGTGGGGCAGGGTCACAGTGTGGTAGCCCAGATAGAAGCGCTCGTGGATCTTGTCGCTGAGCGAGAAGGAGTCCAGCAGGCCGTACTGGCAGGTGGTACCCTTACAGGCCACCACAGGACGCACCAGAGAGCCGGTGCCGCCGGTGAGCAGGCCGCGCTCGTTGACAAAGTCGATGAGGGGCTGAATGTTCTCGTACTTCACGCCCTGAATCTCCAGGGTCAGACGGGTGGTCATGGTCACCTCGCCGCTGCCGAACTTCTCAGCGGCCTCGATGACGGCACGGTGCTCGTCGGCGGTGATCTTACCGTTGCGGGTAATGATACGCACGTTGAACACGTCGGGGTAACGCTTGTCCTGGAGGCAGCCCAGGCCCTTCACCCGCTTAATCTCAGCGGCGCTCAGAGCGGTGCCGGGGACGGAAATCTTCACAGTGTTGATGAAGGCGCCGCCCTCCAACACGCGGGTGTTGGTGTAGCCCAGGGCCTTCAGGCGGTTCTGCAGGAAGTAGCCGCGCTTGCCCTTGGCGCACACCAGCAGCAGCTTGTCGTCCAGCGTGGTGCCCTCGATGGGGCCGTTGACGGTGGACAGGTTCACCCAAGTGGCGCCGGGCAGAGTGGCGGCGGGGTGAGCATCCAGCACGCGGTAGTCCTTGGCAGCGCCAGCGGCGTACTCGGCGGGAGTGAAGGTCTCAAAGGCGCCGGACATCTTGTTCTCCAGGATGTAGCAGGCCTGGACGAAGGGATGGATGGCAGTGGAGAAGGGAGGCGCATAGGCGTAGTCCAGGGTGTCGAAGTCGGCAACCTTGGCGCCCATGGCAATGCCGGTGACGGCGATGTCCACCATCTTGTCCACAGCGCCGCCGCCCAGCACCTGGATACCCAGCAGCTTGCCGGTGGTCTTGTCGGCGATGAGCTTGGTGACGAAGGAGGAGGCGTCGGCATAGTAGTGGGCCTTGTCGTCGGTGACGCAGGTCACAGTGACCACGTCATAGCCCTCAGCCTTGGCCTGAGCCTCGGTGAGGCCGGTGCGGCCAGCGTTGAGGTCGTCGGCCAGACGGACCACGCCGGTGCCCATGCAGCCCAGGTAGGGGGCATCGGTGCCGGTGAGGTTCTTGGCCAGGCACCGGCCGGTAATGTTGGCGGTGGAGCCCATGGCGGACCACTGGCCCTTGCCGGTGATGCGGTTGTGCACCATGGCGCAGTCGCCCACGGCGTACACATCGTTGAGGTTGGTGCGCTGGTGGTCGTCCACCACGATGGTGCCCTTCACCATCTCCAGGCCGGACTCAGCCAGGAAACCGGTGGCGGGACGGATGCCGATGGCCAGCACCACCACGTCGGCGGGCAGCACGCCGGCGCTGGTGTCCACGCCAGTGGCCTTCTCGGTGCCCACAATGCCCTTGAGGGCGGTGCCAGTGCGCACACGCATACCCTTAGCCTGGAGCTTGCGGCGGACGTAGTCGGCCACCTCAGCGTCAAAGATGTTGGGCATCAGCTGGTCGGCCATGTCCACCACAGTGACGTTCAGGCCCTTGGCCATGAGGTTCTCGGCGATCTCCAGGCCGATGAAGCCGCCGCCCACCACCACAGCGTTGCGGCAGTGGTTATCGTCCACGTAAGCACGCAGACCGATGGCGTCGTCGGGGGTACGCATGGTGTACACGCCCTTCCGGTTCACGCCCTCCACGGGGGGCACAAAGGGCTCAGCGCCCACGGCCACCACCAGCTTGTCATAGCTGACGGTGTTGGCCTCACCGCTCACCACGTTGCGCACGGTCACGGTCTTGGCGTTGGCGTCCACGGAGGTGGCCTCCATACCGGTGACCACGTCCACGCCGGTCAGGCCCTTGTACTTTGCGGGGGTGTTGACGATCAGCTCGTCCCGGGTCTCAATGCTGCCGCCCACATAGTAGGGCAGGCCGCACCCGGCGTAGGAAATGTCCTGGCTCTTGGTGTAGATGGTGACGTTGGCGTCCCGGTTCTCACGCTTGAGCTTGGCGGCGGTCTTGGTGCCTGCGGCAACGCCGCCGATGACGATCACGTTCATATCTCCCTCTCCTTTGTTCATTTTTTCGCAGAATTAAGCGTGTTGATTATACCATACCTTCGATGATATAATTGATTCGACTTAATGATACAACGATTCAAATTCTGAATCACCCACTTTACCTATGAAAGAACTGGGGTATATCTATGCTGGATTATCGAATGGAAACCTTCCTCATCCTGTGTGAGGAGATGAATTACCGCAAAACCGCCCAAATTCTGCATCTTTCTCAGCCTGCCGTCACCCATCACATTCAATTTCTGGAGCACGAGTACGGGTGCAGCCTGTTTACCTACGCCGGGCGGCAGCTGATTCAGACCCCACAGGGGCGGGCGTTGGAGGAATATGCCCGCTCGGTGAAGCACAACGACCTGGAGGTGCGGCGCAAACTCTCCAATCCGCACGTACTGGAGCTGAAGGTGGGGGCCACCAAGACCATCGGGGACTACGTCATCAACCACCGGGTCAACCGCTTCCTCACCAGCCAGGACCACGCCCTCACCTTCATTGTGGACAACACCGAGCACCTGCTGCAAATGCTGGACGACGGCCAGCTGGACTTTGCAGTGGTAGAGGGGTATTTTAGCAAGACCCACTTTGAATGGCAGCTGTTTCGTCAGGAGCCCTTTGTGGGGATCTGCCACAAAAACCACCCCTTCTGTGGCCGCAAGGTGGGACTGCCCGAGCTGCTCTCCGCCACCATCATCCACCGGGAGGCGGGCTCCGGCACCCGGGCCATTCTGGAACAGAAGCTCAAGGGCTACAACGAGTCTCTGGAGCGGTTTGACCGCCACATCTGCATCAGCTCCTTTAAGCTGATTTTGGATGCAGTGAAGCAAAACCTGGGGGTCAGCTTTGTCTATGAGGCTTTGGCGGACAGCGACCCCCAGCTGGGCAAGTTCTGGATGGAGGGAGACCCCATTATCCGGGAATTTAACATTGTATACTTAAAAAATACCGACCCACAGGAGAAAATCCGGCTCTTTCTCCAGGAGTAAACCCAAGAGCTGTCGCAGATGCGGCAGCTCTTACTTTCATATTGACTTTAATTTTATTAAAGTATATAATGAACATTGTTAAAGAAAGGAGGGTATGCCTCGTGGCACTGGATATCATGCCCGAGTGGATGGCCAATCTGGAGGAGGAAGACCTGGTGTTTATCAAAAAGTTTCTTCTCTCCTCCGGGTCTTTGAAGGAGATGGCCCGTCAATATGGGGTGACTTACCCCACGGTGCGGCTGCGGCTGGACCGCCTGATTCAAAAAATACAATTGAGCGACCAGGTGGAGGGCGAGCCGTACATCGCCCTCATCAAGCGGCTGGCCCTCCAGGATAAGCTGGACTTTGACACCGCCAAGCTGCTCATCACCCAGTACAAAAAACAACAAGGAGGACCATGATATGTTCAATCCCATAAACGCCCTCATCACCCTTGCCCTGCTGGTGGGCATCGTTCTGCTGCAAATCTTTCTCTCCCGCCGGGAGAGCCGATGGCCGGGGCTGGTGTTGCCCAGCCTCACCTTCCTCTTTAGCCTGTGCGTCACCTTTGGGGCCGCCCTATACGCCTATATTCCCACGGAGCATCAGAGCTTTGGTGACATTCTCGTCCCCACCCTCCTGCTGTTTTTGATGTACAACATTCCCACCTTGGTGCTGTTGGGCATCTACTCCGCCTGTCGGGAGAAGTACAGCCGGAAAAAACAGCTGGACAAGATGAACATTCAAGACCTGGACGGTTGACGGCCCCCGCAGAATGGGATACACTGGACTTGAATCTGAGGGGCAACCGCCCCCACCCAGGAAAGGAGTGTCTCCCCATGAGAAAGCAATGGTTGATGGGCCTGGCCCTGAGCCTGGTTCTGCTGGCTGGCTGTTCCGCCTCCAACGTGGTCAAGACCTATGAGAGCGGCCAGGACAGTGTGATGGTCACCTACCAGGAGCTGAAAGACGGCACCTGGAAGTGTGAGGACACCGTGTACCCGTACCGTCTGGAGCTCACCGGGACCCTGCCAAATGCCCAAGCAGATTCCCACTATGTCGTGCTGAGCCAGCGGGAGGACATTACATTTGAGGAGGTCTCTCAGTGGTTGTTGAGCAGCGTCACCCCCTTTGACCCAGACGACTATATCTTGGTTGAAATGAATTGAGCGGGATGGTTTTACCCCCACAAATAAGGCCCGCCCCCTGGAATCGCATGGTGCCATTCCAGGGGGCGGGCCTTTTTCTCTGCTGGACAAAGGCTCCATGAGCATGTAAACTGGGGGTTGCAACCAATACTTGCCCAAATGCAACCCCGATGTGGTTTCATTTGGGTTCGATATTAGATAGATTTGAGGTGTCAATATGGTACTGTCAGAAAAATTAGCGGCACTGCGGAAAGAGCACAGATACTCCCAGCTGTATGTGGCGGAGTGTCTCAACGTGTCCCGCCAGGCCATCTCCCGGTGGGAGGTAGGCAGTTCTGTCCCCTCCACAGAGAACCTGCTGGAGCTCAGCCGCCTGTACGGGGTGTCTCTGGATGAATTGGTGGGGCACGATATAGAAGGAAAAACGCCATCTTCTCCTGAAAGTCAGCCCGAGCCTCCAAAGGCTGTTCCCAAGAAGCAAAGAATAGGTATTACTGTTTTATTCAGGAAACGAATTTCCATTGTAGCCGCTATCGTGTTCCTGGTATTTGTATTCTTGCTATCTACTTGTCTGTGGCGTATGAACCGTTCTCAAAATGAAAATCTTGTAGACATAGATCACCTTCAACAAGAAGGTACTGTCGCTCCAGATGGAAACTTTGGGTTTGACTAACACACTATAATCTGAAATCACGATGGAGGAAATCATGAAACAGCTTACAAAGAAACTTCTTATTTCGTCCCTTTCTCTTGGAATGGTAGTCCTATGCTGTACTGGAGCCTTTGCCACAGTATACATCGATGCACCTTGTTCCGAGACTGTATCATATGTCCAATCTATAGAGCAACAAGCTGAGATTATCTCCGTCATAGATAGTTTTAATCTGGATAATACCCGGGCAACCAATCGTTTGGACATTACCATCGATGCAGGAAAGCTTCTCAAAGCTGACACTCCGTTTTCTCTAGAGGTTGGGGAAACGGTTTCCATGAACTTCACCTACTCACCAAGAAGCTCGTCTATTTCTGCTGGTCTAATTGATAGTAATGGGTATTTTTATAGTTTTACTGAGAATTCTGGCACCATAAATAAGACCATTCGAGTGCGTAAAACTGGGAAGTATTACTTAGCTTTTCGGAACAACTCTAACGTATCTGTTCAAATTATGGGTTTTGTCTACTACTGACAAATAGGTGCATTACGAGAAAGTAGGGATATGAAATGCAGAAATTTATTTTTTAAATTGCCATCGACAGCAAGTTGGCCTTATTTTCAGGAAATAAATCTTCAAGGCATAAACTTATTGTTCGCAAACTGATTTATAGTTAGTTGAGAGGAGGTTGTTTTATGAAAAAATTTATTACAATATTGTTATCCTTGTGTATGGTTTTATCAACATCGTTACTTTCATTTGCTAGTGAAAGTGATAATTCCGTTGTTATTTCTCAATTATCTGTTCCAGAAGCCCTTGCAGATTCATCCATCGTAGACTTTTTAAACGATACGGGCGAAATGACAGAACTGCTTGAAGCACAAAAAGAAATAAGGGCATATTTCTATCAAACTGCATCCAACTATACAAACAGTACTAATATTCTCTCCGATGTTAGTCCAAGTGACGTTCAAGAAATTTCAGAGCAGTATGCTCTTTCTCTTCCTTCCGAGACCGAAACCGGAACTATCGACAATGGTACATTGTATGTAGAAAAGAACTCACGCGGTTCAATCATCGACATATGGTATATTTATTATCCAATTACAGACAAATCGATATCAGTCAAAGCAGCCATGGTTGATGCTGACAATCCACTTGGCGTTGTTTCTGGTACCCTTATGTGCTACACTTTAAACAATACGACCTGGCAGCTTCGTAGCTCTACTGTTTTCTCTAAGTCTAATGTAACAAACGGTGTTATTTCCACATGGAATATAACAAAATGGGGTGTTAAGGAAAAGTTTGAATATTCTACCCGGGTATATGATAATGGCAGAGAACACTCCTATAACAATAAAAACAAAGAAGACAGAGTTCGATATAATTTTGATGCACAACCCTATAATAAATTTACTGCAAATGGAGGTAATCGCCATCATTTTATACCTGCAAATTCTTTACTGAGAAATGGTTTTAATACAAATACAGCCTACTGTATTCGCATGATGGTAGCCGATCACAAAAAAACCGGAAGCTGTGGTAATTCTTCATATGTCGCTACAGTAACCTCCCTTCTTCAAGCAAAAAAGTATCGTGAAGCACTTCAACACGAGGTCAATGACTTAAAATCCAAACCGGACTCGGAAGGTTACCACGGTAGCTTGCAGCAAAAATACTATAACGAAGTGGTTACCTGTTTGGTGGAGTATGAAAAACTGTTTGGTTTACGCTAATGAACAGATTATATATGAAATCTCTTAGTATAGCTTATCATCAGGGCATCGGCCCCTTAAAGCTGGGAATGTCGCCCCAGGAGATTTTGACCGCCGTGGAACAGCTTCGTGCGGAGGCCCAGCTTCCCACCTCCACCCCGGTGGACATATCCAGAGAAACAGTGGGTCCCCTCACCTGCATCCGCTACCAGGGGGATGAGTTCTTCTTTCTGGTACACTATTACCAGGACCGGGCGGTGGAGATCGGGGTAGACGGAGAACTGAGCCACCACCTTCCCATTCTCCTGCATGGACTGAAGGTATTTCAAACCCCGGCGGAAGACCTGGTAAACACCTTAAAAGCCCACAGCGCCTGTATCTATGATCTGGAGGATGAACAGCTCAGCACGGAGTACCTGTTCCCCCAGCTGGGCCTGCGCCTGTGGCGGGAGATGCCCTTTCACCCCAAGCTGCTCTCTGACCCAGCCTACTGTGAAGAGATGGCCATGGTCTTGGATGAAATGAACGCCTACCTGTATTTCCAGTTGATTTCCGTCCTAGATTGGGAGACTCTGGAGCAGGTTCAGCCACCGGGATATCTATTTCAATAGGGAAAGCCCTTCTGCTCCATGGCAGAAGGGCTTTCTTATCTATAGATCTCGATTGTACAGCTTGGCCACGAACTTCCGGCCCCCCACCATAAACAGCAGGATGGCCGCCAGGTCCACCGCCTCCAGCAGGAGGATGACGTGGCGCTCATCCATGCCCTCGGCCAGCGTTCCGGCCAACAGGGTGCCCGCCACGCCGCCCAGGGAGCACAGCATCTGGAAGGTGCCGTTGAACCGGGCCCGTTTCGTGTCCGGCACATAGGACTGGGTGGCGGCAATGCGGATGTTGTAGCTGGTGACCCCCAGCACCCCGGTGATGAAAAAGGCCAGGGCCATGAGGGGGATGGGGAGATACAGCTCCATGGCCGCATTCAGTCCCACCACAACGTACACGCACAGGGCAATGCGGAACTTCAAGTGGGTGGGAAAATGCACCTTGTAGTGGATGAGGCCGCCAATCAGCCGCCCGATCACCGCAGCGTTGGACACGATGGCATACAGGGTCACCGCCGCCACCGGCCACATGATATACAGGTAAGCATGACTGCGGAAAAAGGGCAGGTGCAGGGTGCCGCCGCCGCTTCCGGCAAAGTTGCTCACGGTGAAGTACAGCGTCACCGCCAGTAGACCCTTCTCAGAGAGAATGTAGGACATGCCCTCCTTGAAGTCCACGCCGAACTGCCGCAGAGGGTTCTGACTCTGCACCGGGGCGGCCTTGTCCATGTGGGTCTCCTGGTAGCGGATGGTGCGCTCAAAGCAGGCGGCAATGAAAAAGCTCACACCATCCAGGGCCAACAAGGGCAGGATGGTACCCATACGGTCATAGATGAGGGCCGCAATGGGGGAGGTCATGGCCGCCAGAGGCCAGAGCAGACTGGAGATGGAATAGGCCTTGGAGAAGTTCCCTTCCGTGATGAGGTTGGGATAGAAACTGTCATAGGCCACGGAATACACGCTGTTGATGGCGCCTGTAATGAGGCAGAAGGCCAGCAGCACCAGGTAGTTAAACCAGCCCTGACTCATGAGCAGGAACATCAACAGGTAGAGAAAGGCGGACAGAAAGTCCAGCCGATAAATCACTTTTTTCCGGCTCATCCGGTCCAGGTACGGCCCCGCCAACAGGGGGACCACCAGCACCGGAAGCTGGAAACCGATGTTGAAAATTGCGTATAAAAGGGTGGACCCGGTGTAGTCCAGCACCATGATACTCATGGCAAAGCCGGACAAGGTACTGCCCACCATAGACACCACACTGCCCAATGTGATGATGGTGAAGTCCCGGGTCCACAACGTAGACGGGGTACTCAAAACTCTCCTCTCTCGCAGAACAATACGATTGGAAAACGCCTCAATGCGTGGTATACTGTCAGGGAATCCACCAAGGAGGGGTCCTCCCATGAAACGAAGTAAAATCCTCACTCTCTTGTGGGCGGTGCTGGCGGCTGTGGTGGTGCTCACCGGAGCCATTGCCGCCCCTATTTTGTGCCGCTCCTTCTACTATGCCCACATCGACGCGCTGGACCTCACCGAGCAGATCGGACTATCTGAGACCGAAATCCGCCGGGCCTATAACGAGATGATGGACTACTGTACCGGCGGCGACACCTTTTCCACCGGCATCCTCCCCCATTCCCAGGAAGGGGCCAGCCACTTTGCCGACGTGCGGGGCCTGTTTTTGCTGGACCTGGGATTGTTGGCTGGGAGTGTGGCGGCGTGTGTGGTGCTCTTCGTCCTCACCCGCCTTCTAAAACGCCGATGTGCGCCCATTTTGGGCCGTGGGCCCGGATTCTGGGCAGGCGCCGGGCTGGGGGTCAGCTTCGCCGTGATCGGCGGCCTGGCCGCCCTGGACTTTGACCGGGCCTTTGTGGTCTTTCACCACCTGTTCTTCCCCGGCAAAGACAACTGGCTCTTCAACCCCAACACCGACCCCATTATTTTCATTCTTCCCCAGGTGTTTTTCCGCAACTGTGCCCTCTTGATTTTAGGGCTGTTGCTGGTGGGATGTATCGGGATGATTGTCTGGGATTTCGTCAGGCCAAAGGCACGGGTTTAAAAACTTCCCCCACTTCCACAGCGGAAAAGCCTCCTGCGGAAATCTCGGTGATTCTAGCCCCGAAGGGCACCTCCTGGCCCTCCGGCAGTAGAGCGTGGACGGTGACGTGGTCGGTATAGTCCACATCCCCCACCACCCCATTGAGGGCGGTGACCTCCAGCTTCACCCGCTCGAAGAAGTTATAGGGGCAGTCCACAGTGACTTCCACCCAGCGGCGCACCACCGAGATGCCCGACTCATCCAGGGCCATTTTCGAGGCCTGGGTATAGGCCCGCACCAGGCCCCCGGCCCCCAACAGAATACCGCCAAAGTAGCGAGTGACCACACAGCAGACGTTGGTCACTCCTTCTTTTTGGAATACCCCCAGCATGGGCTGGCCCGCCGTGCCCTGGGGCTCGCCGTCGTCGGAGTAGCGCACAGCGCCGTCCTTGACGATGTAGCACCAGCAGTTGTGCCGGGCGTCGTGATATTTCTTCTTGGCCCACTCGATGCAGGCCCGGGCCTCCTCCTCGGTCTCGATGGGCCACACGTGGCCGATGAACTCCGAGCGCTTTTCCACCAGGGTGGCCTGGGCCTCCCGGGTGGGGATGAGGTATTCACTCATGTTGCTTCAGTCCTCCCAGTCCTCTTTGTGGGGCTTCCACCCCTCCACCAGAGGGCCCAGCCGTCCGATGGTCTTGGGGGTACACACCGCCACCACGTCGATGGTCTCGGTGTAGTCCACTTTCTCCACCTTGCTCTCCCGGTACAGGGTGTCCAGCAGGCCGCCCTGGTCGTAGGGCAGGTGGATGGTGACCCGGCGTGCCCCGGTGTCCAGGCGGCGGCCAATGGCCTCCAGCAACTGGGGCAGTCCTGCTCCCGTGCGGGCGGAGATGGACACAATGTCCTCCCCGTGGGGGAGAATCTCCGCCGGGGCCAGGTCGCACTTGTTAAAGACCTCCAGGCGGGGGGTCTCCGCAGCGCCCAGCTCCAGAATGAGCCGGTCCACCACGTCCGCCTGCTCCCGCCACAGGGGGTCGGAGGTGTCGATGACGTGGAGCAGCAGGTCTGCAAAGGTCAGCTCCTCCAGGGTGGCCTTGAAGGCGTCCACCAGCTGGTGGGGCAGCTTGGAGATAAAGCCCACGGTGTCGGAGATGAGCACGGTGCAGGTGTCCGAGATCTCCAGCATCCGGGTGGTGGTGTCCAAGGTGTCAAAGAGGCGGTTGTTGGCGGGAATGTCCGCCCCGGTGAGAGCATTGAGCAAGGTGGACTTTCCGGCGTTGGTGTAGCCCACGATGGCCACCACCGGCACCTCGTTTTTCTCCCGGCGCTCCCGCTGGGTGGCCCGCACCCGGCGCACGTCCTTGAGCTCATCCTCCAGCTTGGCAATTTTCCGGTGGATGTGGCGGCGGTCGCTCTCCAGCTGGGTCTCACCAGGGCCACGGGTACCGATGGCGCCCTCCTGCCGCTCCAGGTGCTTCCACATGCCGGTCAGGCGGGGCAATAGATACTTGTACTGGGCCAGCTCCACCTGCAAGCGGCCCTCGCTGGTGCGGGCCCGCTTGGCGAAGATGTCCAGAATGAGGGCAGCCCGGTCCATCACCGTCACCCCCAGCTCCTCGGTGAGCACCCGCTGCTGAGAGGGCGAGAGGGGGTTGTCAAAGATGACAATGTCCGCTCCCAGGGTCCCCACCAGCTCCTTAATTTCGGCGGTTTTGCCCTCGCCGATGAAGGTGCGGGGCTCGGGATTGGGCCGATTTTGCAGCACGGTGCCCAGGCAGGTGCCCCCAGCAGTGTCCAACAGAGCCGCCAGCTCCTCCAGGGTCTCCTCGGTGGCGTTCTCCTCCCTGGTGAGGCTGGGAGCGTTGAGCCCCACCAGGATGGCGCGGTTAATTTCTTTTACTTGTGTATCTTCGAACATAGAAACTCCTCTAACATTCGTCTTGCTCGGACCGTGCCCTCGGCAGAGTTTCCCCGCCCCCAGGCGGGGAAATCAATTGAAATCCCGTTTTTCCCGAGGACATGCGCATCGGGAAAAACACTTCTCAGCCCGCAAGTGTGAGGCTTGCCCGTCCTTTGGGCAAGCCTTGCGCGCAGTGGGCTGCAACACTCCACCATTGAACGGGCACATGGTGTCCGTTCAATGGTGTTTGACCAGGGCCTCCACAATCTCCCCGATGTACATGGTGTGGTAATCTCCCTCCGGGTACCACTTCTCCCGCACGTCCTCCGGGATGTAGGAGGGATTCATGCGCTGGGCCATGCGCTTGCGGCACACCAGCACCATGTCCGCTTCTTCAAAATACGGGGCGTCCCCCGCTGCTGTGGCCACGGTGAAGCCGCACTCCGCCACCTTGTCCACATATCTGCCGCTCTTGGACCCGCACAGGGCCAGCTGAGGACGGTACTCAGGGCCAAAGAAAGAAAGGGTGAAATACTCCTCACGGTCCACAAACTCCTTGGTGTACCGCTGGGGCCGGATATAGGCAATGGCAATGGGGCTGCCCCACAGGATGCCCAGGCCACCCCAGGAGGCGGTCATGGTGTTGCAGTCCTCCTTGTCCCCGGCGGTAATGAGCATCCACTGGTCACCAATGGCGGAAAACACGTTAAAGTCCAACTCCTTGGGTTCCACTTTTTTCAACATGATGGTAGCCTCCTTGTATCTTTGATAGTTTCATTATATGCACCTTTGCATAAAAAGACAAGGAGACGTTGCACACTGCAACGTCTCCTTGAAAGAAACCATAAGATTAGCCCAAACCGAACTTCTTGTTGAAGCGGCTGACACGTCCGCCGGTGTCCACCATCTTCTGCTTACCGGTGTAGAAGGGGTGACACTTGGAGCAGACTTCCACCTTAATGTCCTTCTTAGTAGAACCAGTCTCGATCACGTTGCCACAGGCGCAAGTAATAGTGGTCTGCTGATAGTTGGGATGGATGCCTTCCTTCATGGAATTCACCTCTTTCTTTCGAAAATAAGTCCAGGAGCCCAATGACTCCATGTAAACGCAACATGTATCTTACCACGCTTAGGGGAAAAAAGCAAGGGCTTTTTCAAATTATTTTATTTTCCAGCTGATTTCTTCCCCCAGGCTGAAAAACCACAGGGTACAACGGCCCACGGGCAGCTCCAAAGCCTGAGATAGAGCCCGGCTGTAGGCCTCCAGCTGGGGGCGGTATTCCTTGGCTCGCTGCTCCACCGTGGCCTCGCTGACCCGGTCGGTCTTGAAGTCCAGCACCGTCACGGTGCCGTCTTCCTCCACAAACCAGCAGTCCACCACGCCCTGGAGCAGCACCTCCTCCCCCGCCTCGGCGTTGGGGTAGTAGTCGGCGGCGGGCACCAGCATGGAAAATTTAAATTCCCGCTCCATCTGGGGCGAGGCCACCAGCCGCTGGCCCAGCGGAGACCGGAAGAAGGCCAGCACCCGCCCTGGCTCCACTGCCTCCCCCTGCTGGGGTGTGATAAACTGCAGAGCTACCAATCGGGCAATCTCTTCCTGAATCTCCTCCAGGGTATGGGTGCGGTCAAAGTTCAGATACTGCATCACCATATGCAGGGCGGTACCCTGCTGGGCGGGGGTGAGAGGCCGCTGGCCCTGGAACACGGGGCGGCGCAGGGTCACTGTGGGCTTGGCGGGGGCATATTCCACCCCGTCCTGGGCCGCTTCCGCATCCTTATCCCGGCCCTTGAGCTGGGTGGCGGTAAGCTTGGAGGGCATCTGGGCAGATACCTGGTGTGGATAGCTCCAGGTGAGAGCCTCCTGCCACCCGGCGGGCAGTTCCACCCCCTGCTCTGCCTCCCCACCCATCTCCAGGGGGCCCACCCGGGCCGCGTCCTCCTGGGTAGGGGTGAGTAGCTTCACGTCCCAGCGGTACCCCTGCTGGGGGGCACTGCACGGACGCTGGAGCCCCAGCTCATCCCACAGGGGCTGGCTGTCCTCCCGGCACAAAGCGGGGGTGAGCACCCACTCGGCCATGCAGGAGGCCCCCGCCACCTGCCGGGGCGGCGGCGGGCACTGGGCCTGGGCCGCCAGCTTGTCCAGCTTCAAATTCTTGCCGTTGACGCTGGTGAATAGAATGAGCTTGTGCTCGGCCCGGGTCATGGCCACGTACAAAAGGCGCATCTCCTCGGCGATGAGCTGCTGGCTCAAACGCAGGGCCACCCCGTCCCGGGCAATGGTGGAGTAGCGGAGCATCCGCTGCCGGTCCACCCGCTTGGGCCCCAGGCCTAAGTCCGGGTGGAAGAGGATGGTGGACCGGGTGTCCTCGGTGTTGAACTGGTGCTCTAAGCCGCACAGGAACACCACGGGGAACTCCAGGCCCTTGGAGCGGTGGATGGACAGAATGCGCACGCCCCCCACGCTCTCCCCCTCCACGGGGACGGGCAGGCCGTTTTCCGCCAGGCGGGTGAGGTGGATGAGAAAGGCCATGAGGCCCTTGTGGCCTCCAGATTCAAACCGCCTGGCCTCCTCGTACAGGGCCATGAGGTTGGCTCTGCGAGCCCCGCCCTGGGGCATGGCGGCAAAGATGGCGGGCAGGTCGGTGCGCTGGTAGATGTACCACAGCAGCTTGTGGCTGCTCTCTTCGGCGGCCAGGGCCCGCAGTTCCCCCAAGAGGGCCAGGAAGGCCACGCAGTCCGCCTCCTCCCGCTGGGCTCCCGCCTCCACCGCCTCATACACCCAGCCAGAGCACCCGGCCCGCAGCTGGGCCAGACGGTCCGGGGAGAATCCCAACACTGGGGAGCGGAGGACGGCCAGCAGGGGCACGTCCTGCCGGGGGTTGTCCACCACCTGCAACAGGGAGATGGCCACCGAGATCTCGGTGGTGCCGAAGAACTCCCTCCCCCCTTCGGCGCTCCAGGGGATGCCCGCCTCGTCCAGAGCGGCGGCATACCACCGCAGGGTGGAGCCGGGGGAGCGGAGCAAGATCACCATGTCATCGGGGCGCAGGGGTCGGTCCCCGATGGGCAGCCCCGAGGCCAGCAGCTCCTTCATGCGTTTGGCCACCAGCCTGGCCTGCACCAGGTCCTTGTTCACCTTGTCCTCCTGGTCGGGCAGCTGGGATAGGTCCACACAGCACAGCTCGGTAGCGTACTGGGGGTCGGGCTGCAAATCCTGCCGCCCGTGGCGCAGGGCCTGGTCCTCATCGTAGTCCAGCTCTCCCACCGCCTGGGTCATCACGTTGCGGAAGACAAAGTTGGTAGCGTCCAGCACCTCCGGGCGGGAGCGGAAGTTGGCGGACAGGGGGATGGTACGGCCCTGTCCCTTCTCCGCCTCCTCCCAGGGGGCAAAGCGGCGGTACTTGTCCAGGAAGATGGTGGGGTCTGCCAGGCGGAAGCGGTAGATGGACTGCTTCACGTCCCCCACTAAAAATAGGTTGTCCCCCTGGGACAGGGCGTCAAAGATGGCGTTTTGCACCCCGTTGGTGTCCTGGTACTCGTCCACCATGATCTCCACATACCGCTTGCGCCACTCCAGGGCCAGGGGGGATGGGTTCCCCTCCCCGTCGGTGAGGAGGGCAGCGGTGAGGTGCTCCCCGTCGGCAAAATCAATGAGGCGGTGTCGGCCCTTGAGGGCCACAAAGGCCTGGTTAAACTCCGCCACCACGTCCAACAGGGCGGTCATGGCGGGGGCAATGGCCCGCAGGTCCTCCATGGCCTCCGCTGCGGACACCTGGAAGCGCTGTTTCAGCTTCTCCAGCTGCTTTTTGCAACTCTCCCGCAATCCCTTGGCCCGCTCCTTTAGAGCCTCGTCGCAGTCCCCCCGCTTGGCCTTGGGGCGCTCAAAGGCCACTTGCTGCAAGGCCTGGGCCAGCTCGTCCCAGCCCTGGGCCTCCCGCACCCGCTCCAGGCCGTAAATGGTGGTACCCAAGGTGCCTCCATAGTTGTTCCACAAAATGGGGTCCTCCTCCAGCTCCTGCAACACCCCTTGCAGGGTGTGGGCCCAATACTGGGCCAGCTCCTGGGCATCGGAGAGGAGCAGCTTGCCCCAGGGGGTGTCCTCCGGGGCGGTCTCCCCGCTCAAATTAAAGTCCGCCTTGCGCTCCATGAGCCAGTCCAGAGGGCTTGCCTGGCTCTGGACCTTTGCGTGGATATCCAGAATCACCGACTCCAGGGTCTGGTCGTCCCGGTCCCCGGCCATGCTGTCGGCCAGGGCCTGGAAGCCCGGATCGTTTGCAATGTTGGCATACCGCCTCTCCAGCACCTCCTCCAGGGCCTCCCTCCGCAACTCCTCCCCGGTGCCCTGGTCACACAGGCGGAAGTCCGGGTCCAGCCCCGCCAGGTGGCCCCACTGGCGCAAAAAGTCCAGACAGAAGGCGTCAATGGTGCAGATCTGGGCCTGATACACCAAGGTGGCATTTCGGCGCAGGTGCCGGTCGTTGGGTCTTTGGGCCAGCCGTGCGTGGATGGCGGCGGCAATGCGGTCCCGCAGCTCGGCGGCGGCGGCGTTGGTGAAGGTGATGACCAAAAACCGGTCCACGTCCTCCCCCTGCTCAATCCGCTGCATCAGCCGCTCCACCAGCACCCGGGTCTTGCCGGACCCGGCGGCCGCGGACACCAGCAGGTCGCCCCCCCGATTATCCACCACCGCCTGCTGCTGGCGGGTGAGTTCAATTGCCATGGTCTCCACCTCCCATTCGGTCCTTCATCCAATTCCAAAATTCCACCGCCCGCTTGCTCCGTCTCCGGCGCAGGGTGTCCCCCAGGCACTCCTCAAAGTGGCAGGCAGAGCGGAACTCACACCACTGACAGGCGTTGTGCTGGGCGTCCCGCCAATAGGGGTCAGCGTCAATGTTGCCCACCGCCACCTGGCTGGCAGCCTGGCGCAGTACCTGGGTGACATACTCGTCCAGCTCCCGCATCTGCTCTTCGTTCACCAGGCAGTCCCGGTTGCGGGAGTTGATGGGCAGATAGCGGTATTTGCCGTCTGGAGCCTCCTCCATGGCGTCGATCACCGCCGGGTCATCCAGCACCAACCCCTGGCGGCGCAGCTGTTTCTCCTGCTCCTGGGCCACCGCTTGAGGGTCGGTGTTGCGGCTGCCATCCACCAGGGCGGTGCGGGCAGGCACATACAGCACCCCGGCGGGGATAAGGGTCTGGTCTCCAAACAGTGCCTCACCGTTGCGGCTGAGGGCGAAGAGGTAGAGGAGCATCTGTAAGCCCCGCCCGTCCTCCACCTCCGCAAAGTCGAAGGCCTTCTTTCCGGTTTTATAGTCCACCACCCGCAGGTAGCGCTTTCCTTCGTGCTCCCAGCTGTCCACCCGGTCCACAAAGCCGGACAGACGCAGGGTAATGCCGTCCTGCTCCACCTCCACCGGGGGCAGCTGCTCCCCTTTGCCGAAGCCCAGCTCCAGCCACACGGGGACGAACTGGGAGGCGGACAGCTCCCCGGCCACGCTGTCCACCACCGTGAGCACCGACTGTTTCATGCGGTCGAAGAGCCAGCGGAACCGGGCGGTCTCATCCTCCAGGCCCTGGAGCACCTCGGTTTCATAGCGGTCCGCCGCCTCCTTGGCCAGAGCCCGGCACTGCTCCGGGGCGGGGTGCTGGCCCAGCACTTCCTCCAGCACCGCATGGACAAAGGTGCCGTAGTCGGAGGGGGCGAACTTGGCCCGCTTCCGGGGCTGGGCCTTGAGGCCAAACCGGAGAAAGTGGCAGAAGTGACAGGACTGGTACAAATCCAGTCGGGTGGCGGACATGGGCACCGCCTTGCCGTACAGGGTGCGCACCCCCTGGGGGGACAGGCGGCCGCGCCGCCACTGTCCCGCCTCCTGGAGCCGCTGCACCCGGTCCCGCATGTCGGGCAGCTGGGACAACACCGTCCGCACCTGCCCCACTCGTCCCGCCGCCTCTAAGGCGGGGCCGGGGGCGGCCAGACGACAGGCCACGTCGGCGGGGTCGCCGTGTCGGGCAGTGGGAAACAGCTGGGTGAGCCGCTCATAGAGGAAGCTGGGCCCCCGCTCCTGCCCCGCCCCGTCCTGCTGGGCGTAGCTGACGTACAGCCCCTGGGTGGGGCGGGCACAGGTCTCGTACACGATGGTCAATTCTCGCCGCAGCTGCTCTTCCTGCCGAGAGGCCAGCTCCACCTCCAAGGCCGCCAGAGCGTCCCGGTCCTGGTCGGAGAAGAGGCCCGCGGCGGGAGCACAGCTGGGAATGGCGGTGGAGTCCGCCCCCAGGAAAAACAGGTATTTGCACTCCTTGTGGGCCATGCGGGGGGCCTCGCCCACCGTGACCCGGTCCAGGGACACGGGGATGGCTCCCACGTCGTACTGGCTGAGCACCAGGGCGAAGAGGCGGGCAAACTCCTCCATCTCCAGCTGGGTATCCCCCAGCAGCAGGGCGCACTGCTCCAGGCCACCCACCACAATGTCCCACAGCTGGCGGTACTGGGCGGCGGTGTTCAGGTCGCCCCGGCGCTCCAGGCTAGCCGCCCGCTCCTCCAGACGTTTGGGCAGGTCGATGTCCTCCAACACCTGATAGAGGGCCTGGGCTCGCCCCGCTCCCGTCTGATCGGGGCACTTACGCATCCGCTCCAGAGGGGCGATCACCTGGCGGCGCAGATTGTCCAGCCGCTGCACCAGGGCGGTGTCCTCCTCCGAGAAGGGGAGGCCGTACCCCTGGGGGTGCATGTTCCAGGGCTTTTTCCTGGTCCACAGGCTCCCCTTAATGTTCCAGGTGAGGACGTAGTTTTCCAGGATGTCCCGCTGGTCCTGGGTCAGGGGGGTGAGGTCGGTTTTCAGGTAGCGGAACAGCTCCTCATAGGGGTAGTCCTGGGCAGCGGCCGCCAAGGCGGAGGTGACCAGGGCCAGCACCGGGTGGCGCAGCACGTCCTCCATGGCGCTGAGGTAGACGGGGATGCCGTACTGGGCAAAGACGCTCTCCACCAGCTCCCCGTACCCCTCCAGCCGCCGGGGACACACCACAATGTCCCGGCACCGCACGTCTCCCGTGCGCAGCAACGCCACGATCTCACTGGCGGCCCACTCCACCTCCTGCCGAGGGGTGGCGGCCTGGGCCAGGGTCACAGGGCATTCCACTGTCCAAGGGTCAGGTAAAGGGCCGTACAGGTGCCCCTCCATCCAGGAGAGGGCGGAGTGGCTGGGCTGGGGGCGGTGGAGGCTATGCTCCTCCACCCCTGCCCTGCCCCGCCGGGCCAGACGCTTGAGCCGGGAGGCCGCCCGCAAAGCGGGCTCAAAGATGCCCTCCGGGTCGTTGTCCGGGTCACATACCAGGGCCACGGTGACATGGGCCTGGTGCATGAGCTGCTCCAGCACCTGCTCCTCCTGGGGGGTGAAGTCGGTGAAGCCGAATACGGCGATTTCTTTGCCCTGGGCCCAGCCCGTCTCGGTGAGCTGCTGGGCCAGCACGTCCAGGCGGCTGCGGGGGTCGGCGGCTCCCTGAGCCGCCAGGGCCTCATAGGCGGCGTAGAGTAGGCCAATGTCCCGCCACTTGTCCCCCTGCTGGCCGCCCAGCTCCTCCCCGGCCTCCAAGAGCTGCTGAGGCTGCACACAGCAGCTTTTGCACTCGTCGATGGTGGCCAGCACGTGGGTGAGGAAGGCGGGCTTGCGGGAGGGGGAGCGGTAGATGCGCAGCTGAGGCGCGCACTGGCGCAGGGCGGCATACATCAGCAGCATCCGCCCGCCCCCGTCCAGCACCGGGGCGGCCCCGCCCCCTGCCACCTCCCGCAGCCGTCCGGCCAGCCGGGTGAAGGAGAGTACCTCACAGGTGCGGGAAGCCCCGTTGCCCAGCACCTGGCACATGGCCCGCTCGCTCTCGTGGGAGTACTGCTCAGGCACCAGCAGCAGCCGACGCTGGGCCGGGGACGCCCCCAGCCGCTCCAGCAATTCTCTTCGTATTTCCTGCCCCGCCCGGGCATACAATAGGGTGAGCATGGCGCACCCTCCTCTCGTGGGTTGATGGGTTTCATTCTACCGGATTTGTACCGGGAAAGCAATCCGTGAAACCTTACGGCATCTCCCAGCTGATGCAGTTGAGGACACCGCCTTGTTTTGCAATTTCATTGATACACACCGGTACCACGGGCTTGGAAAAGATATCTTGTGCCTGTGCCACCGCTTCCTCGTCCATGGCAACGTCGAACACAGGTAGGAAGATGCAAGTGTCCGTCTCCAGAAAATTGAGATAGCACCCCACGGCGCTGTCTTTGGGAGAGGAGAAGTAGGGAAAGTCAATGACCTCTATGTGGTAGGTGCGCAACGCCCGCTTGATGCGCTGCTCCAGGCCATATTTGGAGGGAACACGATTACCCACCACGGTGTTCTCATCCACAAACCGAACCATTCCGTCCGCATGACCGGTCATATCACTGGGTAGGGATGGAATCAAAATCACCTGGGCCATCAGCTGCTCCTCTAGTGCCTTCACCAGCTCTTGGGGCGCATATGCAGGATTTTCTCCCAGCACCCGATCGCTGATGACCACCTGTTCCCTGGATGGGGAGAACACCACATTTCCGCCGTCCAGGTTGATGGAGGAATACGTCGCAGCCAAAGAAAGCTGGGGGGCAATGTCCTTCTCATAATCGGTTTTCAGCTCGGGAGTGTCTTGGAGATACCCCGGGTCATAGCGAAAGGAGACAAAGGTGCCATCTCGAATTTGGACCGGCATGAAATCTCGCAGCCAGATGTCCTTGGTCCCGGTCAAAAACCGATATGGAATCTGTTGAGACGCAAGTGCGGCGGACAATCTGTCCGCCGCAGCTTGATAAATGGGGGTTGTTTGGAGCAAAGAAGAAAGATAGAGCATTCGGTTTCTCCCCCCTCCCCCTCACTTGAAGATAAACCGCTTTGCCTCGAAGCGCAGGGGCTTGTCGTCGGGGATGTTCTTTCGTTTCGTCGGCTCCTTCAACTCCGCCTGGGTGCCATCGTCCTCGATCCAGATTTCGGCGTCATCTTTCAGCATATCCATGCCATCGGCACTGTCCAGAATTTCCATTGCCCATACCACTCTTTGAGGTCCATCCTCATAGGGGTCGAGGCCACAGATCAAAACCCCTTCGGATACATCAACCTTATTGGCTACCACATCCAACCGCTTTCGACCCTCGCAGCATTTGGTATGTAGGTGCAAATGCCCACCCTCCAACGCCTGGGAGGTCTTGTTCTTTTCCCGATTCCCGTCTGTGAATTTGTCCTTTTCTGGATAGGCCTCTGCGATCCGAATCCGAGCCTTAATCACAAAGGGTCCTTCGTCCTTGTTGTCTTTATCGACAACGTGGCACAGATTCTTACCGATCAGCTTTTGGGCCAACTCTTCTGCGGGACATTTGAAGAAATCTCGATCCTTCTCCTTCATCTTTTTGTCAAAGTCCTTCTGCGTCATCCACTCCGGTTTGCTCATGTTATGGTCACTCCTTTTTCGTTTATCTCATTGTTTTCAACGCATTCCTTGCGTGTTGAAACCAACGGTTTTCCGGCTCCACTTGGAGGACAAATCCCACCTGACCCAGCAGGTGATTCCGATATCTCTCCACATCTGGCGTATCACCTGTGAAGAACCCCCCTCTTTGGGTGTGCCTCAGACTGTCCGCCAAACCAAACTTTTGGGCGTAATACAGCTCCTGGCGAAGTCGACGTTTGTACACCCTGGACACCGACACGGTTTCATTGACGGTAAGTCCGGTGACACACTGCCGGGAAGCTCGGGTGACAAAACAGGTTTTGTCCTCGTGGAGGGAAAACCCCATATGCTCCAACATGATTTGTACCTTCTGGTAGACCATGTACAGGGGACGGTCTGCGGAAAAGGTCATGTCATCGCAATAACGGGTATAGGCAATGGCATGCTTCTGGCACCAATCTCCCAGGTATACATCAAAGGATTTCATCACCAAATTGGAAAGGGCCGGAGATGTGGGTGCGCCTTGGGGCAAAGCTCCCTGCCAACAACACAGACGTGTGAGCAACACCCCCACCTGCTTAGGAAAATAGGGGCTGCAAAAGGCACTGCGGTACACCTGCGCAAATTGGATACTGCCAAAAAAGTCGGTGATATCCAACTTTAATAGGTACTTTTTCCCCACATGAGGTGCCGCATTGTCCACCAGAGTTCTCCGGCGGATGTACGCCGTGGCATGCGGGGAGGGCAAAAAGTGCATCAGGATGTTTCGTTGAATTTGACGCTGCACCGCCTTCAATGCTCCATCCGGAACATGGAGCACTCGCATTTTTCCGTTCTTTTGGACTATTTTCACCTGGTCATAATGCTCATCCACTTGCTTTACTAGATCGAACAGCCGTTTGCGGTTCATCTGTAAGAACGCAGCCAGCTGGTGAGTGTCATAGAGAAATGGTAGGCCACGGTGTTCGGCTTGGAACGCCAGCACCATTTGAGTGGCTGTGTGCTCCCCAAACTTGGCGACAAACGGTCTATCCCATTCATGAAAATAAATGGTGCCATTCTCTCGGATATACATACATTTCCCCACCACTCACAAACCATGATTCCTTGCGGTACCAAAATACTTGAATATCCATTCAAGCCACCGACTTTGCCCAGTCAAAGTCGAACACTGCATCGAAACCCCAGACGGCGACTCGCCGCCCCTTGAACCTTTCGTTCCCTGTACTCTACCGCAAAGCATCCTGCTTGTAGGTTTATTCTACCACTGCCCCCCAAGTCCAGCAACACAAAGTTAATCCCAGACCCGCAGAAGAAGGGCGGGACCGCTGTCGCGGGTCTCTCGGTCTCCCACCAAAATGCGATACTCCTGATAGGGCAGTATCTGCACCACCTCCACCGCCTCCCGTTTTCTCAACTCTTCCACCAGCTCCTGAGTGGACACCTTGGATAAATCCATGTAGCTCATTCCCTTCTTTTCATTTACCAGCCCAATCGCCGTTTTCTCCACTTGATGAGTATCTGTGCATATTTGCGGTGCCATTTTGCCGCCTCTTTGTACTCTTTTCTCTCTTCCATGCACGTCGCATAATGAGAGATTCCCGCTTCACACCCCTGTTGAGCGGATTTCCAGAGCCAGTACACCGCCTGTTCCATGTCCGGCTCCACTCCTTGTCCATACCGATACCGATGTCCAAGTCGATTCTGGGCCTCCGCATCCCCATTCTCAGCCTCCTCTAGATCTCTCTGAAAGGAATCCTCCCATGGACTACCTTGGGCCTCCAGCACTTCGTCCACGCTCTGGGCATATGCCTCATATTCCATATATCGCTGTACCATAGCGTCCTCAATGCGGTCCATGGGCGCCGGATGTTCCATTAAATCGTCGGATACACCCCGCTGGGCTGCTTTGTACCATCGGACGGCCTGACGATAGTTCTTTCTCGTCCCTTTCCCATCCTCGTAGCATTTTCCTAGGAAAAAGCAGGCATCTGTAAATCCCTGAGCGGCTGACTTTTTGTACCACTCAAACGCCTTCTTCTCTGCCTCCACATCGGCGGAAGCCGCATACAACGTGGCCAACCGATACTGCGCCCTGGGGTCATTCTTTCGGTTGGCATCCTGCCACAACTCCACCCAATCTTGAACCTGCTGAGAAATCTCCACATCCATGACATACCACTCCTATTCCAACGTGTGCTGGTTTAAGCTTACGAACAGAATACCTCATACCGTGGGGCATTTTCTCCCCACCCATCTCCTTGTCAAACCTGGCATATGCGATATAATAAACTCATATACCTTGAGAGGTGGGGCTACCATGTACTCCAAGCAGCCGAAAAAAATGCTGATTCTCAATATTCTGGACATTCTTAAGCGATACACCGATGAAGAGCATCGACTCAGCCAAAAGCAGATTGCCGATATCCTGGAACGGGAATATTCCATGCGTGCCGATCGAAAATCCATTCGGCGCAATCTGCTCAACCTGATGGACTGCGGCTATGACATCGAGTACACCGAAACCGTCCGCATGGTTCCGGTCACCAATCCTAAAACCGGGCAAACCACCCAGGAAGAGAGCTATCTCTGGTCCGATTTCTACCTAAAACGGGACTTTACCGCCGGAGAACTCCGGCTGCTCATTGACAGCCTCCTGTTTTCCGGCCACATTCCACACAACCAGTGCAAAGACCTGATTGGCAAGCTGGAAGGGTTGTCCAACGTCTACTTTCGCTCCCGGGTCAAGCATATTGCCCGGATGCCCCAGGATGTTGGACATAACAAGCAGCTGTTCTACACCATTGAGCTCTTGGATGAGGCCATCAGCAAGCACCGAAAGGTCTCCTTCCAGTATACCGAATATGGAACGGATAAAAAAGTACACGTGCGCAAACGTCCCGATGGGTCAGCTCGGGAATATGTCATCAGCCCCTATCAAATGGCCGCCAGAGAGGGCAAGTACTACCTCATATGCAATCATGACAAATACGATGACATCTCCAACTACCGTCTGGATCGTATTCTAAACCTGCGCATTCTGGATGAGGCAGCAAAGCCGTTTTCTCAACTAAAATGGGCCAATGGTGATTCTCTGGATTTGGCCACCTACATGAGACAACACCCCTACATGTATTCCAGTGAAAACATTCATGCAAGTCTGCGTATTTCCAAATTCATGGTCAGCGATGTGATCGACCTGTTCGGCCACCAGGTGGATTTTCACGATGAGACAGACTCCCATGTCACAATGACCGTTTATGCCAACGAAATGGCCATTGAACACTTTGCCAAAACCTATTCCCCAGATGTAACCGTCTTAAAGCCCCTCCCCCTTGCACAGCGTGTGGCGGAAAGTCTGGAACAAGCCCTATCCAACTACCACGCCATTCCCTCCTTCGATTGATCACTATAACGAAGAAAACCACCCATCCGAGCAAGGTCAGATGGGTGGTTTTGGTTGTTGTACGCATCTCAGGACAAGGTCGTCAGCAGTAGATTCAGGTCCACATTCCCCTCAATTCCCGCCACGCTGCCCTGGTGGCTGTACTGCCACATGGTAAACTGATAGGGAAAGGTGGGGGTGCTCTGGTACTGGGCCAGCCACAGCTGGTACTCAGTGAGCTGGGTCAGGTCAATGCGGTCCATGAGCCACGTCACGTTGCCGTAGATCATAGGCTGATAGCCCGCCTGGGCAATGGTTTGGCAAAAGGCCTGGGTGATTTCCGTGGCAGTCTCCACGCTCAGATCGTCGGTGCGGGCCTCGTCATGGGCCACCTGCTCCAGGTCAAATACCACGGGGTAGGTGATGGAATCCCCCTCCAGGGCGTCCAGCACATACTCCGCCTCCTCCACCGCCTCGTCCACGGTGACGGCCTGGGAGAAGAAGTACACCCCCACGTCCAGCCCTGCCTGGGTGGCTCCCTGGATGTTTTGCTGGAACTTGTCATCCAGCACCAAGTTGCCCGTCTCCCCGTAGCCCCGGAAGCCCAGGCGTATCATGGCAAAGGAGATGCCGTCGGCCTTCACTGCCGCCCAGTCGATGTCCCCGTTGTAGGTGGACACGTCCACCCCTGCCAGGGCCTGGGTGCCGTCTGGGGCGGTGTACTGGTATCGGCCATTCTCCTCGCTCAGCCCGCTCCAGTCGTAGCTGTGCTGGGTCAGGTCGTTCTTGAGGGGCGAAATGGTGATGCCGTTGGCCCCCATATATACATAGGACTGGGGGAACAGCTTTTGGAGAAAGGTGGTGGTGAGGCCGTACTGGTAGGCCAGGTCCCGGATGGTGCTCTTGGCCACAGTGTTCTCCAGCAGCCACTCCACCCGGTTGTGGAGCTGATATACCTTCAGGCACAGGCCGCCGAAGATGGCCACCGCCACACACAAAGCCAACGCCCATTTCTTCCCCGGCCATTTCTGTTTCTGTGGGGTTCGCTGAGGTGCCCGCCCCAGCCGTTTAGAGGTCTCCTCCGCTGTCTCTCTCTCCTGGTCTAACATCTGATGTTCCAACGGGTATCCCTCCTTTCCCCACATTATATGGATTTTCCCCTGTGAATGCAATGAAAAAATCTGCCACAGAGGTTTCCCTCTGTGGCAGATGAAGACTGTCAAAAAGCCAACGTCCACACAAGAAGTTCGGACTTGCTTGCATAGGCCAAAGCCCTCGGCAGAGTTTTCCCGCCCGCTGGCAGGAAAATAAATTGGAATGGCGTTTTTTCCGAGGACATGCGCATCGGGAAAAACACTTCTCAGCCCGCCAGTGTGGAATCGGGTCGCCCTTTGACCCGATTATGCATGCAGCGGGCTGCATCCCCTCGAGAAAATGCTCGCATTTTCGAGAAGTAATTATTGGGGATTGACGGTGTAGTTGGGAGCTTCCTTGGTGATGTAGATATCGTGGGGGTGAGACTCCCGGAGACCGGCGGCAGTGATCTGGGTGAACTGGGCCTTGGTGCGCAGCTCGTCGATGGTGCCGCAGCCGCAGTAGCCCATACCGGCCTTCAGGCCGCCCATCATCTGATAGATGGTGTCGGCCACAGGTCCCTTGTAAGGCACGCGGCCTTCCACGCCTTCGGGCACCAGCTTCTTGTTGTTCTGCTGGAAGTAACGGTCCTTGGAGCCGCAGGCCATGGCGCCCAGAGAGCCCATGCCACGGTAGACCTTGAACTGACGGCCCTGGTAGACCTCGGTGTCGCCGGGGGACTCCTCGCAGCCAGCCAGCAGGGAGCCCAGCATAACCACGTTGCCGCCAGCGGCAATGGCCTTGGCGATGTCGCCGGAGAACTTGATGCCGCCGTCGGCGATGATGGGCACGTCGTACTCAGCAGCCACACGGGCGGCGTCGTACACGGCGGTGATCTGAGGCACGCCGATACCAGCCACCACACGGGTGGTGCAGATGGAGCCGGGGCCGATACCGATCTTCACGCAGTCGGCACCAGCCTCGATGAGGGCGCGAGTGCCCTCGGCGGTGGCCACGTTGCCGGCGATGAGCTGCACGTCGGGGTACAGGCTCTTGATGCGCTTGACGCAGTTGAGGATGTTCTGGGAGTGGCCGTGAGCGGAGTCCAGGCACAGCACGTCGGCGCCAGCCTCCACCAGGGCGGCCACACGGTCCAGCACGTCGGCGGTGACGCCGATGGCGGCACCCACCATCAGGCGGCCCTTCTCATCACGGGCGGAGTTGGGGTACACCTGGGCCTTGTCGATGTCCTTGATGGTGATCAGGCCCTTCAGGTGGTTCTCGCTGTCCACGATGGGCAGCTTCTCAATCTTGTGGCGGCGGAGGATCTCACGGGCCTCCTGGAGGGTGGTTCCCTCGGGAGCGGTGACCAGGTTGTCCTTGGTCATCACGTTGTCAATGAGCTGAGACATGTCGGTCTCAAACTTCATATCACGGTTGGTGATAATACCAATGAGCTTGCCGTTGTCGCAGATGGGCACACCAGAGATGCGGTACTTCGCCATCAGCTCGTCTGCCTCAGCCAGGGTGTGGCCTGGGCCGAGGAAGAAGGGGTTGGTGATAACGCCGTTCTCACTGCGCTTGACCATGTCCACCTGCTCGGCCTGAGCGCCGATGGACATATTCTTGTGGATGATACCCAGACCGCCTTCCCGGGCCAGGGCGATGGCCATCCGGGACTCGGTGACCGTGTCCATGGCGGCACTCACCACAGGGATATTCAGGGTGATCTTGCGGGTGAGACGGGTGTGCAGGTCGATGTCTGCGGGGAGCACGTTGCTCTCGGCAGGAATCAGCAGCACGTCGTCGAAGGTCAGACCCATTTTTACAAATTTGTCATTGTATTGAATCTGCGACATTTTACCACTCCTCCAAAATTGTATTGATATTTTATTTTACGCTCTGGAAAAAAGGGTGTCAAGTTGAACCGACAACAATGGACGTTTTCGGCACTTTTGACCAGTGGAACCGGGAAATCAGCTGGTCCGGTGTGGCACTTTTTGGCGTATCTTGCAAACCCGCCAGCCAGCCCAGCCAGCCCACCAACTCCTGGGGCGTGTATTTCTCTCTCAGCACCCCCATATCCAGGTCCCGGTCCCGCTTGGATAGCCGCCGCCCCTGGGTGTCCACCATCAGAGGCAGGTGGTAAAACTGGGGTGGCTCATACCCCAGGGTCCGGTGGAGCCACGCCTGGGCCGGGGACGAAGAGAGCAGATCACAGCCCCGCACCACGTGACTCACTCCCATGAGGGCGTCGTCCACCACCACGGCCAGCTGATAGGCCCACACCCCGTCGGAGCGTCGGACGATGAAGTCCCCGCAGTCCCGGTCCAGCTGCTGGGTGTAGGGGCCCATGTGGCCGTCCTCTATGGTAATCTCCTCTCGGGGCACCCGCACCCGGAAGGCCGGGCGTCTCCCCGCTGCCTCCAGGTCCTGCCGCTGCTGGGCCGTGAGGTGGGCGCAGCGGCCTGAATACACCACCGCCCCATCCGAGGCGTGAGGGGCCGAGGCGGCCAGGCGCTCCGCCCGGGTGCAGTAGCAGGGGTAGATGAGTCCCAACTCCTCCAGGCGGCGGAACGCCGCCTCATAGTGGTCCCAGCGGCGGGACTGGCAATACTCCGGCTCTAAGCCGCCCTCGTCCCAGTCCAGGCCCAGCCACTGCAAATCCTCCACCAGCTGGGCTGCCTTATCCAGAGAGCACCGCTGGGGGTCCAGGTCTTCCATGCGCAGCACCATCACCCCGCCCTGGCTGCGCACATCCAGCCAGGCCAGCAGCGCCGCCAGCAGGTTGCCCAGGTGCATCCGCCCGCTGGGACTGGGGGCAAACCGTCCCCGTACCGTCATGGTCCATCTCTCCTGTTGATAAAATAGCGCTCGTGCCGCTGCAAAAAGCAGCGGCACGAGTGAATATGGATTACTTATTCTGGAAAATCTGGAAGATGTCGTCGAAGGGGTCCTTCTCCTTCTCCTTGGGCTGCTCAGCCTCCTCCTTGCCGGGAGTGGGGTTGCTCACGCCGCCGAAGCCGGTGGCGATGACGGTGACCCGAATCTCATCCTGGAGGGAGTCGTCAAAGGCGGCACCCATCATGAACAGGGCGTCGGGATCGGCCACTTCCTTGACCATCTCGGCGGCCACTTCCACCTCGTCCAGACCGATGTCCATGGGACCGGTGATGTTGACGATGATGCCCTTGGCGCCCTGGATGGAGGTCTCCAGCAGGGGGCTGTTGATGGCCAGACGGGTGGCCTCCTCCGCGCGGTTCTTGCCAGCGGCACGGCCCACGCCCATGTGAGCCAGACCGGCGTCCTTCATGACGGCGGTGACGTCGGCGAAGTCCAGGTTGATCAGACCAGTGGTGGTGATCAGGTCGGAGATGGACTGCACAGCCTGACGCAGCACGTCGTCGGCGATGGCGAAGGCGTTGGCGAAGGTGATCTTCTCATCGGTGGCGTACTGGAGGCGGTCGTTGGGGATGATGACCAGGGAGTCCACCTTGGACTGCAGCTCCTCAATGCCCTTCATGGCCTGGTCCATACGGCGGCGGCCCTCAAAGCTGAAGGGCTTGGTGACCACGCCCACAGTGAGGATACCACGGGACTTGGCGATCTCAGCCACCACGGGAGCAGCGCCGGTGCCGGTACCGCCGCCCATACCGGCGGTGACGAACACCATGTCGGTGTTGTCCAGCAGAGCGGAAATCTGGTCCTTGCTCTCCTTGGCAGACTCACGGCCCACCTCGGGGTTGGCGCCAGCGCCCTTACCGGCGGTGAGCTTCTCGCCGATGGGCAGCTTCTGGGTGGCCTCGGAGGCGGCCAGGCACTGACGGTCGGTGTTCACAGCAATGAACTCCACACCCTGCATGCCCACACGCACCATGCGGTTGACCACGTTACAACCGCCGCCGCCGACACCGATGACCTTCAAGGTGTCGCCACTTTTTACCTCAGAATCCATGACAAAAGCCATAAATATGACCCTCCTATATCCAAAACAGTTTGTGTCAATGCCTGCAATAATCCAGACTACAAATCACATTTTATTTTAGCGGCTTTTCCTCACGGGGTCAATAGTGAAATGCAAGTTTTTTTGCAGAATTTTGTCGCGTCCTTTTGGCAGTTCCAGCCAATAAAACGAAAAAAGCCCCACCCCGCACACATGGGCGGGATGGGGACTCATGGGTCTCACGCTTCCGGGGTGGCAGAGGGCTCCGGGGACGCCGAGGCTGCGGGCTCTGTGGAGGCCGAAGGCTCAGGGTCCGGAGACTGGGAGGCCGCGGGGTCCGGAGCGTCCGAAGCTGTGGCGTCCGGGTCCGGGCTGGCACTGGGCTCGGGCTGAGCAGACTGCTTGGGGTTTTGGACAAACACCTTGTTGTCGGAAACGGTGAAGTCAAACACCCGGACCTCACCCTGGGGCAGCTTGCCGCTGTCCAAGGCCGCCTGGAACAGGTTGAGCATCTGGGCATAGTCCCCGTGGAGGGGGAACCGCAGCTGATGGATGCCGTAGCTGACCAGGATGGAGGAGGCCGCCGAGCAGTCAAACTGGGTACACTGGCTCAGCTTCCCCGCCTGGTCCAAGGCCTCCATCAGAGGGACGATGGCCTCCCCCTTGGACTGGTCCGCTTCGCTGACCTGCATGGGCTGGCCCGCCTGGGGGTCCACCACCTCCAGGCCCACAATGGCAATGCCCTGGTTTTGGTTGGTGGTCTCCAGCAGATAGCCGTCAGAGGCCATGAGCCACTGGCGGCCATTGCCTTCCACGGTGGCGGCCACCGTGCGCTCCACCACCTGGAGGGTCACCTTGTCCGGGAAGGTGTGGCCCACCACCACCCGCTGGACATAGGGCAGCTTGCTGCCCACCAGCTGGTTGATCTGCCAGGTCCACAGGGTCACCAAGTTATCCCCCATCTCGATCTCCGAGGCGTCAATGATCTCCTGGGCGGTGTAGTGGGAGTTGCCCTCTACCTTCACCTCATTGACGCGGAAGAAGATGACGCAGGCGGTGACAATGGCTGCTACCACTGCCACCAGAGAGATCAATTTATAGAAAAACCGAAACCGGCCTCGGCGCCTGGTGCGCCGGGGGTGCTTCCGCTCACGTGCCATGCCAAATCACCTCTGTGGTAAATTTATCTGCGCTGTATCTGGGCCCCCAGGCGGTTGAACATCTCCTCCAGGCGCTCATAGCCCCGGTCGATGTGTTCCACGCCCCGCAGCTGGGTCTCACCCTGGGCCCCCAGGGCGGCCACGGCCAGTGCGCCCCCGCCCCGCAGGTCGGTGGCGGACACTTGGGCCCCGTGGAGCCGCTTCACTCCCCGCACCCACGCCCCTTGGCCGTGGAGGGAGATATCCGCTCCCATCTCCCGCAGTTCCGGCACGTGGCCGAAGCGGCGGGAGAACATGGTCTCTTGAAAAATGGTGGTGCCCCGGGCGGTGGCAAAGGCCGCCATCACCGGAGCCTGGGCGTCGGTGGGAAAGCCGGGATAGGGGGCGGTGGCCACCGGTCCCACCGACTTCATGGGGATATCTCCCCTACGGCAAAACCAGATGCGGCCCGGTGCGCTGCGCACCCGGCATCCCCCCTGCTCGAACAGCTGGAGCACCGTGGACAGGTGCCGCCAGTCCACGCCCTGGAGCTCCACCTCGCCCCCTGCCGCCGCCACCCCGGACAGCAGAGTGGCCGCCACAATGCGGTCGCCCAAAATGGAGATCGCTCCGCCGTGGAGGGGTCGCCCGCCCCGGACGGTGATGACGCTGCCTCCGGCACCCGTCACCTCACCGCCCAGGGCGTTGAGAAACTGCTGGAGCTGGACAATCTCCGGCTCCCGGGCGGCGTTGACAATGGTGGTGTCCTCCGCCGCCCCTGCCCCGCACAGCATGGCATTTTCCGTGGCTCCCACACTGGGGAACTTCAAGGTCACCACCCCGCCCCGGGGACGGCCCCGGCAGGTGATGGTGCCGTCCTGCTCCTCCACCTGGCACCCCATGGCCCGCAGGGCCTCCAGGTGCAGGTCAATGGGCCGGGGGCCCAGCTCACAGCCGCCGGGATAGGTGAGGGTGGCCTCCCCCATCCGGGCGGCCAGAGGGCCCAGAAACATAATGGAGGACCGCATGGCCCGCATACGGCCCTCGTCAATGGCAGTGCCCGAGGCTTGCCCGGCGTCCACCACCAGTTCCTCCCCCTCCCAGCGGCAGCTGGCCCCCAGGTGTTGGAGGATGTCCACGGCGGCGTCCACGTCGGACAGGCGGGGACAGTTGCGAATCACCACCGGCTGGGGGGCCAGCAGGCACCCCGCCAAAACCGGGAGCACACTGTTTTTCGCCCCTTGGACCCGCCATGCCCCCTCCAGTGGGGCGCCGCCCTGTATGTACATGACGCTCATGAAAATGCCTCCCTTTTCTTCCATTGGCACATTCTATGAAAGAAAAGGGAAAAGGGTTAAAGAAGCTCCATCAGAGCCTTGTAGATGTCCTCGGCGGCCCGGGGAGTAGCCAGTTCCTTCATGGCCCGGCTCATCTCCCGGCGTTTGTCGGCGTTGGCCAGCAGGGATACCGCAGTGTCGTACAAGCTCTGGCCGGAGCAGTTTTTTTCCTCCAGCAACTCCGCCGCCCCACGGTCCGCCAACACCTTGGCGTTTTTGAACTGGTGGTTGGCAGCCACATAGGGAGAGGGCACCAGCACCGCAGGCTTGCCCATGGCGGTGAGTTCGCCCAGGGTGGAGGCCCCAGCCCGGCAGATCACCAGGTCGGCGGCTGCCATCACCGTGGGCATGTTGTCAATGTAGGGACGGACCTCCTGGTCGGTCACCGACACCCCGCGTTCTTTGAGGTGCTGGGCCATGGTCTCATAGTCCCGGCCACCGCTGTGGATGTAGTGGAAGGGTCTGCCCTCCTCCACCCACCGCTGCACAAAGTCCTCGGTCATGAGGTTCATGTCCCGAGCCCCCTGGGAGCCCCAGAAGGACACCACCAGGGGCTTGTCGTCGTCCAGCCTCAGCTCCCGCCGGGCCTGGGCCCGGTCCAGGCGGAAAAAGGCACCCCGCACCGGGGTACCTGTCACCGCCACTTTTTTGGCGTGGGTATAGTACTCCGCCGCCTCGGGGAAGCCCACCATCACCAGGTCCACCCGCTTGGCCAGCACCCGAGTGGTGAGGCCAGGGAAGGCATTGGACTCGTGAATGGCGGTGGGAATACCCATGCGGGTGGCCTCCCGCACGGCCGGGAAGGAGGCGTAGCCTCCGGTTCCCATCACCAGGTCAGGCTTGAACTGCCTCAAGAGCCGGGCGGCCTGCCACTGCCCCACCGGCACTTTAAACACGCTTTTGAAGTTGTGGCGGATGATCTTCCAACTCAGCTGCCGCTCAAAGGTGGACACCTTCACGCAGCGAATGGGATAGCCCGCCTGCTCCACCAGCCGTTTCTCCATCCCCTTCTCGGCCCCCACAAAGAGGATCTGACAGCCGGGATGGTATTTCTCAAAGGTCTGGGCCACGGCCAGGGCCGGGTTGACGTGCCCTGCCGTGCCGCCGCAGGTAAACAGTATCTTCATGCTCCCCCTCCTACTCTTCCTTTGGCGCCACGATCTGCCTGGACACCGCCAAGATCAGCCCCACTTCCGCCAGCTGCACCATCAGAGCGGTGCCGCCGTAGCTGAAGAAGGGCAGCGAGATGCCGGTGGTGGGCAGAGCGCCGGTGACCACGCCGATGTTCAGGATGACCTGGGCAGCCAGCTGGGTGTTGATGCCCACGATCATCAGGCTGCCGAAGCGGTCCCGGGCGTGGAGGGCCAGCCAATAGCCCCGGATGATGAGCAGGGCGAAGAGGACGATGATGAGGCAGGCGCCGATGAGCCCCAGCTCCTCACAGACAATGGCGAACACAAAGTCGTTGTGCTCCTCGGGGAGGAACATGTACTTCTGGCGGCTGTTGCCCAGCCCGGTGCCCAGCAGGCCGCCGGAGCCGATGGCGATCTGGGACTGCCACAGCTGGTAGCCGTCCCCTTGCAGGTCGCTGCCGGGGTTGAGCCAGGACTGCATCCGGGCGGTCATGTACTCGGTCTGAGTGATGAGGAAGAACAGGGCGCTGCCCACGATGGCCCCGCCCCCCACGAACCAGTACAGCCGGATGCCTGAGGCGAACAGCACCGCCGCCGCCCCCGAACACACCAGGATCATACCCGACATGTGGGGCTGCTTGTAGAGCAAAAAGAGGATGATCAGCAAAATGATGCCGTAGGGGACCAGCTCCAGCAGGCCGATGTTCTCCGCAAACTCCCCCATGCGGCCTCGGAGGGTGCGCCGATCCCACTTCTTGGGGGGCGCTTTGATCTGGTCCTTCCGCTTGGACAGGCGGGCGGCAAAGAAGAGGATCACCGCCACCTTCACCAGCTCGGAGGGCTGGAAGGAAAATCCCAGCCAGAGCCAGCGCCGTGCGCCGTTACTGGCCCGTCCCAGAGGGGTAAAGACCAGAATCAGCAGGAAGATACTTCCCGCCAGGGCGGGTACCGACAGCCCCCGCCACCACTGGTAGTCCATTTTCGACACGATATACATGCCGACCACACCTGCCACGGCAAACTTCAGCTGTCCTAAAAAGTAGTAATAGGGGTTGCCGCCGGTGTCCACGCTGGGGTCCAAGTTGTAGTAGGCAGAAGCATAGGAGGCCGAGAGCAGCATGATCAGGCCGATGGCCGTCAACAACAGCACCAGGGCCAGATAGGGCAGGTCCAGCGGCCCCCGGGCCAGCTGCTGCTCTATGGTGAGATCTCGTTTGGCTATTTTGCGCACGGGTGCGCCTCCTTCCCGGAACGAAAAATGCGAAGTAGAGCCCGTCTAACCGGGCCAGAGGGGCTGTTATATCCCGTAGCGGTACATCGCGCCAGCAAAGGCCAGCAGACAGAAGGCCACGGTGATGGCGGTAAAGGTGAGCACAATGCGCACCTCGCTCCACCCACCCAGCTCCAGGTGGTGGTGGAGGGGGGCCATACGGAAAATACGCTTGCCGTGGGTGAGCTTGAAGTAGGTCACCTGGATGATATCGCTCATGGTCTCAGCGATGTAGATGATACCCACGGGGATGAGGATGAGGGGTGCGTCCACAGCGAAAGCCATGCCGCACACGGCGCCGCCCAAAAACAGGGAGCCGGTATCCCCCATGAACACCTTGGCGGGATAGAAATTGTAAATGAGGAAGCCCAGAATGCCTCCGGCCAGAGCGGCGGCAAAGGCCCCCACGCTGCCCTTATCCCACCAGGCAGCCAGCAGGGAGAAGAAGATGGCCACGGGCAGGGTCACAGAGCCCGCCAGGCCGTCCAGGCCGTCGGTGAGGTTCACCGAGTTGACACAGCCCACCAGCACGAAGGCGGCAAACACCAGGTACACCGCCCAGGGCAGAGGGATGTCGATGTTGGCAAAGGGGACGTACAGGTTGGGGGAGAGATAGCCGAAATTACGCATCAGGGCCAGGAAGGCCACGGACACGGCCAGCTGCAGCAGCAGCTTCCACCCGGCGGTGAGGCCGGTGTTCTCGTGCTTGCGCACCTTGGCAAAGTCGTCGATGAAGCCAATGCCCCCGTACACCAGGGCCAGGCCCAGCACGATGAGGGCGGAATAGTCTCCGCTCATCATGTCCTTCCAACAGAAGATCAGCACCGCCACTGTGATGCCCACCATAAACATAATACCGCCCATGGTGGGGGTGCCCTGCTTGGTCATGTGCCAGTTGGGGCCAATCTCTTTGATGGATTGGCCGGCCTTCATGGCCCGGAGGACGGGAATCAGAAACTTACCCACCACCGCAGTGACCAGAAAGGCGGTTGCCGCCGCTGCGAAACTCATCATGGTTTATAAACCTCCACTCTCTCTTTTGTATCTAGGATTGGTTCAAACGCTGGGCCGCCTGCTCCAGCGGCACGCCCAGCGCCACAGCCGCCGCCAAGGCAGCCAGGCTCTCATAGAGGCCGCCCTGACCCCGGGGTACCCGCACCCGGAGCAAATCGTCTCGGGTGAGAGCCTCAAACTCCACCCGCTGGCGGCGCAGACAGACATTTTTGGCGGTGAGGTCCGCCTGGGGCCTGCCGTCGGAGTAGGCGAACACCCGGCCTCTCATGGCCCGGGCCGTCCGCCGCCCCTCCCCGTCGTCCAGGGCCACCACGGTGACCCCGGCCCGCCGGGATAGCTCCCACCGGGCCACCGCACAGGGGGATAGGGTGCGGCGGTCCCGGGGCTCGAAGTTTTCCACCACCACAGCCTGGTAGCGGGACGTGTCGTCCCCAGCCATGGCGGCCTCATAGGGGGTCAATTCCACCACCGGTGCCCCGGTCAAACGGCGCAGCAGGTAGGCCGTGGCGGTGTTGCCCCGCCCCACCACGGCAATGGGGTCATCAATCTGGGAGTTCTTGATCGGCGTAGTCGATAACACTGCTGACAAACCTCACTTCCACCACGGTGCCCGGTGATACCTGGGTATTGGCGGCGATGCTCTGGTTGATGGCCTCCAGGTTGCCGCCGTCGTCAGTAACACCTGTGGCTCGCAGGAATAGGCCCATCTCTTCCAGGGTATTTTTGGCCTCCGAGGGGCTCAACCCCTCCAGGTCGGGCACCTTCACCTTGTCCTTTGGCACCTCTTCGCCCAGATACAAGATCACGGTGGAGCTGCCGGGGATGGTCACACCGGAGGCGGGCAGCTGCCCGGTGACGGTGTTGCCACTGCCTACAGTGCGGCAGCGGATGCCACGGTCGGTGAGCAGGCCCTTGGCCACGGTGAGCTCATAGCCGGTGACGTTGATCATGGTGGTGTCCGAAGCTTCCAGCTCGTCGGTGGTATACTGCTTCTCCACACCCATGTAGTCCAGAATGTCGGCCAGCAGCTGTCCGGCCATGGGGGCGGCGATGTTACCGCCGCTGATGTAGGTGCCGGAGGGGGTGTAGTTGGAGTTGGAGGCCGACTGCTCGGGGGAGTCGTAGGCCAGCAGCACCAGCACCTTGGGGTTATCCACAGGGGCAAAGCCCATGAAGGAACAGATCAGGTCGCCGGTCTTTTCATCTCGCTTCTGGGAGGTACCGGTCTTACCGCCGATGCGGTAGCCTGCCATATAGGCGTTGCGGCCAGAGGCGGAGGGGCCAGCCACCACGCTCTCCAGCATACCGCGGAGGGTGGAAGAGGTCTCCTCGCTGATGACCTGGCGCACCTCCTGCACCTGGTGGTAGTAGGTGCTGTTGCCGTCGTCGTCGCTCACCGACTGCACCACGTAGGGCTCCAACAAATGGCCGCCGTTGATCATAGAGGCAAATGCAGTGGCCATCTGAATGGGGGTAATCTTAAAGGTCTGACCGAAGGAGGCGGTGGCCACGGAAGTCTCACCGTAGATGCTGGTGAAAAAGTCCTTGCCGCCGGGCCAGAAGACACTGGTTCCCTCGCCAAATAGGTCGATACCGGTGGAGTCAAACAGGCCATAATTCTCCAGGTAGTCCCAGAAGGTGTCTGCTCCCAACTTCTGGACAATCTGCATCATACCGTCGTTGCAGGAGTTCTCCAGCACCTGGGTCAATGTTTGATCTCCATGTCCTGCCCGCTTATGACAGGTAATGAACCAGTCGGCCACTTGTTGGCCGCCGTCACAGTAAAAGTGGTCGTTGGGAGAGATGACCCCCTCCTCCAGGGCTGCCGCCACCACCAGAGGTTTAAAGGTAGAACCGGGCTCATAGGTGTCAGACAGGGCTTTGTTTCTCCACTGGAGGTTAAGGGCGTCGCTGACGGCCTGGTTGTACTCGTCGCTGTCCTCGCCGTACTCCTCGGCCAGGGCTTTCAGCTCATCCAGCAGCTCCTGGTCGAAGACGCTGGCGTACTCGTTGGGGTCAAAGTTGGGGCTGCTGGCCATGCCCAGAATCGCCCCGGTGGAGGGGTCCAGGGCAATGGCAAAGCCGCCTTTTTTCACGTTATAGGTCTGGATGCCCTCCTCCAGGGTCTGCTCCAGCATGGACTGGATGGTGGCATCAATGGTCAGGTGGAGGTTGCCGCCGTTCTCGGCGTCGATGTACTCCTCATAGGTGGAGAGCATCTCAGTGCCGGCTCCGGTCTTGGAGGTGACCACTCGTCCGGTGGCCCCGGACAGCACATCCTGGTACAGGGCCTCCACACCCTGGGCCCCCACCTTCACGCTGCCGCTGTTCTCGGTATAGGCCATGAAGCCCAGGATATGGGCGCCCACCGAGGAGTAGGGGTAATAGCGCTTGCTGGAGGGCTCGAAGTAGAGCATGGAGGAGAGTTTGTTCTCCTTAATAAACTCCCGCACCGCGGTGGTCTCCTCCTCCTCCAGCTCGTAGGCCAGAGGCTCATAGGCGGAGTCGGTGTTCTCGATGCGCTGGCGCAGCCGGTCCTCGTTGAGCCCCAGCAGGTCCACCAGGCCGTCCACGATCAGGTCCCGCTTGTCCTCGATGGCCTGCTCGTACTCCCCCTGCTTCAGGTTGCCGTCCTCGTCCTCATAGCTGCTCTTGTTCACCGAGACCACCACGTCCCGGGGGGAGAGGATCAGCTGATAGACGGTGCCGGACCGGGCCAGGGTGCGGCCCTGGGCGTCGTAGATGGCACCCCGTCCGGCGTTGACCGCCACGTCCAGGGTCTGTTGGTTGGCCGCCCGCTGCTCCCATTCGTTGTGCTGGAAGATTTGCAGCTTCACCAGCTGGACCACCAGGGGCACAAAGGCCAGCACCCCCACCACCGCCAGCAAAAACACCGTGCGGTGGAAGAGGCTGCGGTTTCCCCGCCCAGGGGAGCGGCGTGGGTTGGATTTGGGTTTTTGCATATGTCTTCGCTCCTATATATATTCCGGTTTGGCGTGGCGGCATATCGGGACAAGAAGGGCGTAAGAAACCGGTCAAAGTTTTCTTACGCCCCTCATTCTCTCTTATGTCCGCATTTCATTGTATGTGTTCTGGGGCGGCCATTATGACAGCATGCCGCTCAGAAATTCCTCAATTTGGCGAATCAGGCCGGAGACTCCCTCCCGAGCCTCCTGGTAGTACACCACACTGTCGTCCTGGGACAAGTCCAGGTAGACGGTCTGGCCTGCGCCCGCCTCCACCATGGAACCGTCAGCGGTGAGCTGCTGCTCCAACGCCGTCAGGTCAAAGGTCTTTTCATACTGGGCCATCAGTGTTTTTTTCTCGTCCTGCAACTCGGACAGGGTAGAACGCAGTTCTACCGTCTCCGCGTTGACCATGGCCAGCTGGGCGCTGCACACCACCAGCAACAGGGCACAGGCGATGGCTGCCACAAATCCCACAATGGTGAAGGGCGCCACAGCGCTCTGGGCCCGGACCTGTACCTGAGGCCGGGTGGCCACCCGCTCCCGGGGTCTGACTCTGGGCCGCCGGGGCTGCTCCACCTCTCTTCTCCGCTCCCGGGCGGGGGCGGTGTTGTCTACTTTATAAGCTACGTTGCCATAGGTGGCGTACTGTCTAACTTTGCGCTGGGTTGCCATAGTGATGTCTCCTTTTATTATCTCACTCACAGCTTCTCTGCCACACGCAACTTGGCACTGCGAGCCCTTGGATTCTCTTCAAGTTCCTGGGGGGTGGAAACAATGGGCTTTTTCCCCACCAGGCGCACCTTGGGGGTCTTCCCGCACACGCACACGGGGAAGTCCGGGGGGCAGGTACAACCCTTGGCCCACCCTGCATAGGCCGTCTTCACCAGGCGGTCTTCCAGGGAGTGGAAGGAAATGATGGCCAGCCGTCCGCCGGGATTCAAGAGGTCCAGGGCGGTATCCAGCATCCGCTCCACTTCCCCCAACTCGTCGTTGACGGCAATGCGAATGGCCTGGAAGGACCGCTTGGCCGGGTGCTGTTTCTCCCGGCACGCCTTGGCGGGCATGGCGCTGCGGATCAAATCCGCCAACTCCAGGGTGGTGCGCACCGGAGCCTGGGCCCGGTGGCGTACAATGGCTGCGGCGATGGGGCCGGCGTAACGCTCCTCCCCGTACTGCCACAAGATTCGTTTCAGCTCCTCCTGAGACCACTCGTTGACCACCTCATAGGCGGTGAGGGCGGCGGACTGGTCCATCCGCATGTCCAGAGGGGCATCCTGTAAATAGGAAAAACCTCGGGCCGCCTCGTCCAGCTGGGGCGAGGACACACCCAGGTCAAACAACATACCATCCACGGCGGGGATATCCAACTTGCGGAGAATCTCCCCCACCTGGCTGAAGTTCCCACGCACCAGGGTCACCCGATCCATGAGCCCTTCCAATCGGGCCGGCGCGGCTTCCAGAGCGGCGGCGTCCCGGTCAATGCCGATGAGTCGGCCAGTGGTCAGGCGCTTGGCAATCTCTCGCGAGTGCCCCGCCCGGCCCAACGTGCCGTCCACATAGATGCCGTCGGGCTTGATGTTCAAGCCGTCCAGACACTCCTGGAGCAGCACAGACTTGTGTGTATATTCCATGGATTAAATCCCCAGTCCTTCCAACAGTGCCGCAATGTGCTCGGGGTTGAGCTGCTGTGCGGTCTTGGCCTTCCAGTTCTCCGCACTCCAGATCTGGGCCCGGTCGTTGTTGCCGGTGATCACCACATCCCGATCAATCTTGGCGTAGTCCTTCAAATAAGAGGGCACCTGAAAGCGCCACTGCTTGTCCGGCTCACACAACTGAGCCGAGGCAAAGAAGACATCCATGGAGGCTGCCTGCGCGGTGGTCAGGTTGGCCACCCGCTCTTGGAGCTTGTTCCACGCCGCCATGGGGTACAGGGTCAAGTTCTCCTTGACCCCCACAGCCAGGTAAAACTGGGAGCCCAATTTCTCCCGGAGTTTGGACGGCACAATGAGACGCCCGGCGCTGTCAAGACTATGCTCGTAGGTGCCAGTCATCCCGCGTCCCCTCCATTTCACTCCATTTCACTCCAAGTTATCCCTAGTATACATCCCCCTGGTGGAAATTGCAAGGACTTTTTTCCTGGAAAAATATGAAGTTTTCTTGAATAAAATCACGGATTCCACTGTTTATTCTGCCAAACGCCGGGAATTGGGTCACTTATTCGTTCCATACCTCCCGGGCGCCCCGGGTGGTGGAGTAAAATGGAGGACCACAGAGCATGTGCCTCCCAACGAAGGGTTTAAAATTGGAAAGGACCGCAGAATGTGCGCCATCCTGCGGTCCTCCATTCAAATCTCTCTTATTGATCTGCCTCGGCGTCGTAGGCGCGGTTGGCAGAGGTTGTGCTGCTGGGAATTCCCAGGGCCTCGTGGAACTTGCTCTGCACCCGGCGCATCTCGGCGTGGGCCTCGCCCAGAGCCTCCTCCGCCCGGCGCATCACGTCCTCACAGTACTGGTTGGCAACGGTGCGCATCTCCTTGGACTTCTGGTCGGCCTGGGCCATCATCTCGCTGGCCTTCTGGCGGGCCACTGCCATCACCTCGGTCTCGCTGACCAGGCGGCGGGCCTCGTTCTCCGCCCGCTTCTGCAGCTCCTCGGCCTCACGCTTGGCGCTGGAGAGCAGCTCGTTGCGGTTGTTGAGCACCTTGCGGGCCTCAGCCAGCTCCACGGGCAGCTGGGCCTTGGCGTCCTCGATGAGGTCCAGGGCCTTGTCCCGCTCGATGACGCACTTTTCCGAGCTCAAAGGCGCATTGCGGGCCTCGTCCACCATATCAAACAGCATATTCAGCAATTCTTCCACAGAAGTTGCCATAGGTAATTCCTCCTTATTGTTCCTGGGCCCCATTGACCCGATTCTGTACCTGGGTAATAATCTGTCTCGGGACAAATTCCGATAGGTCTGCCCCGTATCTCGCCATTTCTTTCACGACGGTGGAGCTGAGATAGGCGTACTTGGGACTGGTGTACAAAAACACGGTGTCCAGCTCCTCATACAGCTTGGCATTGATCATGGCCATTTGAATCTCAGACTCATAGTCGGACACGGCCCGCAAACCCTTCACCAGCACCTTGGCCCCATGCTGTCTGGCGTAGTCGGCCAGCAGCTGGCGGGAACAGTCCACCTTCACATTTGGTAGTCCTTCCGTCACTTTCTCAATGAGTTCCACCCGCTCTTCCGGGGTGAACAGGCCGTTTTTGCTGGAATTGACCATCACACACACGATGAGCTCGTCAAAGATGGCGGCCGCCCGCTTGATGATGTTCAAATGCCCCAGCGTCACCGGGTCAAAGCTGCCGGGGTAGATGGCTCGTTTCATTGGGTCACACACTCCTGCGGTACAAGGTCAGCTTGATCTTCCCGTACCGGTAGTCACGCCCCTTCTCATAGGGGGCCGCAAGCTCCGGAAGCTGGGCTTCCACTGGAGACTCGCATACTATTATACCATTTCTCGACACAATGTCAATTGCCGTCATGCGTTCCAGGGCCTGTTTTATGCAGTCAGAGGCATAGGGCGGGTCGAGAAACACCAGATCATAGGGCCCCTTGGCGCTGGCCAGGAAGGCGTCGAACTCGGTTTGGTGGAAAGCCGCCCGGTCGGTGAGGTTGCAGGCCTTCACATTGTCCCGCACGATCTTCATGGCGGCGGGCGAGTGGTCCACAAAGTCGCACCAGGCCGCCCCCCGGGACAGGCACTCAATGCCCAGCTGTCCGGTGCCGGCAAACAGGTCCAGCACCCGTCTGCCAGGAATGTCAAACTGAATGATGTTGAAAAGCCCCTCTTTCACCCGGTCGGTGGTGGGGCGGGTGTCCATGCCGGGCAGCTCCTTGAGCCGCTTTCCCCGGGCCGTTCCCGTGATGACACGCATGGTAACGTCTCACTCCTTATGAAAATAGTCATATACCGCCTGGGCGGCGTTTTGAGGCACCACTTCTCGCAGCTGCTCCACCGAGGCTCCTCGAATGGCCTTAATGCTTTTAAAATGGCGGAGCAAAGCGGTCTTGCGGGTGGGGCCCACCCCGGCAATCTCGTCCAGCACCGAGCCCTTCATCCGCTTGCCCTGCCTAGAGCGCATAAATTCTATGGCAAAGCGGTGGGTCTCCTCCTGGATGCGGCCAATGAGGGCAAAGAGGGCCTGGTTTTGCTGCAAGCCGATCTCCTGCCCCTCCCCGTCCACCAGGGCCCGGGTGCGGTGTCGGTCGTCTTTGACCATGCCGAAGATGGGGATGCTGAGGCCCAGCTCTTTCAGGGCAGAGGCCGCCGCCCGCACCTGTCCCACGCCGCCGTCTATGAGCAGCACGTCGGGCATCTCCCCAAACTTCTCGTCCCCGTCCAGATACCGCCGGAAGCGGCGGGAAATGACCTGCTCCATGGAGGCGTAGTCGTCGGCGTGCTCCAGCCCCTTGAGGGTGAAGTGGCGGTAGTCCCGTTTCAGAGGCCTGCCGTCCACGTGCACCGTCATGGAGGCCACGATGTCCGCGTTACCGCTGTTGGAGATGTCAAAGGCCTCCATGCGGTGTGGAGGCTTTGCCAGCCCCAACAGCCGCCCCAGGGCCTCCATGAGTTTGGAGGTGCGCTCCTGGGCGGAGGTGGCCCGCTGCACCTCCTCGGCGGCGTTTTGGTTGGCCATGGCCACCAGCTCGGTTTTGGCCCCTCGCTGGGGGGTGAGCAGCTCCACCTTCCGGCCCACCGCCTGGGTGAGCATCCGGGCCAGCTCCACCTGGCCGTCAAAGTCCAGGGGGAGGAGAATCTGCCGGGGCAGGGCCTGGCGGCCCTGGTAATACTGGGCGGTCAATGTGGCCACGCTCTCCCCCTCGTCCTCCTCCATGGGCAGGGGCAGCAGCTGCCAGTCCTTGGCCGCCAGCTCGCCGTCCACATAGTGGAGCACCACAAAACAGCTCTTGGCCTCGCCCCGGTGGTAGCCCACCACGTCGGTGTCCGCCAGAGAGCCCACCACCGCCTTCTGCCGCTTGGCCAGCAGCTGCACCGCCCGGATGCGGTCCCGGTACTGGGCGGCCTTTTCAAAGCGCAGGTCCTCGGCGGCCTGTTCCATCTCCCCGGTCCACTCCGCCACCACCTGGTCCAGCTTGCCCTCCAGCAGCTGCACCGCCTTGTCCATGTTGGCCCGGTACTGGCTCTGGTCCATATCGGCGCGGCAATAGCCGTCACAGGTGCCCATGTGGAAGTTCAGGCAGGGGCGCTCCTTGCCGATGTCCCGGGGGAACTTCCGCTTGCAGGTAGGCAGGCGCAGGGCGGAGAGCAGGGCGTCGATGATGCCCTGGCTGGCCCCCCGGGTGCCGTAGGGACCGAAATATCGGGCCCCGTCCCGGGCCACCTTGGAGGTGAGGGAGAACTGGGGGTACTCCTCCTGAACGCTGAGGCGGATATAGGGGTAGCCCTTGCTGTCCTTGAGCAGAATGTTGTACCGGGGCTGGTGGCGCTTGATGAGGGCGCACTCCAGCACCAGGGCCTCGAACTCCGTGGCCACCACAATGACGTCAAAGTGGTGGATCTGGGAGACCATGGCCCGGGTCTTTTCATTGTGGCGGCTCTGGTCCTGGAAATACTGGCTCACCCGGTTTTTCAGCGCCTTGGCCTTGCCCACGTAGATCACTTCACTGGCGGCGTTTTGCATGATATACACCCCGGGCTTTAACGGCAGTGCGTGGGCCTTGTCCCGCAGCTCTTCAAAGGTCATAGATACCCTCCCCACGAAAAAAGCGCCGCAAATTGCGGCGCTTTCATCTATTTGTCTGGCTTACTCAGAAAAATCGGAGTTGATCAGCTCCACCAGAGCGTTGACAGCCTCCTCCTCGTCGGGGCCGTCGGCGATGAGGGTGATGGCGGTGCCCTTCACGATGCCCAGAGAGAGCACGCCCAGCAGGCTCTTGGCGTTGACACGGCGCTCTTCCTTTTCCACCCACACGGAGCTCTTGAATTCATTGGCTTTCTGGATAAAGAAGGTGGCCGGACGAGCGTGCAGGCCAACCTGGTTGTTCACAACAGTCTCTTTCGTTACCATAAGAGATTCCCTCCATATTCTTGCTTGGATTGGGGGAGTACTATCCCGCGCTTTCCCCGAAAATATTTTGCATTCCTAGCATACCAAATTTGGCAAGTAACGTCAACAGCATTTTGTACAAATCGCAGCGGTCCGTTTGGTGAAAAGTACGATTCACCCGTTCCTTGGTTATTTCATGGTCACCACGGTGACGCCGTCCTCTCCTTCACCATATGCACCAGGGCGGGCAGATTTCACATATCGGCTGTGCTTGAGGTGCTCCCGCACTGCCTTGCGCAAAGCGCCGGTGCCCTTGCCGTGGATGATGGTTACCGTCTCCAGCTTGCCCATGAGGGCGTTGTCCAGGAACATGTCCACAGCGGCCAGGGCCTCGTCCACCATCATACCCCGCAGGTCCAGCTCCGCCTTGGCGGCAGCGGCCCGGAAGGGGCGGGTGACGGTGGCTTTGCGGGCCTTGTCCTTCTGGCTCTGCTTGTGGCGGGCGGTGGCCTCTTCCAGCACCCGCACCTCGTCCTGCTTGGCCTTGAGCTTCAAAATACCCGCCTGGAGCTGGAGGGTGCCGTCCTTGTTCACCCCCACCACCTGGGCCTGGGTGTGGGTTTTCAGCACCTCCACCATGTCTCCCACCACCGCCGGGCGGGTGGGTGCGGGAGCCTCCAGCTCCTCGCCCTTGGCGCCCAGGGCGTTCTCCGCCTCGTTGAGGGTGCGGCGCAGGTCGGAGCGCTGCTGGTTGTCGTCCACCCACTCGCGGGCCTTCTCCTGGCGGCGGCGCATGGCGTTGAGCTCCTTAAACACGGCATCGGCGGTGTCCCGGGCCTCCTGGATGATGGCACGGGCCTCGGCCTGAGCCTTCTCGGTGGCCTTCCGCCGCTCCTCCTCGATGCGCTCCCGGTAGTGGTCCGCCTCGGCCTTGGTGCGCTCCATCTCCCGGCGCAGCTCCTGGGCCTTCTCCTTCTCCCGCTCCATGGCCTGGCGCTGGCTCTCCAGCTGGCTGATGACATCCTCAAAGCGGACGTTTTCCGCATCAATCCGGTCGGCGGCCCGCTGGATGATGTAGTCGGGCAGCCCCAGGCGGCGGGAGATGGCAAAGGCGTTGGACTTGCCGGGGATACCGATGAGCACCCGGTAGGTGGGGGCCAGGGTGTCCACGTTGAACTCACAGGAGGCGTTCTCTACCCCCTGGGTGGTCATGGCGTACACCTTCAACTCGGCGTAATGGGTGGTGGCGGCCACACGGGCCCCCAGCTGACGGGCGGACTCGATGATGGCGGCGGCCAGAGCGGCGCCCTCCACCGGGTCGGTGCCCGCCCCCAACTCGTCGAAGAGCACCAGGGTGTCCTCATCCAGCTGCTCCAGCATGGCCACAATGTTCACCATGTGGGAGGAGAAGGTGGACAGGGACTGGTCAATGGACTGCTCGTCGCCAATGTCCGCCAGCACCGCCGAGCACACCCGAATGGTGGACCCGTCCATGGCGGGGATGTGGAGGCCGCACTGGGCCATGAGGGTCAAGAGGCCCAGAGTCTTCAAGGTCACCGTCTTACCACCGGTGTTGGGACCGGTGATGACCAGGGTGTCAAAGTCACGGCCCAAGTACAGGTCGTTGTGCACGGCAGTCTTGGGGTCCAGCAGGGGGTGGCGGGCTTTTTTCAGCTCAATGTAGTCCCCCAACACCGGCTCCATGCCCCCCATGTGGGTGGACAGCTTGGCCCGGGCGAAGATCACGTCCAGGGCGATGAGGGTGCGGTAGTTGTCCTCGATGCCCTCCCGGAACCCGGCACAGTCGGCGGACAGCTCCGCCAGAATGCGCTCGATCTCCTTCTGCTCCTTCATTTGCAGCTCTCGCAGCTCATTGTTGGCGTTGACCACCCCCATGGGCTCGATGAAGAAGGTGCCGCCGGAGCCGGACACATCGTGGACCAGGCCGGGAATCTCGTTTTTGTGCTCGCTCTTCACCGGCACCACGTAGCGGCCACCCCGCATGGTGATGATGGACTCCTGCAAATACTTGGACTGGTTGGAGGAGATGAGGCGGTTGAGCACGTCCCGCACCTTCCCCGCCGCCGCCCGGATGTGGCGGCGGATGTCCGCCAGCTCGGGGGAAGCGGAGTCGGCGATCTCATCCTCGCTGAGGATGGAGCCGCTGATTTTCTCCTCCAAAAAGCGGTTGGGGGACAAGCTGTGGAAATAGCCGTCCAACACGGTCTTTTCCGTGCTCTCCCCCACTCCGTACTCCCGCACATTGCGGGCGCAGCGCAGCACCTGGGCGATGTCCAGCAGCTCCCGGGTGTTCAATGCGCCGCCCCGGTCCGCCCGCTGCAAGGCAGCGGCCACCGGGCGCACCCCGGAAAAGGAGGGTGTGCCGTGCTTGACCAGCATTTGAAAGGCGGCCGAGGTCTGCTTTTGCAGCCGGGACACGTCGGACACCACCGTCTGAGGTCGCACCTTGCGGCAGGTCTCCTTGCCCTCCTCGGTCACCGCCTCGTCAGCCAGCATGGCCAGCACCCGCGGCAGTTCCAGGGTCTGTATGGATTTTTCAAGTAGTTCTGTCATATGTCATAGTCTCCGTATGCAAGGACTTATAGAAGTCCAGGGTATGAAATCCTCGTTCCAACTGGGTCATGAGATAGGCCTCGGAGGCGTCCGCCAGCTTTCTAAGGGACGGTTTGTCCAGCGTAAAGGAGAACAGCCGCTTGGGGTTGCCCCACATGATGTATCGCAGGGCCGCCAGAGCCGCCCCGGTCAGAGGCATGGACACTCCCTCCCCCAGCTTCTCCCGGCACCCCTTGCAGTGGAGTACCCCTTCCCGCAGGTGGAGGCAGGGGGCCTCCGGGGTCTCGCAGCCGCACACCCCGCACTCTCCCACCATGGGCTCATAGCCCGCCAGGGCCATGGCCTTCCACTCAAAGGCGGTCTTCACCTGGGTGAGGGACACGGACATCTCATCCAGGGCATGGAGGGCGTTGAGAGTGAGGGCCAGCAGCTCCGGCTCGGGCTGCTCCCCCTCGCACAGAGTCTCGGTGACCTGGGCAAAATAGCTGCCCAAGGCCAGCTTGTCCAAGTCCTCCCGCACCCCACGAAAGGCCCGCTGGGTCACCGCCTCCTTCACCTGCCAGCGGCCCTGGCGCTGGGAGAGGGTGAACTCGGCCCAGGTCAGCACTTGGCAGGCGGCGGCGGTGGCATCCTTTTTCTTGCGCACGCCCCGGGCAGACAGGGTGAGCTTGCCCTGCTCCGGGGTGAGCACGGTGAGCAACTTATCCGAGTCCTTGTACTCCACTTCCCGCAGGACCAGGGCTGTGGTGGTCAGGTACATGGGGTGTCCTCCGATTGCCAGGCATACACAATCATGCCCGGCTCCTCCTCTCCCCAGCCGTTGATGGGTTGGCGATCCGTGGCCACAAAGCCGCGGGCCACATGGGTGGCGATGGAGGGGGCATTTCGGGGGGAGACCAGGCTGAACAGCTCACCCGCTCCCTGCCCCGTGAGCAGCTCCTGGGTGTGCTTTATCAGCTGTTTGGCCCAGCCCTTGCCTCGGGCCTGGGGAGCGGTCTCCAGGGCCTCCAGGAACCACACCCCCGGGGCACTCTCTACGCAGCGCAGGGCACTGACCCACACGCCGTCCACTTCCTCCACCAGCACCATCTGGCGGTGGTGGGTGACAAATTCTTTCAAAAACTCTTCATAAGCCTGTTCCATGGCCTGGGGCGATTCAAAATGGCGTGCCAGTTGGTCCATGGACTCCCGGTAGAGGTCCACCAGACGGCGCACCGTCTCCGGCTCCACCTGGGTGACACGTTTGAGCATTGGTCTTTCCTTCTTTCTCCGTCTCCGGGCGCTCCCAGCGGGTCATGAGCCACGCCTCGGGCAGCCCGGTCTTCCAAAACAGCTCCCAGTTCCCCAATGGCTTCACGCTTCACATCCCCTTTCTACCCTTTAGGGTGAGAGGGGATGTGTTCGTTTATAACTGGGAATTTTTACTCCTCAGTATAGCCAAAATTGTGGATAAGATTAATATTGTCTCTCCAGTTTTCTTTCACCTTCACCCAAGTTTCCAGGTACACCTTGGCCCCCATAAAGGCCTCCATGTCCTCCCGGGCCTGGGTGGAGATCTTCTTGAGCATGGAGCCCTTCTTGCCGATGATGATGCCCTTGTGGGAGTCCTTCTCACAGTAGATGGTGACGTGGCAGTCGATGATATCGTCGTCCCGCTGGGTGAATCGGGTCACCTCCACGGCGGTGCCGTGGGGAATCTCCTGGTCCAGGTTGCGCAGCAGCTTCTCCCGGACGATCTCCGCCATGATCTGCCGCTCGGGCTGGTCGGTGACCACATCGTCGGGGAACAGCTGGGGTCCCTCGGGAATCCACTTGGCCAGCAGGTCCAGCAGTTCTTCCACACCCTCCCCGGTTTTTGCGGAAATGGGCATGACGGCGTCCCAGTTGTGGGCGGCGCCATACACGGCCATCACAGACAGCAGCTTTTCCTTCTCGATGGTGTCAATCTTATTGATGACCAGCACGGCGGGGGCGCCCAGGGCCTTGATGCGGCCGATGAGCTCCTCCTCGGCGGGGCCGATGCGGTCCACCGGCTCCACCAGCAGCATCACGCCGTCCACGTCCGCCACGGACTGGCGCACCACCTTCACCATGTAGTCGCCTAGGCGGGTGCGGGCCTTGTGCAGGCCGGGGGTGTCCACAAAGACGAACTGAGTGTCTCCCCGGTTCAACACCGCACAGATGCGGTTACGGGTGGTCTGGGGCTTGGAGGAGACAATGGCGATCTTCTCCCCCACCAGGGTGTTGGTCAGGGTGGACTTGCCCACGTTGGGGCGGCCCACGATGGTGATAATTCCGCTTTTCTTGATCTGAGACATAGTAGATGATCCTCAACTTTCTTTGGTATTGGCATTGAACATAGCCAGTTTTATTTGGAAGAGAATTTAATTCTCTCTATCCCACATGACATAGAAGTCCCGCCGTCCGTCCCCTTTGCCGTAATAGCTCAACTCATAGATTCCGGTGCGGCCGTCGGCCTCAATGACCACCCGCAGGGTGGGAAAGCCCTCGGGAATGTCCTGCTGCACCAGCATGGACACGGGTTCGGGGCCGCTGGTGGTGTGCACGTCCTGGATGTCGGTGATCTCTCCGGTGTTCGTATCGTAGGAGATCTCCTGCAAGGTGATGGTGCTCCCCGGCAGTCGGGGCACAATGAGCATATACTCGCCGTACTCCTGGTCGGGGTACACCTGGTCCACATTGCCCGCCAGGTCCAGCTCCGCCTGGGTGGGATTTAGAATCACCACACCCAGAATGCTCTCTCCCGCCAGGGCGTCAAACACCTCTGTTTGTCCCACGGGTTCTGGGGTCTGAACGGGCTTTAGGGTGGTGACCTTCTCCTCCGTGGTCACTTCGGTTTTGTTGATAAAGGCTGTGCACCCGGTGAGAAGCAGCCCGGCGCACAGGGTGGCAGCGGATAACATCAGCAACCTCTTCATGGTACAGCCTCCTTTTCACACGTTGGTTATCGGGTCAGTCCAATTTCCTCCATAATGGCGTCCTCCCGCTCCCGCATCTGGGCCTTCTGGGGTCCCTCGTCCAGGTGGTCGTAGCCCAGCAGGTGGAGCACCGAGTGCACCACCAGGTAGGAGAGCTCCCGCTCCCGGCTGTGACCGTACTCCTGGGCCTGGGCCTCCACCCGCTCCAGAGACAGCACCATATCCCCCAGGGGGACACAGCCGCTGTCCGGGTCAGCCCAATCCGCCTGGGGCTTCTCCCCGGGGGTGAGGTCGAACATGGGGAAGGACAGGACGTCGGTGGGGCGGTCCACCCCTCGCATGTCCAGATTGATGGCGTGGATGCCCGCGTCGTCGCTGAGCAGCACGTCAATTTCGCAGGGCACCTCCACCCCCTGGGCGGCCAGAGCGGTGGCAATGGTGGAGCGGATGAGGGCACAGGTTTCCTCGGTGTCCGCCCCCTCCACCTCGGTGGAGATGGAGATCTGGTGCTTGTCAGCCATGGGTCTTCCTCCTCCCCTGCTTGTCGCCGCCCTTATCCTTGTCCTTGGGGGGCTGGTTGGCGTGATAGTAGTCGTCATAGGCCTTGATGATGCGCTGGACAATGACGTGGCGCACCACGTCCTGGTCGGTGAGCTGGCAGATGGCGATATCCTCCACCCCACGCAGCACCCGCATAGCCTCCTTCAGGCCGCTGGTCTTGTCGGCGGGCAGGTCAATCTGGGTCACGTCGCCGGTGATGACCACCTTGGAGCCGAAGCCCATACGGGTGAGGAACATTTTCATCTGCTCCCGACTGGTGTTCTGGGCCTCGTCCAGGATGATAAAGCTGTCGTCCAGGGTGCGGCCACGCATGTAGGCCAGAGGGGCCACCTCGATGTTGCCCCGCTCCAGGTACTTCTGATAGGTCTCCGCCCCCAACATGTCAAAGAGGGCGTCGTACAGGGGGCGCAGGTAGGGGTCCACCTTGGACTGCAAGTCGCCGGGCAGGAAGCCCAGCCGCTCCCCGGCCTCCACCGCCGGACGGGTGAGGATGATGCGGTTGATCTGCTTTTCCCGGAAGGCGGCCACCGCCGCGGCCACCGCCAGGTAGGTCTTACCGGTACCGGCGGGGCCCACCCCCAGGGTGACGGTGTTGTTTTTAATGGAGTCAATATACTTCTTCTGACCCACGGTCTTGGCCTTGATGGGCTTGCCCTTGGCGGTGACGCACACCACGTCCCCCGCCAGCTGGGCGATCTTGCCCTCGTTGCCCGCCCGCACCAACTCAATGATGTAGCGCACATTCTGCTGGTTGATGGGCTCCCCCTTGGCGGACAGGGAGAGAAGGCCCTGCACCGCCTTCACCGCCCACATCACCGCCTCCCCGTCGCCGGAGATTTTCAGGTTGGACTCCCGGTTTACCACCGTGACCCCCAGCTCCTGCTCGATGATGCGGATATTTTCATCAAAGAGGCCAAAGAGGTTGATGGCCTCCTCCATACGCTCAATGCTAATGCACTGCTCTGTCATTTGTTAAGATTCCTCCCCACTCTGGGTTTCCGGTTCTATGTGTCCGGTGGTACCTGGGCGCTCCACGGTGCGGCCGATCTGTTCCCGGCACTCGGCCACCATGGACACCACCAGGGTGGCCCCCTCTACCCGGGTGACAAAGTCCTGGTGGAGAATCTCCCCGTCTCCCACCTCCAGCAGCTGCTCCAGCCGCTGCTGCAACAATTCCTTCAACAGCGCTTCTCCCTGCTGTGGGTCCACCTGCTGCTGCTGGACGGTGTACCCCCGGTAGGTGGTGGTCTGCCACCACACCGGCCAGGTGTAGCCGCCCAGTTCCAGGAACTCCGTGTTGGTTATTTTATCATATCCTTCGGGGAAAATGCTACTCTTTTCAAAAAAATCCAGTTCCAGGCCCAAAATTCCCAGGCGGTACCCGGTATGGGTGTCCTCCTCATACACTTTGGTGGGCACCGTCAGGGGCAGACGCTCCTCCAGGGTGCGCCAGGTGCGGGCGGTGACGGTGCCGGTGGCGTGGACCACCAGGTCCCCGGCGTAGGGTTTTTCCGGGTTCTGCTGGTAGAGGGGAATGGTGCCGCTGATGAGCACTTCCCCCTTGGCCACAATGTCACCATCCACAAATTGCGCCTGGCCTGCGGAAGTCTGGATATCTTCAATGATGCCGTCGGCGGTGGCCACAATGTCCGCCGGGGTGGACTGGTCCAGAAGCTCCGGCTGGGGGTCGGCCTCCTCCACCTGCACCACCACCCGGGTGCCGTAGAGGTTGATGGCCATAAAGGACAGCTCGGGCAGGGAGATCAGGGCCTCGTTGACCACCTCCCGCTGAGCAATGGAGGGAGCGTACACCCCCGGACGCACCCCCAGCCGCTCCAACTGGGTGAGAATCACCGCAGAGGGCACCGTCTCATTGCCCACCACCTCCACCACCAGCACAAACTGGCTGAGGATGCTCACCGCCGCCAGGCACAGCCCCAGCCCCAATACAAATCCCCACCGCTTGGACAGCCGCTGGGCCTGGGCCACGCCGCCCCGGCGTGAGAGCACCTCCAGGGTGCACCCGCACCGCCCTGCCAGCTCCTTGAGCTCCTCCAGGTCGGACAGGTGCACCCGCACCTGGACCGTGTGGGCGTCGGGCCACTTAAGCCGCCAAAAGCCCCGGCGGTTCTGGGCGCACAGATTGAGAAACCGCTCGGGATAGGCCCCGGTCACCTGGATGACGGCGTAACCCAACAGCAGGTTGAACCATTTTTTCATACCCTCACCTCGTCAGCTCCACCGCTGTGATGCGCCCGGTGATGAGCAGCTGGGTGGGATTCATGGCCCGCAGCTCCAGCCCCTCCCCCTTCACCATCACCAGCAGTTTGCCCGCAGAGATGTGGATTTCCTCCGGTCCATAGGCCAAAATTCCCCGGTGTGGCTCCATGCGCAGCTCCCCGTCTCCGATGAGCTCCAGCCGGGGCAGCCCCGCCAACACATCCCCCGGCACATCCAACAGCCGGGAGGCCCGCTCCAACAGGCTCTGCTTTTTCTCCATGTCCATCACCTCTGGAAACTCTATGAACCATCAGCCCTTCACTTGCCTGTCCCAATGGGATTTTACGTGGACATTTGCCCCAGGTTGTGATAGAGTAAAGAGAAATGTGAAGAAAAGGCGGTACAACATCCATGCAACCAAACAACTCCAAATACCGGGATAAGAGCCGGGAGCCCAGCTACACGGTAGCCGAGCCCACCACGCTCCTTCCCTTTCTGCTGGCTACCCTCAAGGGGAAGAGCCGCAACAACGTCAAGTCCCTGCTCTCCCGCAAGCTGGTGACGGTGGACGGCAAGCCCACCTCCCAGTTCGACACGCCCCTGGCCCCCGGCCAGGTGGTGACCATCCTGTCCGTGTCCGCCCCCAAGCAGGACACCCTCCCCTTCCCCATCCTCTTTGAGGATGAGCACCTCATTGTGGTCAACAAGCCCGCCAAGCTTTTGAGCGTGGGCAACGAGAAGGAGAAGGTGCGCACGGCCTACCACATGGTCACCGACTACGTGAAGAGCCAGCACATCGACAACCGCATTTTTGTCATCCACCGTCTGGACCGGGACACCTCCGGAGTGCTGATGTTCGCCAAGGACGAGGCCACCAAAGAGCTGTTCCAGTCCCGTTGGAACGACATTGTCACCCGCCGGGGCTATCTGGCGGTGGTGGAAGGCACCCCCCGCCCCGAGCGAGACACCATCCACTCCTACCTGGTGGAGACCAAGACCCACATGATCTTCTCCGGCGACCCCGGCCCCGGGGCCAAGGAGGCCATCACCAACTACGAGGTCATCAAGAGCGGCTCTGGCTACTCCCTGCTGGATATCTCCATTGACACTGGCCGGAAAAACCAGATTCGTGTCCACATGAAGGAGCGAGGCTGTCCCATTGCCGGGGACAAGCAGTATGACGCCCGCACCAACCCCATCGGGCGGCTGTGCCTCCACGCTAACGAGCTGTCCTTCACCCACCCCGCCACTGGACAGCCCACCACCTTCAAGGCCAAGATGCCTCGGGACTTCAACCGAGTGTTCCGCTGAGATGGGCAAACGCCATGAACAGATACAAAGACACATCCAGGCAGGTCCGGACCCGGGACCAAAGCCTGGAATCCACCGCCACAGAACCTGAGCCTGAGCGGTGTGAAATCACCGGAAGGCCCAACGGCAAGAGCTATCTGGTGTTGGCAGGAGTGATTTTGGCGCTGCTGGTTTTCCTCCTGCTGCCCATCCTCCTGCACAGCGTGACTGCCCACAAGAATTCCCTGGCCCTTCTCTCCGGCATCGGCGCTGTGGCCATGGTGGGTATCCTCGTCTATTTGGCGGCGCGCTATCGGTGCTTTCAGGTGAAGATGGACGCCCAGGGGTTCTATCTTCGCACCACTCCCTTCAACGGTAAATACTACCGCTACACTGATATCAAGGAGTGCCGAGAGGTTCGGCGGGTATACCGTCCCCGTGGGGCCCAGGGCAGCAGAGCCCCCCATTCCTATGCCTTTCTCTTCTTCTTCACCGATGGGTCCGGGGTCACCCGACAATTCTTCTTTCAGAAGGAGCAATTCAGCCACGAGATTCAGGTGTTAAAGGCCCGCATTGCGGCGGCCCAGCACCAGGACGCCCAGGAGCCGACTCGCCCCACGGTGCCCCCCCGAGCCCGCACCGCCGCTCCCAGCAAGGTTCCCCCTCTGCCGCTGCTGCTGTTGGGGATTGTGCTGCTGGGCATCGGGCTGTACCTGCTCTCCCCCCACATCGTGGCCATGCTGCGTCTGAACCCCCAGAACAACAGTTGGACCCAGACCACCGCCACGGTGGTGAACGTCTCCACCCAGGGCGATTCCTACAATATCGTCTACTCCTATACCGTCAACGGTGCGTCCTATCAGAACTCCACCACCTCGGACACCTCTATGCGGCTGGGCGACACCATCTCGGTGTACTATAACCCGGCTTCTCCCCAGTTCTCCCGGGACTCCATAGGCGGGGGCACCGGAGAAACCGTCCCCATAAGCAAAACGCTGCTGGGGGCCCTCTCCACGGCCTTGGGCCTGGGGTGTGTGAGTGTGGTGGCCTGGAGCTTAAAAAAGCCCGCCACCGCTCCGGCGAAGGTGCGTCGGGATTCCAACCGAACCACTCGATGAGTTTGGACCGTTCAAGGAGGAAAGAACATGGAAGAAGATAAATGGGTCTATGAAATTGGGAAAGATGGTTTTGCTGTGGTATTCCCCCTGATTGGCTTGGTCATATCTGGCGGTATCGCCATTGCGCTGGCTTTGGCCAACAATCCGGCGGTATTCTTTATGAGCCTGTTTGCTCTGTTCATGCTGGTGATGACGTTGATGGTGCTGTATCGCCAGTTCATCATGAAGTTCCTGGTGGGCAAGAATGGCTTTTACCACAAAACCAGACCGGGAAACGGGCATTATTACCGCTACAGCGAGCTGGATAAGGCCTGGACTGCCTTTGACGGAGGTACAAAGTCCCTATACTTTTATTATCAGCTGCCGGGCAAGTCTCCTGTCCGCATCTTCTACAACCCCATAGAGGATGAGGCGGTGGAGTACATGCTCTCCAAGTTCCGCTCCTTCCACCCTGAGTTGGAGGAGGAAAACGAGGACTGGGAAGCGGAAGAATAAGATAGAAAGACAGGCGGTGATGTTCACCGCCTGTCTTTTGCTTATTGTATTTTACAAGAGAACATTGATGTTCTCCAATTTTCTAGGCGCAAATCTGCGCCCCTGGCAGGGACGCTCCGCTGGGGTAACTTTCTGCCGCCAGAAAGTCACCAAAGACCGCCAAAGGCGGGGCCTTCCCCCGCCTTGTGGAATCCACCCCGCGGCACTGGGTGGAGGGTGCAACCTTCTCTTTTCGGCCCTTGGCCCGGTGGGGTCACATAGATGGCTTACCAGTCCTATGGGCGGCACTTACTTCTATGTTAGCATGTTCTTCTACCCCCAGGGCCTTACCCTGGTGCGCCGCTGTTCCCAGCGCTCGGAAGCCTAACTCCCGGCGGCGGCAACGCCGCTGCGCCAAGGTAGGCCCGGGCATGGAAACCACCTGGTGATAGGGCCAGTTGCCCAAGTTGGCCTGGTGTGGTGGCAGTGACAGGAGCCACAGCAAGGGTCACGGGCCGAACACCAACTTGACGCAGTTCCAGCCTCGTACCCCAGGGAGGTACTTAGGGGGGAACGCCCTAAGCGGGTTTTGGTTCCTTTTGACCGAGCAAAAGGAACCCCCAGCGGGGAGCGTCCCCGCCAGGCTGGCAAGCCTATTCCAAGAAAAAGAGCCACCATGCAATTCACATGTGTGGCTCATCATCAACCATATTCTACTTGGGTGCGTCTGATTCGTCCCTAACATACTCCACCAACTCTCCCGGCTGACACTGCAACAGGAAACACAACTTTCCCAGAGTCTCGGTGGTAATCGGCTTGTCGTGTCGAATTCTCTGTAACGTCTGGGCATCAATGCCAGCATTGGCCAAACGATAATAGGATATGTGATTGTCCTCCATGAATTGCCGCATAGGGCCAAATGAAATTGGCATTTTATCACCCCACTGCGGCTATTATATGGGGCTTGAAACTTTTCATTATAGTGATTATAATCACTATAATGAGGAGGGGATTTATATGAACGTAACCTTTTGTGGACATGCCAAAATTTCAGATCAAAAATCTGTGCAAAGCTGGCTGTTTGAAGTCACACAGGCCCTGATTGAGCAGGGCGCCACCACCTTTTATCTGGGCGGGTACGGCTCGTTCGATGAATTGGCGGCCTGGGTCCTGCGCAAACAGAAAGAGACCCATCCAGACATAAAGCTGGTTCTGGTTCGGCCCTATCTCAACTGGAACAAGGACGGTTCCGGCTATGATTATAGCGTCTATCCGCCTCTGGAGTCGGTTTCACCTCACCTTGCCATTCCCAAGCGCAACCAGTGGATGGTGGACGCCTCCCAGGTGGTGGTGTCTTACGTTCTCCACAACTGGGGCGGAGCTGCCGCCACCCTACGCTATGCCAGGCAGAAAAAGAAAATCATTCTCTCCTATGTTCCCGGTGTCACAGCCCCATAGCATACAAAAACCCCGCCGTCTCTGCCCAAAACTTGGGCGGAGACGGCGGGGGCTTTTTGTAATTTGAATTAGCTCAAAAAGTCCTTCAGCTTCTTGGAGCGGCTGGGGTGTCGCAGCTTGCGCAGGGCCTTGGCCTCGATCTGACGGATACGTTCCCGGGTGACGTTGAACTCCTTGCCCACTTCCTCCAGGGTGCGGGTACGGCCGTCCTCAATGCCGAAGCGCAGCTTCAGCACCTTCTCCTCTCGGGGGGTGAGGGTGGACAGCACGTCCACCAGCTGCTCCTTCAACAGGGTGAACGAGGCGGCCTCGGAGGGCTCAGAGGCGTCCTCGTCGGGGATGAAGTCGCCCAGATGGCTGTCCTCCTCCTCGCCGATGGGGGTTTCCAGGGAGACGGGCTCCTGGGCGATCTTCAAAATCTCCCGCACCTTCTCCACGGGCATGTTCATCTCAGCGGCGGTCTCCTCGGGGGTGGGGTCGTGGCCCAGCTCCTGGAGCAGCTGACGGTTGACCCGGATGACCTTGTTGATGGTCTCCACCATGTGCACGGGGATGCGGATGGTACGGGCCTGGTCGGCGATGGCACGGGTGATGGCCTGACGAATCCACCAGGTGGCGTAGGTGGAGAACTTGTAGCCCTTGGTGTAGTCGAACTTCTCCACCGCCTTGATCAGACCCAGGTTGCCCTCCTGAATCAAATCCAGGAACAGCATACCACGGCCCACATACCGCTTGGCGATGGACACCACCAGACGCAGGTTGGCCTCGGCCAGCTTCTGCTTGGCCCGCTCCCCGGCCTTGATGCTCTTGTTCAGCTCCTGGAGCACCTCGGCGGGCAGCTCCTCCCCGGTCTTCTCCAGCTCGGCCTTCTGCTCCTTGGCCAGGTTGCCAGCGGCCATGGCCTTGGCCAGCTCGATCTCCTGGTCGGGAGAGAGCAGGTCCACCTTACCGATCTCCTTGAGGTACATGCGCACGGGGTCGTCGATGGCGAAGGAGTCCACCAGGGTGTTGGGGTCCACCAGCTCCTCCTCGTTGAAGTCCTCCATCTCCTCGGCGGGGGGCAGCAGGTCCTCCTCGCTGAGGATGGGCATCAGGTCCTCTTCCCCGGCGGCGTCCACGCCCAGGTTCTCCATGATGTCGTACATCTTGTCCATCTGCTCGCTCTCCAGGTTCATGGACTCCAGCACTTCCATCATCTCACCGGAGGACAGCTTGCCCTTCTTGTAGCCAGCGTCCACCAGCTCCACCAGGCGCTCACCGCCCTGGATGCCGTCCACCAGCTTCACCAGTTCCGCCTTGGCGCTCTCGAACTTCTCCTTGCTGACCATGCTAATGCCGGAAGCCACCTCGGGCTTCTTGCCGTTTTTCTTCTTTTCACTCATGGTTTTCATCCTCCGTAGCTTTTTTTCTGTTTGAGTAGGTCTCTGAGTTGGGCCAAGTCCTGGCCGCTGTGTATGTCTGCCTTGCGATGTTGCGCAAGGATGGTCTGCTTATAATCGTCTAAGGCCGCCTGAGCGGTGTGCATGGGCTGGGGCTGCTGCACCACAGCGGACAGGTGGTCCATCTCCTCGGGGGTGAACACCCCGTCCAGGGCCGCCAAGCTCACCGGCTTGCCCGCCTGCCACCGCTGCCGCAACTGGTCATAGGCCCGCCCCAGCAGAGGGGCCGAGAAATCGGACGCAGGTAAGTCCTCCAGCTGCCGGAAATAACTGGGGTCCAGCAGCACCACCCGCAGCACGCCCTCCTCGGCCAGGGCCGAGCGCACATTGGTGTAGCGCAGCTCTCGCTGCTTGGGCTGAATGGTCTGAGTGGGAGTGAGGCTGCGCCGCTCCTCCTGTCGCCGGGCCTGTCGCCCTTTTTGGCGGCGCTGCTGCTCCACCTCCTGGGCCATGGCCTCCCGGCTGATGCCGGCGGCGTCGGCGGCTCGGTTTCCGTAAATCTCCCGCTCCACCGGGCTGTTGAGGCCCGCCACCAGACCTGCCGCCGCCTGTAAGTACTGGGCCTTCTGGTCGTCCTGGCTCAAGTCAAAGCCCTGGCGCACCTCCTCCAGACGGTATTCCACCGAGTTGGCACAGCCCTGGAGCAGTCCTTCAAACACTTCGGGCCCCTGATGCTTGATGAAGTCGTCGGCGTCCTGCTTTACCAGCTGGCCGCTGTCGTCCCGCCGACGGGGCAGCTGGAGCACCTTCACTTGCAGTTGGGAGCCTTTCAGCAGAGCGATGGCCCGCTGGGTGGCGTCCACGCCCGCATTGTCGTTGTCGTAGCACAGCACCAGCTCCTGGGTGTACTTTTCCAGAATGCGGATGTGCTCTTCCGTCAAAGCCGTGCCCATGGTGGCAATGGTGTTGTCAAAGCCCGCCTGATGCAGGGTGATGACGTCGATGTTGCCCTCCACCAGAATCATGTTGGGCCGTTTGGTATTCTTGGCGTAGTTGAGGCCGTACAAAATGGACCGCTTTTTGAAAATGGCGGTCTCCGGGGTGTTCAAATACTTGGGGGTGGAATCGTCCATCACCCGGCTGGTAAAGCCAATGACGTTGCCCCGCACGTCGATGACCGGGAGCATGAGGCGGTTTCGGTACTTATCATAAATGCCGCCGTTTTTCCCCGCCACCGCCAGGCCCGCCTCGATGAGGTCGGCCTTGTCGTATCCCTTCTCCCGCATGGCCAAAATGAGACGGTCCCAGGCGTTGGGGGCGGCTCCCAGGCCGAACCGAGCGGAAAACTTGGGGCTGATGCGCCGCTTTTTGGCGATATACTCCGCCACCTGGGCCCCTTCGGGCTGGGAGAGCATGGAGCGATAGAACCGGGCGGCCTCTTTATTCAGCTCCAGAATGCGCTGGCGTTTTTCCCGCCATGCACCATTGCTGTTGTCCTCGGGCACCTCCATGCCAGCCTGGGCAGCCAGCTTGCGCACTGCCTCGGGGAAGGGAAGATTCTCCATCTCCATGACAAAGCGCACCGCACCGCCCCCCTTGCCGCAGCCGAAGCAGTGGAAAATCTGCTTGCTCTCATTGACGGAGAAGGAGGGGGTCTTTTCCCGGTGGAAGGGACACAGGCCCCAGTAGTTGCCACCCTTCCGGGTGAGGGGGACGTAGGCGGACACCACGTCCACAATGTTGAGCCGACTGCTCAGCTCGTCCAAAAATTGTTCCGGTATGGCCATGGTTTCACCTCCCCATTCTAGCCATATTTTATCTGGGTAACACCGCACAATTCGGCAAGACGAATTTGCGAGTAAATTTTACATCCAGATGAGGCGTGGTTTTGCAGCAATACTTGGTGTATTGCAAAAAATCACAACGAAATATGGGTGCAAAATTTCCGCAAAGGCGCGCAGACGATATTGTTCGGTGTTGCCCTGTTATTTAATCATCCACCGCATTGGGATAAAAAGCTCTTCGAATTTCTCCACGGCGTAGGCGTCGCTCATGCCAGCAATGTAGTCGGTGACCGCCCGCTCCACGCCCTCCCGCACCAGAATGTCCTGATACTCACAGGGGAGCTTGTCGTTGTGCTTGCAGTAGTATTCAAACATATGGCAGATCATGTCCTCCGCCTTGGACTCCTCCCCTTTTGCCTTGGGGTTGAAGTACACCGCCTCAAACATGAAGTTTTTCAGCTCTGCCATGGCCTTGGCCACCTCCGGGGACTGGTGAATCTCCATTCCCTCCTGGCTATTGGCCACAATGTCCAGCACCAGCCGCTCAATGCGCTCCCCGTGGGTGAAGCCCAGCACCTGGGAGATGTGTACGGGGATGTCGGTGGGGTAGATGATGCCGCCCCGCATGGCGTCGTCAATGTCGTGGTTGATGTAGGCGATCTTGTCGGCGTAGCGCACCAGCTGCCCCTCCAGGGTCTGAGCCATGGGTCCGGTGGTGTGGCGGAGAATGCCGTCCCGCACCTCATAGCACAGGTTCAGCCCGGCGCCGTCCCGCTCCAGGCGGTCCACCACCCGCAGGGACTGCTCATAGTGGCGGAAGCCCCCCTCCACCATCCGGCTCAGCGCCCGCTCTCCGGCGTGGCCAAAGGGGGTGTGGCCCAAATCGTGGGCCAAGGCGGCGGCCTCGGTGAGGTCCTGGTTCAGCCCCAGCGCCCGGGCCATGCTCCGGGCAATCCCCGACACCTCCAGGGTGTGGGTCATGCGGGTGCGGTAATGGTCCCCCTCCGGCTGGAGGAATACCTGGGTCTTGTGCATCAGCCGCCGAAAGGCCTTGGAGTGCACCACCCGGTCCACATCCCGCTGAAAACAGGTGCGCATGGGACAGGGAGGGATGTCCACCGCCCGCCCTTTGGACTGGGCAGCCAAGCAGGCCCTGGGAGAGAGAATCTGTCGCTCCAGCTCCTCGGCATAGGTACGAATTTCCATTTGCACCCCTCCTATCCGATATTTCCTATCACTATATACTCCATATCTGGCGGGAATCCTTCTTTTTATCAAAATTTTTTGAAAACTTTTTTCATACCCCTCTTGTCCCCTCCATAGGGTATGGCAAGGAGGAATGTCTCATGCCCATCCACGCCGCCCTGTTACCCGTTCTGGTGCTATGCGTCATTCTGGTCAACGGCTGGACCGACGCCCCCAACGCCATTGCCACCGCCGTGGGCTCCGGGGCCCTGTCCTTCCGCCCCGCCGTGGCCCTGGCAGCGGTGTGCAACTTTGCCGGGGTGGCCCTGGCCTGTCTGTGTTTCCCCGCCGTGGCCGCCACCATGGAAAATCTGGTGCGCTTTTCCTCCCCCCAAGACACCCAGGCGGGGCTGTGTGGGGCGCTCTTGGCGGTGATCTTGTGGGGGGTGGCGGCGTGGCGGTTTGGCCTGCCCACCAGCGAGAGCCATGCGCTGCTGGCGGGGCTGTCCGGGGCAGCCCTGGCCCTGGGGGCGGACATCCAGCCATCCGCCTGGGCGGCGGTGGGGGCGGGGCTGCTGCTCTCCCTCCCCGCCGGGGTGGTGGCAGGACGGGCGGTGTGCCGTGGGCTGGGCCGCATCCCCCACAACCCGATCCAGGGGCAGCGGTGGGCCGCCGCCCTCACCGCCTTTCTCCACGGGGCCCAGGATGGGCAGAAGTTTCTGGCTCTGCTCCTCATGGCCCAGGGGGTGAGCGCCGCCCGGCCGCCCCTCATCCTGCTGCTGCTCACCGCCTGCACCATGGCCCTGGGCACCGGGCTGGGAGGACGGCGGATTGTGGAGAAAATCGGCCACGAGCTGGCCCACCTCACCCCCACCCAGGGGCTGGCCGCCGATCTGGGCACCGGGGTGGTGCTGGGGGTGTGCTCGGCATTGGGTCTGCCCGTGTCCACCAGCCACGCCAAGGTGGCCGCCATCTGCGGGGCCTCCCCTCATCCCAAGGCGGGGGTGGTGGCCCAGCTGCTGCTGGTATGGGTGCTCACCTTTCCCGCCTGCATGGGGTTGGGGTATGGGTTTGCCCTTCTGTTGAGGTGAGGGCAAACCCGGGATGGGAGTTTGTTCTTCTACCATTTCCATATCCTAGGCTTGCCAACCTGGTGGTATACGCTCCGCTGGGCCCGATTTCTCAGCGATGAGAAATCGGGGAAAGAATCGCCCAGGCTTTCCCCCTGGGAACCCCCTGGGGTACTTGGGACAGGTGCCGGAGCAACCCATACCGCCGCTGAGGTATTGGGACAGCCTGTGCTCCTTGCGCCGCTGCCGCTGATGCCTACGAAGTAGCAGTGCAGTTTTTCTTTGGCAAAAGCGTCGGTGCATGGCAGGAACTGTCATCTTACACCCAACACCGGCCCTGTGCTTCTGAGGCAGGTGTTATCCAACCTGGGAAGTCGAGCGGCAGCGGATGCAGCGGCACAGGAGTATCAGCTTATCCCTGGGCCGGTTGGCGTTTATCCAGAGCCATAGGTCTTCTGACCCAAGGGAGGTTCTTAGGGGGGAACGCCCTAAGCGGGTTTTTCCCCGATTTTTGTCCGCTCAAAAATCGGGCCCAGCGGAGCGTACTTGCCAGGCTGGCAAGTGTGCACAAGAGACGTGGTGGAAAGTCAGGCTTCCCAGACAGCAAAAGATCCCGAAGCCACAACCGCAGCTTCGGGATCATGTTTTGTTGTCTTACACCTGTGCAATGAACTTGAGGAACTGCTCTTTGCCCTCAGCGGTGCGCTTATACACGCCAGCGTGCTCCAGCACCTTGGCAAACACCAGGCCGGTCTCGTACTGGACGATGTCCCAGGCGTTGTCCTGGGTGATGGACTCGTACTTGGTCTTAAAGCCTTCCGCCCAGTCGGCGTGCTTGGCGGTGGTCTCCTGAGCACGCAGGTCGCCGCCGTTGGCCAGGCAATCGGCCACCTGTGCCAGCTCCTCCTTCAGGCGGGCGGGCAGCACGGCCAAACCCATGACCTCGATGAGGCCGATGTTCTCCTTCTTGATGTGGTGGAGCTCCTGGTGGGGATGATACACACCCAGGGGATACTCCTCGGTGGTGATGTTGTTGCGCAGCACCAGGTCCAGCTCATACTTGCCGTCCCGCATCCGGGCGATGGGGGTGATGGTGTTGTGGGGCTCCCCATCGGTCTCAGCATAGATGAAGGCGTCCTCGTCGGTGTACCCTCTCCAGCTGAGCAGAATCTTGTCGGCCAGGTCCACCAGCCGCTCTGGGTTCTCACTGGAAATACGGATGACGGACATGGGCCACTTGACGATGCCAGCGGTGACGTCCTCGTACCCAGCAAAGGTGACGGGGGTCTCCACAGGAGCGGTGGCCATGGCGAAGGTGTAGCGGCCGCCCTGGAAGTGGTCGTGGGCCAGGATGGAGCCGCCCACGATGGGCAGGTCGGCGTTGGAGCCCACGAAGTAGTGGGGGTACTGACGGACGAAGTCCAGGAGCTTTCCGAAGCAGGCCCGGTCGATCTTCATGGGGGTGTGCTCCTGGTTGAAGCAGATGCAGTGCTCGTTGTAGTACACATAGGGAGAGTACTGCAAGAACCAGGGGGAATTGTTGATGGTGATGGGCACAATGCGGTGGTTCTGGCGGGCGGGGTGGTTCACCCGTCCGGCATAGCCCTCATTCTCCGCGCACAGCTGGCAGCGGGGATAGTTGGAGGCGGGGAGATTGCGGGCGGCGGCAATGGCCTTGGGGTCCTTCTCCGGTTTGGAGAGGTTGATGGTGATGTCCATCTCCCCGTACTCGGTGTCCGCCTTCCACCGCACGTCCTTGGCAATGCGGTCCCGGCGGATATAGTTGGTGTCCTGGGAGAAGGTGTAGTACCAGTCGGTGGCCTTCTCCGGGTCCTCGTTGTACAGGGCCTGGAACTTGGCCCGCACCTGGCTGGGCCGGGGGGTGAGGGCGCCCATGATGGCGGTGTCAAAGAGGTCCCGGTACACCACGGAGTTCTCGGTCAGCACCCCACGGGCATAGGCATCGTCCAGCAGCTCATCCAGCACGGCGGCCAGGTCGATGTCCCCCCATTCCTGTCCGGGGTCGGTGTAGCTGTCCAGTTTCAGCACCTCCAGCACCGCATTGGTGGCCCAGGTGGTCTCGCAGGGCTCAATGAGCCCGGTGCGGACCGCATAAGTAATCAGCTTGGAAATGGCCTCGTTCATCTCTCTGCCCCTCCCTTACTTCTCGTAGCCGTGGGGATGGGCCTTGTGCCAGTTCCAGGCGGAGGAGACGATGGTGTTCAGGTCGTCATACTGAGGCTTCCAGCCCAGCACGCTCTTGGCCTTCTCGGAGGAGGCGATGAGCTGGGCGGGGTCGCCAGCCCGGCGGGGAGAGACCTCAGCGGGGATGGGGTGTCCGGTGACGGCCCGGGCCACCTCGATGACCTCGTTGACGGAGAAGCCCACACCGTTGCCCAGGTTGAAGACGTTGTTGTCGCCGCCCTTCATCAGGTAGTCCAGAGCCAGGATGTGGGCCTGGGCCAGGTCGGTGACGTGGATGTAGTCCCGGATGCAGGTGCCATCGGGGGTGGGATAGTCGTCGCCGAAGACGGAGATCTTCTCCCGCTGGCCGTTGGGCACCTGGAGAATCAGGGGGATGAGGTGGGTCTCGGGGTTGTGGGCCTCGCCGATCTTGCCGGAGGCGTGGGCGCCGCAGGCGTTGAAGTAGCGCAGAGCCACATAGCGCAGGCCGTGGGCCTTGGACACCCAGCTCATCATGTGCTCCATGGACAGCTTGGTCTCGCCGTAGCAGTTGGTGGGCTGGGCGCGGTCGGTCTCCAGAATGGGCACAGACTCTGGCTCGCCGTAGGTAGCGGCGGTGGAGGAGAACACGATCTTATCCACCCCATGGGCCACCATGGACTGGAGGAGCACCATGGTGCCGTAGAGGTTGTTGTCATAGTACTTCAGGGGGTTGGACATGGACTCGCCCACCTGGGAGGAGGCGGCAAAGTGGATGACGCCCTCGATGTTCTCCGCCTGGAACAGGGTGTCCAGAGCGCCACGGTCCCGGATGTCCAGCTGATAGAACCGGGCCTTGGGGTGCACGGCCTCCTTGAAGCCGGTGAGCAGGTTGTCTGCCACCACCACGTCACGTCCTGCGTCGATGAGCTCATAAACGGTGTGAGAACCGATGTATCCAGCTCCACCCAAAACCAAAATAGCCATTACAGTTCGCTCCCTTTCTATTCAGTTCAGTTGATTTTCATCAGCACACCACGGCGCCGCCCACAGCACGGACGGTGAGCACATGGCAGCTGCCAGTTCCCAGCACGGACTCCACAGTGGTCTTGAACTCGTCCAGCATATCCAGAGGCACGAAAGCCTGGATGGTGCCGGCGAAGCCGCCGCCGTGGACCCGGTAAGCGCCCCGGCCCTTGAGGGCGTGGCCAGCCGTGGCCAGAGCCACCGCCATGGCCTGCTCGGCCACAGCGCCGGTGGGGGCAATGTTTTGCAGGTACATCCAGGAGGACTCCCCGGACTGCTGCACCACCTTCAGGAAGGCGTCAAAGTCGCCACGCTCCAGGGCGTCGGCCTCCAGGGCCACCCGCTGGTCGTCGGCGAAGAAGTGCAGGGCACGGAGCACCGCCCGGTCGCCCACAGCCTTACGCAGGCCGGGCATATCCGCCCAGATGCGGCTCTCGTCCACCTCCCGCAGCACCTCGCAGCCAAAGTAGGCGGCCACCGCCTTCATCTCCTGGGGAATGGCGGCGTACTCCGCGGTGAGGTCGGCGTGGTCGGCGCCGGAGTCAATGATGCACAGGGCGTGGCCGTAGCCCGCCAGGTCCACCTGGATGGGACGCACCACGGGGTTGGCGGTGTCGGCAAAGTCGATGGCCACAGCGCCGCCCACCGAGGAGGCGGTCTGGTCCATCAGGCCGCAGGGCTTGCCGAAGAACACGTTCTCGGCATACTGGCCAATCTGGGCGATAGTCACGGCGTCCAGAGCATCCCCGCACACCAGGTGGTTGAGAATGACCCCGATGGTCACCTCACAGGCGGCGGAGGAGGACAGGCCGGAGCCAGGCAGCACCTTGCTGGTGGCGTAGGCGTCGAAGCCCACGGGGGTGTAGCCACGCTGAGCAATGCCAGCGGCCACGCCACGCACCAGAGCGGCAGTGCCCTCCTTCTCCTCTTCCACAGGCTCCAGGTTGTCCAGGTTCACCTCCACCATGTGCCAGCCCTCAGACATAAAGCGGATGGTATTGGTGCCGTTGGGGGCGGCGCACACCAAAAAGTCCAGGTCCACAGCCGCGGCCAGCACACGCCCCCGCTGGTGGTCAGTGTGGTTGCCGCAGATCTCGGTGCGGCCGGGGCCGGTGTACAGCCCTGCGTCCGCCTGGTTTCCAAACAGCTTGATAAATTCTTCCGTGACATGAATGCTGCGCTCACGCCCCTGCTCCAAGGCCTTGCCGCCGTCGTGCAGGTCGTACACACGGGCCAGAGACTCGTCCAGCTGGCCCGCCTTCAGCTCCTCCAGGAGCTTGTTGCAATCGTGCATGTCCTCTCACCTCTCCATTTCTTGTTGTTGATAAAAGTATACTTTTATTTTACTAAAAATTCAACCATTTCTTCCGATCAAATTATTCTTTGGAGTCTTGCACAAAATCCCGGGGAGTCGTTGTGCTCTTTCGCTCAATCATCGTGGGGGGCACCACCACTTTCAAGGGCAGGGTGCGCTCCGCCTCCCGGCCGGGCAGGGGTACCCGGGTGCGCAGCAGGTCCAACGCGGTGGCGGCCATCTGCTCCACATGGGCAGAGATGGACGTCAGGGGCGGGTCCAACAGGGCAGACCGGGGGGTGTTGTTAAAGGACACCACCGAGATCTGTTCCGGCACCGAGATATTCAGCTCCCGCATGGCCCGCACGGCACCGATGGCCACCTCTTCGTTGGCGGCGATGAAGGCAGTGGGGCGGTCTCCACCCCGGGCCAGGAACTGTTCCACCGCCATGGCGGCCTCGTCGGTCTGCATGGGACAGTCCAGCAGCCACTCGGTGCGCAGAGCGCCCCGGTGCTCCATCTGTTCCACAAACAGCTTGCGCCGGGTCTCCAGGGCCCGCTGGCGCAGGTCGTCGTACTTCCACTCGGGGCCGATGAAGCCAATTTTCCGGTGTCCCAGCTTCTCCAGGTGCTCCAAGGCCAGGGAAATGCCCAGGGAGTAGTTGAGAACCACCGAGTCGTGCTGGCTCTCCCGGGGAGAGGAGTCCACAAACACCAGGTTGGGGCACAGTCCCGCCAGGGACCGAATCTGGTCGGGCTCAAACAGGCCGATGGCCACAATGCCGTCCAGCTTCTCCCCTCCTGTGGGTACCACAAACTCGCTGCCCCGGTTTTCCAGGGCCACTGCCGTATATCGCTTGTCCAGGCAGCGCTGGCGCACAAATCCGCTCAAATACAGGTAATATGGGTCGTCCAACTGCTGCACCGGGGAGAGCATCTCTGCGATGCCAACCCGCAGCACGCCCTTGGGGGTGCGTCCCCGTCTGCTCTTGGTCTGGGTGTAGTTCAGCCGCCCCGCCTCCTCCAATACCTTCCGGCGTGCCTCGGGGGTGACGGAAAGCTGTGGATCACCGGACAAAATCCGGGAGATGGTGGCGGGCGAGTAGCCGGTGCGCTGTGCAATTTCTTTCAGCGTTGCCATGGGCTCCGCCCCCTTTCTATTTCGGTAAAAATTATTTTATCATTGTTCTGCCCAGTTGGCAATGACCTTTTCACAGGAATTCGTGATTTCCTCCTGGTTTTCCAGATTCTCCCCTGGTTGCTTTGTCGGTTTCATACAACAAAGATATTCCCTTTCCCACGGTGTCCCTGAAAATTGTCTGCAAACTGCCGAAAAATGTCCCTGTCACCGGTGGAAAATTTATCTCCGCTCCGCTATACTATTTTTATCACAAATACAGGCCCCATCCCCCAGTGGCCGATTCGGAGGTGTTCGAGATGTCCAACGACGAACTGCTGTTTTTCACTTCCATGCCCCAGATGCTCCCCCTCTACACGGCGCTGCGGGACCAGCTGGACCAGCTCCACCCGAACGTCACCGCCAAGGTGGGGAAAACTCAGATTTCCCTGCGCAACCGCTACGTGTTTGCCACCGTGTCCCTGCCCTGGCGCAAGGTCAAGGGGTGGCCGGAGGAGTATCTGCTGCTCTCCTTTGGCCTGTCCTACCACAAGGAGCACCCCCGCATTGCCCTGGCGGTGGAGCCCTACCCCAACCGCTGGACCCACCACGTGCTCCTGACCTGCCTGGACGACCTGGACGAGACCGTGATGGGGTGGGTGGAGGAGGCCTACCAGCTCTCCATGGAAAAGTAAGAAAAAAGCACCTGTCTGGACGCAATCCAAACAGGTGCTTTTCATGTTATTTACAGGTTCTCTTCCAGAAACTTCTTCATGGCAGCGGCAGCCTCTTCCTCCCGCTCCCCTTCCACCGTGATGGTGATCTCGTGGCCCTTCTTGATGGCCAGGCCCATCAGCTTCATCAGCTGAGAGGCCTTCACCGTCTTGCCCTCCTTGGTAATGGAGATGACGGTGGGCTCAAAGCTCTTGGCCACCTTGGCCAGCTGTCCGGCGGGGCGGGCGTGGATGCCCAGCTCGTCACGAATGGTATAGCTAAACTGAATCATAACCGTGTTTCCTTCTTTTTCGATCTCCGTCCGGTCTCTTACAGCAGACCGGCGTCCTTCAAAGCCTGCTCGATTTCGGGGGGCAGACATGACGTTGCGCAGAGGGATGACCACGGTGCCAGCCTTCTTGGCGTCCTCAAAGTTCTTCTCGAAGGTGCGGGCGCAGAACAGCACATCGTAGTTGCGGGCGGCGGACTTGCCCTCGGACACGGGGCAGTGGCGCAGCTCGGCGGGCTTGACGTTGAACTTCTTCATGACCTTGTCGATGGCCTTCTCCATCATCAGAGAGGAGCCAGCGCCGTTGGCGCAGCAGGCAAGCAGTTTCTTATTATCCAGGTTAGCCATAACAATAGCCCCGCTGGAGACGTTCCGCCAGTGGGTGCTGGAGGAATACCCCCAGCAGCTGGACGCCTTTTTCTCCTGTGAGCAGTACCTGGAGATCATTCCCCGGGGATTGAGCAAGGGCAACGCTCTGGTACAGCTGGCCCAACGGCTGGGCATTCCTATCGAAAACACCGTGGCGGCGGGGGACGCCGCCAACGACCTGTCCATGCTCCGGGCCGCTGGAATCGGGGTGGCCATGTGCAACGGCACCGAGGAGGCCAAAGCGGTCGCCGACGCCGTCACCTGCCGGGACAACAATCATGACGGGATTGCTGAAATTATTGAGAAATATCTGGTTCATCGGTGAGATTTGTGGTAGAATTAGTGGTGCTACATCCGCTGTCTCACAGGCCGTGGGATGCCCACCCACCTCTTGTCAGGTGATTTGGTGTGCAAAATGTCCCATTTGGGCGGTGAACAGGCGAAAAAAGTGAATATTTAATCATAAATGGAGGGTTTATCTATGCTGGAAGAACTCAAGCAAAAGGTATATGAGGCCAATATGGAACTGCCTCGTCGGGGTCTTGTGACCTACACCTGGGGCAACGTCAGCGGCATCGACCGGGAAAAGGGTCTGTTTGTCATCAAACCCTCCGGTGTGGAGTACGACGAGCTCAAGCCGGAGGACCTGGTGGTCATGGACCTGCAAGGCAACAAGGTGGAGGGTGATCTGAACCCCTCTTCCGACACCAAGACCCACCTGGTGCTGTACAACGCCTTCCCCCAACTGGGCGGCATCGTCCACACCCACAGCCCCTACGCCGTAGGCTGGGCCCAGGCCGGCCGGGACATTCCCTGCTACGGCACCACCCACGCCGACTACTTCTATGGCCCCATCCCCTGTGCCCGTCACCTGACCCAGGAGGAGCTGGACGAGGACTACGAGATGAACACTGGCAAGCTCATTGTGGAAGAGTTCCAGGCCCGGGGCATTGACCCGGTGGCCGTCCCCGCCGTGATCTGCCACAGCCACGGCCCCTTCACTTGGGGCAAGGACGCCGCTCAGGCTGTCTATCACGCCGTGGTGCTGGAAGAGGTGGCCAAGATGGCCATGTTCACCCGTCAGGTGGACCCCAGCGCTGCCCCGGCTCCCCAGCGCATTCAGGACAAGCACTACATGCGCAAACACGGCCCCAACGCCTACTACGGCCAGGGCAAACACTAAGGCTGACCACCAGCCAACACCAAGAAGGAGGAAGTTTGCATGACTTCTGCGGAAGAAAAATCCCTAAAGCTCACCGCCGTCTCCGTGCGGGAGGGCGTGCTCACCGGCACCCACGCCGCCAAGGCTGGACATCCCGGCGGCTCCCTGTCCGCCGCCGACCTGTTCACCTATCTCTATTTTAAAGAGATGCGCATCGACCCCGCCAACCCCCGTTGGGAGGATCGGGACCGCTTCGTTCTTTCCAAGGGCCACACCGCTCCCGGCCTGTATGCCGCTCTGGCCAACCGGGGCTACTTCCCCGTGGAGGACCTGCTCACCCTGCGCCACATCGGCAGCCACCTCCAGGGCCACCCCAACATGAACCTGACCCCCGGCATTGACATGTCCACCGGCTCTCTGGGCCAGGGCCTGTCCGCTGCCGCCGGCATGGCCAAGGGTGCCAAGTTCCTGAACAAGGACATCAACGTCTACAGCCTGCTGGGCGACGGCGAGCTGGCCGAGGGCCAGATCTGGGAGGCCACCATGTTCGCCGCCCACTACAAGCTGGACAACCTGTGCATCATTGTGGACATCAACGGCCTGCAGATTGACGGCCGCACCTGCGACGTGATGAACACCGAGCCCGTGGACGCCAAGTTCGCCGCCTTCGGCTGCGACGTGGTGAAGATTAACGGCCACGACTTCCAGGAGATGGAGACCGCCTTTGCCAAGTTCCACGCCAACCACGGCACCGGAAAGCCCACCGCCATCCTCATGACCACCACCAAGGGTAAGGGTGTGTCCTACATGGAGGATCAGGCCGGCTGGCACGGCAAGGCTCCCAACGATGAGGAGTACGCACAGGGTATGGCAGAACTGGCAGCCGCTCGGGCTGCCCTGGAGGTGTAATCATGGCAGAAGTAAAGAAAGTTGCAACCCGCGACAGCTACGGCAACGCTCTGAAGGAGCTGGGCGAGACCCACGCCAATCTGGTGGTGCTGGACGCCGACCTGGCCGGAGCCACCAAGACCGCGATCTTCAAGAAGGCGTTCCCCGAGCGCCACTTCGACTGCGGCATCGCCGAGGCCAACATGGTCAACGTGGCCGCCGGTCTGTCCACCATGGGCTTTGTGCCCTTTGCCGCCACCTTCGCCATGTTCGCCGCCGGGCGTGCCTATGAGCAGGTGCGCAACACCGTGGGCTATCCCCACCTGAACGTGAAGATCGGCGCCACCCACGGCGGTATCTCCGTGGGCGAGGACGGCGCTTCCCACCAGTGCTGTGAGGACTTCGCCCTCATGCGCACCATTCCCGGCATGACCGTCATGTGCCCCTCCGACGACGTGGAGGCCCGCAAGATGGTAAAGGCCGCCTACGAGATGGAGGGCCCCGTGTACATGCGCTTTGGCCGTGCCGCCACTCCCGTGTTCCACGACGAGGACTATGACTTCCAGATCGGCAAGGGTGAGGTGATTCAGGACGGCACCGACGTGGCCATCATCGCCACCGGCATCATGGTGCCCGAGGCCATCGAGGCCGGCAAGGCTCTCCGTGAGGCCGGCATCTCCGCCCGAGTCATCAACATGGCCACCATCAAGCCCCTGGACGAGGAGCTGGTGCTGAAGGCCGCAAAGGATTGCGGCAAGATCGTCACCGTGGAGGAGCACTCCATCATCGGCGGTCTGGGCGAGGCCGTGTGCGGCCTGCTGGCTGAGCAGTGCCCCACCCCCGTGCGCCGCATCGGCGTCAACGACGAGTTTGGCCACTCCGGCCCCGCCGCCGCTCTGCTGCAGCAGTTCGGTCTGTGCGCCGACCATATTGTCGAGGTGACCAAGTCCCTGGTTTCCCAGGGCTAATTTCAAGGAGGCGGCCCATGGTACTTGTTTGTCCCTCGGTGCTCTCCGCAGACTTCACCTGCCTGGGAGAGGACTGCGCCCGGGTGCTGAACGCCGGGGCAGATATGATCCACTTTGACGTCATGGACGGCCACTTTGTGGACAACCTCAGCTTCGGCCTGCCCGTTTTGGAGACCCTGCACCACGCCCTGCCCCAGGCCGTGATGGATGTGCACCTGATGATCTCCCATCCCCTGCGCTTTGTCCACCGCTTTGCAGCGGCGGGGGCGGACTACATCACCGTCCACGTGGAGACCACCGACAACCTGTCCGCCACCCTGGCCGCCATCCACGGCTGTGGCTGCAAACGAGGCATGGCCCTCAACCCGGACACCCCGGTGGAGGCGGTGTTCCCCTACCTGGACCAGTTGGAGCTGGTGCTGGTAATGGGGGTAGTGCCCGGTCACGGCGGACAGCCCTTTGACCCCAGAGCCCTGGACAAGCTCCGGGCCCTGCGGGCGGAGTGCGCCCGTCGAGGGGTCTCCCCCATTCTCTCGGTGGACGGCGGCGTCAAGCCCGGCACCACCGCCCCCCAGTGCACGGAGGCCGGTGCCACCGCCTTGGTGGCAGGCAGCGCCGTATTCGGCGCCAAGGACGCCTCCGCCGCCGTTCGGCAGTTGAAAGGCTAACGGGTGAGATTCTCTCGGATTTCGAGAAGCTATACCATCTCAAAGGCTCCCTCTCCCCGGTGGCACGAATCATCTGCGGGGTGTTGGGTGTGGCGGGTGCCATCTACTTTGGCTTTCAGCTGTACCGCCACGGGTTCCAAATTGCCACGGCTGGCTATCTCATCGTCTGTTCCCTGATGATTCTGGTGGCGGTGTCCAGCCGTCGGCGCAGCGGTGCAGACGACACCTTGAAAAAGTACCGCAAATACTACGAGAACCACCGGGCCACCTTTCGCATTGATGCCGATGGGGTGGACATGAAGCTGGAGGGCCAGAAAAACCACGCCCACAGCAAGTTCCGCCAGATCTACGGTCTGTTTGAAACGGAACGCTGTTTCTACTTCGTCATCAAGGGCAAGGCCTACTACATTCTTCCCAAAAAGGCCCTGTCCCCGGAGGACGCAGACGCTCTGCGCACCTATATGCAGCAGCAGTGCAAAAAGAAGTTCCAATTCTATGCCCTGTAAGCCACATGCCTCTTGGATAGCCTGGTGATACTATGATTCAAGCCGTCATTTTTGACATTGACAACACGCTATACGACTATGACGCCGCCCACGCCGTGGCCTTTCAGGCTCTGACGGAGTACGCCCAGCACACGCTGGGCGTAGACCCGGAGACCTTTGAGGCCCTGCATCAGCGGGCCAATCAGCTGCTCCAGGCCCGCACCGGCGGCGACTGCGCCGCCATCCACAACCGCCTGCTCCGGTATCAGATTTTGTTGGAGGAGCTGGGCCAGCCCATCCTCCACGCCCCTGTCATGGAGCGGCTGTACTGGAACACCCTCATCGACGCCGCTGTGCCCAGTCCCGGCGCTCTGGTCTGTTTGGAGCAGCTGCGCCAAGCGGGGCTCCGCCTGGGGGTGGGCACGGACATGACCGCCGACTGGCAATATGCCAAGCTGGAGCGGCTGAACCTGTTGCCCCTGCTGGACTTTGTGGTCACCAGTGAGGAGGTCACCCAGGAAAAGCCCGGTGCCCGCTTCTTCCAGCTCTGCCGGGAGAAGGCAGGCTGTCCGGCCTCCGCCTGCGTCTTTGTGGGGGACAACCGAAGCAAGGACGTGGAGGGTGCCAAACGGGCCGGGATGCGCCCGGTATGGTACCGCCCTCACAGCGGACCAGATGCCCCCCTCCTGGTGGACGGCGTACTGGAGGTACGCAGGCTGGATAGCCTGTCGGACTACCTGCTGTCGTTGCTGGGGGCCAACCATGAGAAAGAGGATGTATCATGAAACGCGATCGTCAGTCGGTCAATGACCGCCACACCCGCATTCTCTCCCTGCTACGGGAGCGCAGAGAGATCAAGGTGGAGGAGCTGTCCCAAATCTTTGACGTCTCCCCCATGACCATTCGCCGAGATTTACAGCACCTGGAGGACCAGGGCCTGATCAGCCGTTTCTACGGCGGCGCTGTGGCGGAGCAGCCCGTCTCCCCCACCGGAGACGCCGACCAGGTGAAGCTGTACCGGGATCTCATCAGCCAGTACGCCGCCAATCTGGTGGCAGAAAACGATCAGATCTTCATCAACGGCAGCCGCACCGCCCTGGGGCTGCTGGACTTCCTGGGGGGCAAGAATGTCCAGGTGTTCACCAACAACGGCCTGGTGTGCGCTCGGAAGTATCCCTCCAACCTGCGCATCACCCTGTCCGGCGGAGAAGTGCGGGGCCAGAACGCCATTCTCACCGGGGACTGCACCATGCGCAACCTGCTCATGGTCCACGCCCGGAAGGCGTTCATCGGCTGCACGGGCATCTCCCCCAACGGAGAGCTGCTGTGCGGCATCCCCACGGAGCTGGGCATCAATGAGACCATGCTCAGCCACTCCGACCGCTACTTCATCCTGGCCGACCACACCAAGGTGGGCGTCATTGGCACCTATGCCAGCCTGCACTTGGAGAAAATGGGGACCGTGATCACCGATGAACTGGCCCCCGCCGCCGTGGTGGAACAGCTGCGGTATATTGGCATGGAGGTCATTCAGGTGACGAAGGGTCACTCAGGTGAAAAATAAAGGTCATAAAATCGAGTAGGAGGCTACCCATTAGTTGAGTAGCCGTCCTCTCACACCACCGTGCATACCGTTCGGTACACGGCGGTTCAATCGCATAAGTGCTGTTTACGAATTTGCTCGTACTGCGC
>NZ_NFIH01000040.1 GCF_002161675.1 Pseudoflavonifractor sp. An44
AGGTTCAGCAGCTCCTTGTCGCCCTGAGTCAGGCCCAGGCCCCAGATGCCTTCCAGCAGCTGGTTCCAAGCGGCGTTGACCTCGTCCTGGGTGGCGTCGGCGTCAGCCAGAACGGTCTTGGCGTTGGCCAGAGCGTCCTCAAAGGCCTTCTTGGCGGTGTCGGTGACACCCTCCGTGGACAGGGTATCGGCGTACTTGACGGTCTTCTCCAGCAGGGTCTTGTTGACCTCGCCGGGGGCGGCGTCCTTCTCGAACACGGCGGTAACGGTGACGTTGCCCTCAGGCATCACGAAGGTGTTGTCCGTGACGGTGACGTCGTCGCTCTGCCACTCCACGAAGTGCCAGCCCTCAGCAGCCTGCTGAGTCAGGGTCACGGTGGTGCCAGCGGTAGCGGTGGTGGGCTCGGCAGTAGCGGTGCCCTCGCCCTGGGTGTTCACGGTGACGGTGTACTCCACGGGCTCCACGATCTCGCCGTCCTTGGTGATGAGGATGTAGCTGACCAGCATGTCGTTGTTGGCGTTGGCGCTCTCCTTGGGCGTCATCTTCAGCTCAACGCTGCCAGCCTCGGTGACTTCCATCTCCATCTGGACGAACTGGCCCTTCTCCACGTTCAGGTTCTTCTCCACGGAAGCCAGAACGTTGTCGCCCTGGAGCAGCTGGATGGTGGCGTTGCGCTGCCAGGAGGTCTGGTACCAGATGTTCTTGTAGCCCACGAACACCTGATAGGTGCCGGCCTCCAGGTTATCGAACTGGTAGGTCAGGGGCTTGCCACGGCCGTCGTTGGGGTCTTCGCCCTTGGAGTCGGTCATGTTGCGGATGGTGGAGTAGGCGTCGGTGCCGTAGTCGTTGTGGGTCTCAACCTGGGACTCGGGGTTGGTGCAGCCCCAGCCGCTCTCCTCGGTGTAGAACTGATCGGGAGTGGTGTTGAGCACGGTGGTGGCGTTGTACTTGAGGATGTTCTGAGCCAGCTCAGAGAAGGTCTCAGAGCCGTTGTCCACGAAGTAGACCACGTTGCCGGGCACCACAGCCACAGTGGTGGAGATCTCGTGATCGGCCACGGTACCGGTCAGAGGCAGGGTGCACACGGAGGCGGCGTCCTGAATGGCCTTCACCTGAGCCTCGTTCCAGGTCACAGCGGCCTCAGACTCCTGGTCGCCCTGGACGATGCGCAGGGTCTCAGGAGCGGTGAAGGTGGTGCCCAGATAGTGGTGATCGGGCAGGGTATCCAGAACGGCGAAGTAGTTGGGATCGGTCTTGAAGTTGGCGGTGACCACGATGTCGTGGGCGGGGGTGGAGTTCATCAGGCCGGGGTTCCGGGCGGGGTCGGTGATGCTGGCATCCTCGCTGTCAACGGTCCACACGTCGAAGACCTTGCCCTCGGGGATGTCGGCGTAGAAGACCACGGAGGAGCCGACCTTGTACTTCTGAGAGGTGATGGTGCCGTCCTCGTCCAGGAAGCCGCCCACCACGGTGACGGTGTAGGCATCCACATAGTTGGCGGTGACGGTGACGTCAGCGTTGGGCATCACGAAGGTGGTGGTCTCGCTGTTGGCGTCGGCGAACTTCACGCCGTCGTTGTTGGCGGACCAGTGGTCGAACATCTTGTTCTCGGGGGCCTCGCCGGCCTCCAGGGTGACGGTCTGGCCCACATACACCTGCTTCTCGGTGGTGCCATCGCCCAGCTCCAGGGTCAGGGTGCGCTGCTGGCCTTCCACGATGTTGAATTCCTTCTCGATGGCATCGCCAGCGAAGGCGCCGCAGAAGTTGATGGTGAGCTTACCAGTGCCCACAGCCTCGTTGTCGGTGTACTCTACGGTGTAGTCCACGCCACGGATGAGGGTCTGGTCGCCCAGCTTCACCTCGGGGGCGGGACGGACGGCCTCACCCTTGTAGGTGTAGCTGTCTTCCAGGTTGACGGTGACGTCGGCGGCGTTGATGACGGTGCCGGCGGTGACGCGGAACTCAGCGCCGGAGCCCCAGGCGTTCTCGGTGTCGCCGTAGGTGGTCTTGGGCACCACCATGACGGTCTTGGCGTTGACCATCTCGCCGAAGGCGGTGGACTTCCAGTCCTTGGTCTTGGGCCAGCTGCCGGTGGCAACCTTGGTCCAGTCGCCGCTGCTCACATCGCTGGTCAGCTGGTCGATGGGCTTGGAGCTGACATAGATCTCATGCTGGCCATAGGCGCCGTTGAGGTTGGTGCTGTCCTGACGGGGCAGGTAGCGGATGCCGTTGATGGCGGTCTCGTCCTTGAGCTCCACCATGAACCACAGCTTGTTCATGGGAGTGGTGATGCTCCAGTTGGAGTGCCAGATGGAGTTGTTGTTGCCGTCGATGAGGTTGGAGCCAGGCTGGCCGTTGTAGTTGTTGTCCACCTTGACCTTGGAGAGGACGGAGCGGTCCAGCTCCTTGCCCTCACGGCCCAGCTTGACCACATAGTTGAACTCCTGGCCGTAGCTGTTGGTGGCGGAGACGGTGAGGGTGCCGTCCTCGTTGTAGGTGACAGTGAAGTCGTTGGTGCCGTCCACGGTGACGGACTCGATGGACTCGTTGGCGGCCAGAGTGTAGCTGGCGCCGGTCTCGCTGCCCACGTCAAAGCCGGCCACAGCGTTGTCGTTGATGTAGATGCCGGTGATGGGGTAAGAGGAGGTGGGAACCTTAAAGCCCTCGTTGCTCTTGTCCATCAGCTGATTGGCATCGTTGGTGTTGACGGGGGAGATGCGATAGGCGTAGGAGTAGCTCTGGTTGGTGGGGAAGAAGTAGCCGTCCAGAGGCTTGTGACCCATGAAGGCGGTGTCGCTGACACCGTTCTGGTGCAGGTCGATGTTCCACACGATCTCCTGACGCTGAGGAACCTGGTTGGGATGACGATAGGTGGCGCTGTTGTAGGTGCCGGAGTTCATGTCCTCGGCAGTGTAGTGGTTGGCAGAAGTCTCCAGCAGGCCGTTTCCGGTGACCATCAGGCCCACGCCCTGGTCATTGGTCAGAGCGGTCCAGCGGATGTCGGAGCGGTTGCCGTTCTCCTGGGGCTTGAGCATCTTCTTGCCGTCCCAGTTGGAGTTCTCGCCCATGGCGTCGTGGGGATCATACACCTTGGAGGTGTACACGCCCACGGTGGAGCCGCTCTGGCGGTCCACGTAGTTCTCGTCGGGACCACGGCCATAGAAGGTGAGGTTGTCATAGTCGCCGTTGATGATCATACGACCACCGATTTTGGGCAGACCGTTGGGGGCAAAGTTGCTGGTGGGGATGAACTGGCTGAGGACCACGATCTCGCCGTTGCCGTAGATCTCGTAGGCCATCAGGGCAGAGGCGGACACCTTCATGGTGCCGTTCATGGCCATGAGCACCTTGTTCTCGCTGGTGTTCACGGAGACCTCCAGGTTGGACAGGTTCTCGGTGGCGCCGGCGTTCTTCAGGTTGGCGTTCTTGGCCACGGTGGTGTCGTTGTAGGTCTCAGCGCGGTACAGGCTCTGCTCGGGGCCCTGAGTCATGACCACGTTGCCGTCCAGGCTGTAGGAGACGATGGTGCCGCTCTCCGTGTTCAGCACGATCTCAAACTTCTGGCCGTTGTCGGTGGTACCGGTGAGGGTCATCTGGCTGCCCAGCTCCTCCACGGACTCGAAGGCCTTGTCGGGCACCTGGGTCTCAGTGGCCTGAGCGTCGTCGGGGTTGAGCTGGAACTGCTCATAGGCCACCTCGTAGCCGGCCTCGGCCCAGTTGGTGGCGTTCTTGAGGGTGACGGAGATGTCCAGCAGGTAGTCGCTGCCCTCCACAGCCTCAAACTCGGGCAGGGTGATGGTGACATTCTCCACCTGCTGACCGCTCATCAGGGACTGACCGTCCATGTTGGGGGTGTTCAGGTCCAGAGTGCCGGAGCCCAGCTCGGTCAGGCCGTCCTTGGTGAGCTTCCAAGTGATGTCGAAGGCGTCCAGGGTGGTGTTCTCATACTCGTTGACCACCTTCAAGGTCACGTCCTGGCCGGAGGTGACGGTCTGGTCATCCAGGTAGAAGTTCACCTGCTGGTGGACCTTCTTGGCCTCGGTCATCTTGGGGGTGGGGGTGCGGTCGGCAAAGAGCATACCGTTGCCGCAGAAGGCGTCGTCGTTGGCGTTGGGGTCGATCCAGTCGCCGCCGTAGCCCCAGAACTCGTCATAGGTGCCATCGCCATTGTCCCGCACGGTGCGGATGGACTGGTCGATGTAGTCCCAGATGAAGCCGCCCTGAGCCTGGTCGTTCTCACGGATGGCGTCCCAGTGCTCCATGGCATTGCCGTAGGACAGGCCCATGGCGTGGTTGTACTCGGAGTGGATGAAGGGCATGCGTCCATGGTAGCTGGCCACGTAGTTGGGCAGCACATACTGAGTGGAGTGCACGTCCACGATGTTGTTCTTACGCACGTCGGTGCTCCAGGGGTCCTGCCCGTTGGTCTTGACGTAGGGGTGCTGATAGTTCTCGCTCTCACGCTCGTACTTGCGCAGACGGCTGGGGTCACGCTTGAGCAGGTACATGGAGGCAACCCAGAAGCCATAGTTCTCGTTGAGGGGGGCGTAGCTGTAGGTGGCCTCGTTGCCCAGGGACCACATGATGACGCTGGGGTTGTTCTTGTAGTGCTCCAGGTTGGTGACCACACGGTCGGTGACGGTGGCGACCCACTCGGGCATACCCTTGCCGGTACCGGTGGGCACTTTCACGCCCTGCATAGCGGCACGGTGGCTCTCAATGTTGGCCTCGGCGCACACATACAGGCCCAGCTCATCGGCCAGGTCGTACAGAGCCTTGTCGTTGGGGTAGTGAGACGTACGGATGGCGTTGAGGTTGTGCTCCTTCATCAGGGTCAGATCGGTGAGGTAGTCCTGGAAGGTGAGGGCATGTCCGGTCTCCAGATCGGTGTCGTGGCGGTTGACACCACGCAGCACCACCTGACGGCCCGTGATCTGCATCTGCTCGTGGCCCTGGTCGTCGATGTCCACCTTGTAGATCTCACGGAAGCCGATGCGCTCCACCACGGACTCCATGACGTTACCGTCGGCGTCCTTGAGCTCCAGCACCAGAGAGTACAGGTTGGGGGTGTCAGGGAACCACTTGGCGGGATTGGTCACCTTCATGGTGCTGGTGACGGTGGTACCTGCGTCGGACAGCTTGTCCTCATAGGAACCAGCGGCCTTCAGCTCCACGGTCTGATGGTCGGCGGTGGCCACGGTCTTACCGGAGTTATCCACAATGTAGGAGGAAATTGTGTAAGTTCCCGCCTGCTCATTGTGCAGGGCGCGCACGTCGGTCTCCACGGTGACGGCCACGTCGCTGTCCTCGCTGGTGCGGTCGTCAAACTGGGTCTTCACGAAGAAGTCCCGGATTTCCGCCTCATCCTTGGCGTACAGGTACACATCACGGTAAATACCGCTCTGGCGGATGAAGTCCTGGTTCTCCAGCCAGCTGCCGATGGACCAACGGAACACCTTCAGAGCGATGGTGTTCTCACCCTCGGTGAGGTAGGGGGTGATGTTGAAGTCGTGGGCGGTGAAGGCGTCGGTGGAATAGCCCACCTTCTGGCCGTTGACATACAGGTAGTAGGCGGACTCCACGCTCTGGAAGGAGATGAACACATCCCGTCCATCCCAGTTCTCAGGCACCTCAAAGCTGGTGCGGTAGTAGCCTACGGGGTTGTATACGGTGGGGGCGTGGGGGTTGCCGTAGCTGGAGCCCTCGAAGTTGTTGATCCAGGGCAGGGATTGGTTGGTGTAAATGGGCTCGTCGTACTTAAAAGTACCGTCCTCATTGCGGTAGGTCTGCCAGGCCTGGGGCACATACTCAGGCTGGAAGGCGTCCCCGGTGTAGTCCTTGGCCAGATAGGTCTCGTCTACCTTTTTGGCCTCTTCGGGGGTCTTCACCAGGGCGAAGTCCCAGTCCTTGCCGGACAGCAGCATGTAATAGTCCGAGGTCTCAGGACCCACGTCGTCCAGCACGGACTTCTCCGCTGCCAGAGCGGTGGCGGTGTCCTGATAGGAGATGAACTGGCTCTTGGCCCGCTCACGGTTGATGCCGATGACTTCGCTCTGGTCATACCACTCATCACCGGTGAAGTTGGCATTCCCATTCTCGTCAAAGGCAATGGTGTTCTGGAAGTGCTCCTCCCGAATGTCCAGCACGTGGTCATAGACCTCCGCGCCGGAGTACCGGGCAGCCAGGGCCGGGGCCACCAGTCCGGTTGCAAGGAGTGTCGCCAGAGTTGCAGAGATGGTGCGTCGCAAGTTTCGTTTCAACGCTGGTTTCATGTTCTACATCCTCCCTTTCATGATCCTGCGGTTTCCGCGGAGGTGCCGGGAATTTGTCCACACACACGCCCGCTATTTTCACCATCATACCAAAACCACCCCCTGGATTCAACCCATCTTTTAGATATTTCGCTACATTCCACTGGTAATCTTTTCCCGAAACCGATTTTTTGACACCGATTTGTTCCCCCTTTTGAATTTTTATTAAAAAATCAGCGGGAATGGACGCCTGTGGATTCCATTCCCGCTGAGAGAAAAATTTTCCGTTTCTTTTCAGTTTTCTGCGTGAAACAGGGACAGCAAATCGCCGGGTTTCTCCAGAATATGGGCGGCATGGTCCACGCTGCCATAGTCCACGCCGTTCCAGGCGGCGTAGGCAAAGTCGATGCCTGCGGCCTGGGCGGCCTTGCTGTCCGAGGGGGTATCGCCCACGTACAAAACCTGGTCCGGTTTCAGGTCCATACGGCGCAGGCACTCCAGCAGGGGGTCGGGGTTGGGCTTGTGGAGCTGGGTGTCCTCCTCCAGCACCGCCGTCTCCATGTACCGGTCCAGGCCGTTGCCCACCATGTCAATCTGGTACTGGGCCCGCATTTTGGAGGACACCGCCGCCTGGCGCACCCCCAGCTGCTGCAATCTCTCCAGGGTGTCCACCATGCCGGGGTAGGGGGTGGCCCCCTCCGGATACTCGTTGACGTAGCGCACCCAGCGCTGGTAGGTGGCCTCGGGGTCCTGGATGCCCAGCTCGTCCATGACCTTCATGCCGGTGTAGGCCATGAATTTCACCACGTCGGCCAGGGTACGCTCCTCTCCCAGCTCCTCCTTTATAATACGGAGGAGGGGGTACATGTTCATGTTGACGGTGTTGAGTAGGGTGCCGTCGATGTCGTAGAGCACCGCTTGGTAGGTTTTCATAAAGTCCTCCTTGTGAAAAAGGTGCAGTCTTACGGCTGCACCTTTTAAATGAATAATGAATAGTGAAAAATGAAGAATGCAGGCCCTTCAGTTTCTGCAACCATAGAAATCCGTATCGCATCGGGACCCTGGCCTGCCTCTCCCTCTGGGAGAGGTGGCACAGCGTCAGCTGTGACGGAGAGGGCACCCTCTCAGTCAGCCCTCACGGGCTGCCAGCTCCCCCGGAGGGGGAGCCAAGGTGAAAGTCCTCCGGGCTGCACCACAAATCAAAATCCGTGCCGCAAAGCGGCACACCATAATTATTCATTATTCATTTTTCATTCTTCATTTGTTACCCCTCGTTGCCACTCTGGGGCTTTTTCCTCCGATGGTGGGGCCGACTGCGGCGGCGCTTCTCGCCGCCCTCTCCGGCCTGGTTCTGGGGCTGCTGCTGAGGGGCGGGCTTGGGCTTGGCCTGCTGCTGGGGCTTCGGCTGGGGCTGCTTTTGGCCCTGGCGGGGCGGCTGCGTGCCCTTCTGAGCCTGGGGCTGCTTGGCGCCGCCCCGCTTGCTGGCCCCGCCGCCCTGCTGGGGGGCTTTGGCCTTCGGCTGCTTGTCCGGCTGGGGCTGGGCCTCCTTCTTGGCCCCGCCGCCCCGGCGGCGGCGATTGCGGGAGGAGGACTTCTTCTCCTCGCCGTCCCCATAGGCCCCCATATACTGCTCCAACAGGGCCGCCAAACTGGCGGTGCTGCCCATACTGCGCTCCTCCTCGGGGGGAATGTAGCGCAGCTTCTCCAGCTCCTCCTTGGGAGGGGCCACATAGTCCTCGGGGCGCTTGCCCTTGCCGTTGCGCACCACCCGAATCTCGGTGGTGCGGTAGGTCTTGGGCTGCTCGGTGGAGTCCTCCAGCCGCACCTTCACCTGCTCCCGCAGGAGGTTGACGGCGGTGACGTTGCCCACGCCGTCGGGACACTCCACAAAGGACTCCTGCTTGGGGCACCGCCTCACGGCGTCCTCATAGGCCTCCTGCTCGTACTTCAAACAGCACATCAGACGGCCACAGGTGCCCGAAATCTTGGTGGGATTCAAGGACAGGTTCTGGGTCTTGGCCATCTTGATGGACACCGGCTGGAACTCGTCTAAAAACTGGTGGCAGCAGAAGGGCTTGCCGCAGATCCCCAGGCCGCCCAGCATCCGGGCCTCGTCCCGGACGCCGATCTGCCGCAGCTCAATGCGGGAGCGGAAGATGCTGGCCAGGTCCTTCACCAGGGCCCGGAAGTCCACCCGGCCCTCGGAGGTGAAGAAGAAGATGATCTTGCTGCCGTCGAAGCTGTACTCCACTTCCACCAGCTTCATGTCCAGGCCGTGGCGCTCCACCAGCTGCTGGCAGATCTTCATGGCCTCTTTTTCCTTGCGGTGGTTGTCCTGAATCTGCTTTTCGTCCTTCTGGGTGGCCAGACGCACCACGGGGCGCAGGGGCTGCACCACCACGTCGTCCCGGACCATGGCGTTGGACCGGGAACAGGTGCCGTATTCCACCCCTTTTCCCGTCTCCACAATGACCCCGGCGCCCTGGGGGACGGTGAGGCCCTGGGGGTCAAAATAATACTGCTTTCCGCCCGCTTTGAAGCGGACTGCGATGATCTCTGTCATGGATGTTCCTCCGTCGTATATCGAAATCAGGCGAACAGGCGGGTGCACACCCAGCCCAGCACATGGCCGGCACCAGGGTTGTACACCCCGTTTTCCCGGCACTGCTTCAAAATTTGCAGCAGCTTCACCCCGCGCTGGGGATGCTGGGCCAGCTGCCCGGCCACGCACCCCTCGGTGAGGGAGAGCAGCTCCAGCAGCTGGGCGCTCTTGGGCTTCTCCAGCTCCAGCGCGGTGAGCTGCTGGGCCACCTCCAGCTCGCTGCCGCAGAGCAGCAGCTGGGCCAGAGCCTGGGCCTTCTCCAGCTGCTGGGGGTCGGGCTGGTCCTCCTGGGGGGGCAGGGAAAGGGTCTCGCATCGACTGCGCACCGTCTCCAGCAGCCGCCCAGGCTGCTGGCACAGCAGAAGAAAGGCCCCGTAGGCAGGGCCGTCCTCCAGGCTTTTCAGCAGCGCGTTCTGGGCCGCCGGGTTGAGGGCGTCGGCGGGGTCGATGATATACACCTTCCGGGCCCCCTCATTGGGGGTGACATAGAGATCGGCCCGGAGGGTCCGGGCCTGATCTACGGTAATTTCCCGCTTGTCCGCCAGGGTGGTCACCCACTGCACATCCGGGTGGATGCCGCCCTGTACCTTCCGGCAGGGACGGCATACGCCGCAGGGCGCAGGCTGGCCGGTGCACAGATAGGCCGCCGCCATGCGGCGGGCCAGCTCCTGGCGCTGCTGCTCACTGCCTCCGGTGATGAGATAGGCGTGGGAGAGGGTCTGGGGCAAGTCCATCACAGCCGTTCAAACCGTTCCACATCCACCACGAACACGGTGGCGCCTCCCACGGTGACCTCCACAGGCATGGTGGGGATGTACCCATAGGTCATCTCAGAGGCGGTGGGGATGAGCTGCTTGCGGCTGTGAGAGTACTCCCGGATGATGTCCATCACTGCCTGCACCTTTTCGTCCTCCACGCCGATGAGCAACGTCACGTTGCCCGCCATCAAAAATCCGCCGGTGGTGGACAGACGGGTGGACGAAAACCCTTTCTTGGACAGGTTCTGGGTCACGGTACCCACGTCGTCATGGTTGATGATAGCAATGATCAATTTCATAGGATCTCCCCCTTACGTTGAGTCAACGATGGACCACTTTGATATACTTCGTATTATATCCTATCTGGGCCAAATAGGCCAGATGTTTTTTGTCTACTTTTTCACCAGGGGCCACCACGGGGATGCCGGGGGGATAGGGGGCCAGCTGCTGGGCGCACACTTCCCCCTCCGCCTCACTCCAAGCCACCTCCTTCGTGGGGGCAAACAGGGCCTGTCGGGGGCTCATGAGCTGCTGGGGGG
>NZ_NFIH01000041.1 GCF_002161675.1 Pseudoflavonifractor sp. An44
GTAGTGACTCATTGGGGATTCCTCCTTATGGTTTGTCTCGTCAACTGCCATTTTACAGGAATTTCCCCAATGGGTCATCTTTTATTTTAGGTGTTGCACTTGCATTGTAAATCTCCACGTGGAGAAATGGGGCCCAGCGGAGCGTCCCCGGCTGGGGCGCTGTCCTTCTGCGCAGATATCGGAGAAGAACTGGCCCTCTCTTTCGGAACAAAAGAGAAAAGCCCGGAGGAAGCATTTGCTTCCTCCGGGCTTTCGTCTTAGTTTGGCAGGTTCCTCAGACTAGGAAGAACTTAGTTGCCGCGGCGCTTGCGCACCACAGTGGCAGTGCTCAGAGCCACCACAGCGGCACCCAGAGCGGCCACATACAGCATCAGCTGAGCGGAGTCGCCAGTCTGAGCGGGCTTCTCAGCGGGCTTCTCGGTGGCCTGAGGCTTGTTGGTGGTCTCAGGCTTGTCGGTGGTCTCGGGAGCGCCACCGGCGGTGAGGCCGTCCATGGCGCTCTGGAGAGCAGCCACGGCGTTGTCCACAACCTTCTGGTCGTCCACGGACAGGGTGGCGTCAGCCATCACGTTCTGGGCGGTAGCCAGAGCGGTGCGGAAGGTGGCCACGGACTCGGCGGTGTAGCCGGTGAGGTCCATGCCCTCGGCCTTGCCGATGAGGTCTTCCAGGATGTCCTTGTTGGCCTTGAAGCGCTGAGCCAGGATGGCGTCCAGCAGAGCCTGAGCCACAGGCTTGATGTCCTCATCCATGGCGTCGCCGTCAGCGGCCACGTCCTTGGCGGCGGCCAGAGCGTCCACCAGCTGCTGCCAGTTCTCCTCCATGTACTTGTCGGCGTTGGCCATCATGTCCTCGGCCTTGGCGATGAGCTTGTTCAGCTCGTCCTTGTCGCCCTGAACCAGGCCCAGGCCCCAGATGCCTTCCAGCAGCTGGTTCCAAGCGGCGTTGACCTCGTCCTGGGTGGCGTCGGCGTCGGCCAGAACGGTCTTGGCGTTGTCCAGAGCGTCCTCGAAGGCCTTCTTGGCCGTGTCGGTGACACCAGTGGTGTCCAGACCCTCGGCATAGGCCACGGTCTTCTCCAGCAGGGTCTTGTTGACATCGCCGGGCTCGGGGGTCTCGTCCTTCTCAAACACGGCGGTGACGGTGACGTTGCCCTCGGGCATCACGAAGGTGTTATCGGTGACGGTGACGGTCTCGCTCTGCCACTCTACGAAGTGCCAGCCCTCAGCAGCGGTCTGAGTCAGGGTCACGGTGGTGCCAGCGGCGGCGGTGGTGGGCTCGGCGGTAGCGGTGCCCTCGCCCTGGGTGTTCACGGTGACGGTGTACTCCTCAGGCTGGGGCTCAGCGGCCTCCTTGAGCTCGATGACCAGCTTGTCCAGCTGGGGAGACTTCTTGTCGGGACCGGTGAACACCAGAGTGCCGGCGCCGGCCTCGGTGATCTCGATCTCGAAGGTGACGGTGTGGGTCTGAGTGGCGCTGTCGCCAGCACCAGCGGAGACGGTGCCGGAGGCAATCTTGCCGTCGGGCTCGCTCCAGGCCAGGGAGTTGTTGGTGTCGCCGCTGCGGTAGGTGGCGGTGACGGTGTAGGTACCAGCAGTCTTGGCCTCATAGGGGAAGGAGATGGTGTCCTGCTGGTTCAGGCAGTTGATGAACTCGCCGTGGCTGGCCCAGTCGGCCTCGGCCACACACAGAGCCCACTGGCCGTCGGAGGCCAGCTCCACGTTGTGCAGCTGAGCAAACTCAGCTTCCAGAGTCACGGACACGCCCTTCTCGTTGGGGAAGTAGAAGGGATCTTCGGTGGTGTACTGCTCACGCTCCACCAGAGCGGCCAGAGCGGTCTCGATGGCGGTCTTGGCCTCGCCCAGAGCGGAGACGGAGGGGTTCTCCTCCTTCAGCAGCTCGGTGGCGTCCGCAATGGCCTTGGCGTAGGCATCCCAGCCGCTGGTGTACCACTCGCCCACCTTGCCGTCGGCGGCGTCCACCAGAGCCTGGAGGTCGTCGCGGGTGACGTCGGGAGCGAAGGTCACTTCAATGGTGGTCTCGCTGGTGACGCTGTCCAGGGTGTAGGTGTTGTCGGTGACGGTGACGGTCTCACCGTTGACCACCACGGACTCCACATGATAGTAGGCGTCGGGGGTGATGGTGAGAGTGAAGGACTCGCCCTCGGTGACAGCGGTGGTGCCAGCGGGAGACACGGTGCCGCCGGCATTGGCGGTCACGGTGACGTTGCAGGTCTGGTAGTCGATGTTCTTGGGGGTGATGACCAGCTTGTCCAGCTGGGGAGACTTCTTGGCGGGGCCGGTGAACACCAGGGTGCCAGCGCCAGCCTCGGTGACCTCGATGTCAAAGGTGACGGTGTGGGTGGCGGTGGCGCTGTCCCCGGCGCCAGCGGAGACGGTGCCGGAGGTGATCTTACCGTCCACCTCGCTCCAAGCCAGGGAGTTGTTGGTGTCGCCGCTGCGGTAGGTGGCGGTGACGGTGTAGGTGCCGGTGCGGTCGGCCACATAGGGGAAGGAGATGGTGTCGTTCTGGTTCAGGCAGTTGACGAACTTGCCGTGGCTGGCCCAGCTGGCCTCAGAGACCTGGAGGGGCCAAGCCTCGCCCTCGCCGGTGTTCTTCAGAATGGCGAACTCAGCTTCCACGGTGTAGGTGGAGTTGGGCTGCCAGGGGAAGGGCACGGGGTCGTCAGCAGAGTACTGCTCGCGCTCCACCAGAGCGCTCTTGGCGGCCTGGATGGCGGCCACAGCCTGGGCCATAGCCTCCTGGTCGGCGTCGGTGGAAGCCAGCAGCTCCTTGCCCTGGGCCACGGCCTGGGCGTAGGCGTCCCAGCCGGAGGAGTACCACTCACCCAGCTTGCCCTCGGCCTCATTCACCAGGGCCTCCAGCTGCTCACGAGAGGCGGAGTCCATATCCTTGATGGTGACGGTGGCGATGGGGTTGAAGCCCAGGATGACGTCCTTGTCGGCGGAGGACAGCTCGATGGTGAACTCCCGGTCGCCGGTGATGTTGGTGTTGCGGCGGGTCTCCACCGGAGCGGTTTTCTCGGTCTCACCGGGCTGGAAGGTGACCTCGGTGTTCAGCTCGGTGTTGAAGTCATCCTGAATGGCGGAGCCGGGGTTGGGGGACAGGCGCACGGTGACCGGCTCGTCGCTGGTGCCGCCCACGCGGACCAGCTTGACGTCCATGCGCTGCTCCTCGTTCATGGTGTAGCGGCTCTCCTCGATGCCGATCATGCCCTTGCCGCCGTTGTTGATGGTGTAGGCGGCCTCGATGCCGATGGCCTTGGAGGTGACCCGCAGCTCCAGGGTGTGCTCGCCGTCGGCCAGGTCCTCGGAGACGAAGATGTACTGACCCAGGGCACGGGCGGAGGCGTGGGTGTCGATGGTGGACACCTTCTCGCCGTCGATGTAGATGTCAGCCTTGCCGTGGTTGGGGTCCTTGGTACCCAGCAGGTAGATCTTGGAGCCGGTGAAGTTGACGGTGAAGGTAGCACCGGCGTTGGCCCACTTGTTGGTGCCGCCGATGAACTGGGAGCCGGTCTCGTCGGTCCAGCCGTTGGAGAACTGGAAGGCCCCGTTCTTGATGTCGATGACGTCCATGCCGTCGGGGGCAGCGCCGGAGAGCTCAAAGCCCTCGCTGGCCTTGTACACGCCCACCTCGCTGATCATGGGCACCTTGTCGTCGGGGGTGGACACGGTGATCCGCACCTGATCGCCCCGGACTGCGCCGGTGCGCACCAGACGCTTGGCGCCGATGGTCTGGCCGGACTGCATCTCGTGCCACTCGCCGCTGGCATCGCGATACTCCACTTTGTAGGAGTTGATGCGCTGGCCGTTCTGGATGGCCTCTTCCACGCTCACCACGTCGAAGCTCTTCACGCCGCCCAGGTCGATGAGCAGGGTGCCTTCGTTGGTGCCGTCCTCGGTGGTCCAGTAGGTGGCGTCGTTGCCGTCGATGGTGTTGCCGGGCTTGTAGGCCACGTCATTGCCACGGACGTTGGTGGCCTGCACGGAGGTGGCCAGGTTCTTCTTAAAGGTTTCCTGGACGTTCTGGCCGAACTCGGTCACACGGTCCAAAATGGCCTGGTCCACGGTGCCCTGGTTGTTGGGGGGCACGTTGAGCAGGAAGGTGCCGTTGTGGCCCACGGAGCGGAAGTACATCTCGCCCAGGGCGGCAATGGTCTTGGGGGTGTTCTTGGTGGTGCCCCAGAACCAGCCGGAAGTGATGCGGGCGTCACACTCAGGCACCGTCCACTGGTTGCCGTTTTCCAGGCCCACGGTGTAGCCGCCCTGAGAGCCGCTGTTGATGGTGTTGTTTTCGTAGTTCACCATGGACTTGGACCAGGTGTCGTCGGCGGCGTAGCCGTTCTCGTTGCCGATCCAGCGCACGGTGGTGTAGGCCTCAGCGCCGAAGAGCATACAGTCGGCCTCATAGCCGGCCTTCTTGCCCTCGTTGCTCTGAATGGTGTTAAACCACTTCTGGAAGTCGTACTCCTGGGCGTTGGCGCCGGAGCCCTTGGCGCCGTCCATCCACACCTCGACGAAGTGGCCGTCGTTGCCGTACTTGTCGTTGCCCAGGATCTCCTGGAGCTGGTTGTTGTAGTACTCGTTGTAGTCCAGCACGTCGTTTTCCTTGCTGGTGGGGTTGCCGTTGGCGTCGTAGTAGCCGTAGCTGTCGTCGTGGATATCCCAGGGAGACAGATACAGGCCCATGTTCATGTCGTACTTGGTGCAGGCCTCGGACAGCTCAGCCAGAATGTCGCCCTGGCCGTTTTTGTAGCTGGTGTTGGCCACATCGTACTCGGTGTAGGCACTGTTCCAGATACAGAAGCCGTCGTGGTGCTTGGCGGTGACGATGAGCATCTGGAAGCCGGCGTCCTTCAGAGTCTTGACCATGGTGTCAGCGTCGAAGTCGGTCTCCAGCTTGAAGATCTCATCGGGGGTCTTGTCCCCGTAGTGCTCGCCCCACTCGATCTCGTTGAAGGTGTTGGGGCCAAAGTGGCAGAATGCGGACAGCTCTGCCTTCTGATACCAATACTGATTGGCGTTGGGCAAAACGGTGTCCGGGGTGGGGGCTGGGGTGGCGTTGTCGGTGAGAGACGCATCCCCGATGTAGGTGGGCTCTGCGGCCCAAGCAGTCGGGAAGCTGGTGCCTACCACAGTAGAGGCCAGCATGGTCCCCGCCAAAGCCAGAGCCAAACCGCGCTTAGCAGGACGTTTTCCTTTCATGTACATTCCTTCCTTTCATACGTGCGGCACGTTGTGGGACACGCGCCGTTTTTCATTTATATCATACCATACCCCACTTGCCATCGGTACATTTTCTTGTGCGAAATCCCAAATTTGTGAGGTTTGGCAGATTGGGACCTAATTTTTTGTAAAAATTACACAACTTTTCTTTGAATAACAGGATTTTCCTTTGCCCGGATAAATTTTTGCATTCTGCACAACGCCCCGGTCCGCCTTTTTATAAGGTGGACCGGGGCCAGCCGACGAACGTTTCTATGTCCCTTTCACATGCTTGACACATGTTCTCACGCCGTGTATACTGATAGTAGAAAAGGGGTGCTGCCAGCGACGGCTGTCCCCCCGGGTTAAATCAGAGAAGTAACCGCATGGTTGGGAGCCGGGCGGTTACTTCCTTTTATTGAGCTGAAACAGCCCGATAATACCCACGATCAGCAGTCCAATCTGCACCAGGTCAGAAAACGTGACATACTCCATGAGTGCACCCCCTTTCAACCAGGGGGCAAGGAAGCACCCCCTTATGTAGATGAAGGGGGAACAACCGCCAAATGTGTGGCAGCACCTTACCTGGAGTATAGCAGACCTTGCCGCCTGTTGCAAGACAGCGCCCGTACCTGCCCCAATGTGAGGCAGGTACGGGCGTTTTTTATCCCACTTGATACACTTGTCGGTCGTGGAACTCCTGGGTCTTGCCGTCGTTCCAGTTCTGTACCGGGCGGTAGTATCCGGTGATGCGGCTGTACACCTCGGCGGGCTTGCCGCAGTGGGGGCAGGTGAACTGCTCCCCGGGCAGGTATCCGTGGTCGGCGCACACCGAGTAGGTGGGGGAAATGGTGTAGTAGGGCAGCTTGTAATGTTCCGCGATTTTGCGCACCAGGGCGGCGGCAGATTGCCAGCTGGGCAGTTTCTCCCCCAGGAAGGCGTGGAACACCGTGCCGGAGGTGTAGAGCACTTGGAGCTGGTCCTGCACGTCCAGGGCGGCGAACAGGTCGTCGGTGCACCCCACGGGCAGATGGGAGGAGTTGGTGTAGTAGGGGGTGCCGTGGTCGTTGGCGGTGCGGATGAGGGGGTATTTCTCCTTGTCGTGCTTGGCAAAGCGGTAGGTGGTGGACTCTGCCGGGGTGGCCTCCAGGTTAAAGAGGTCCCCATACTGCTCCTGGTAGTCGGACAGGCGCTCCCGCATGTGGGTGAGCACTTCCACGGCGAAGGCCTGGGTGTCCGGGTGGGTGAGGTCGTGGTGCAGCCAGGGGGCGTTGAGGCCCACCTCGTTCATCCCCACCAGGCCGATGGTGGAGAAATGGTTTCGGAAGGTGCCCAGATAGTGGCGGGTGTAGGGGTACAGGCCGTTTTCCATCAGCTGGGTGATGACGGTGCGCTTGGTGTGCAGGGAGCGGGCGGCCAGGTCCATGAGGTGGTCCAGCCGCTGATAGAACTCCTCCGGGTCCTTGGACAGGTAGGCGATGCGGGGCAGGTTGATGGTCACCACGCCCACGCTGCCCGTGGACTCGCCGGAGCCGAAGTAGCCCCCGGACTTCTTGCGCAGCTCCCGCAGGTCCAGCCGCAGGCGGCAGCACATGGAGCGCACATCGGAGGGCTCCATGTCCGAGTTGATGTAGTTGGAGAAATAGGGGGTGCCGTACTTGGCGGTCATCTCAAAGAGCAGCTTGTTGTTCTCCGTCTCCGACCAGTCGAAGTCCCGGGTGATGGAGTAGGTGGGAATGGGGTACTGGAAGCCCCGGCCGTTGGCGTCCCCTTCAATCATGATCTCCAAAAAGGCCCGGTTGACCATGTCCATCTCCTTTTTGCAGTCCCCATAGGTGAAGTCCATGAACTTCCCGCCCACAATGGCGGGCTGTCCCGCCAGATCGGGGGGCACCGTCCAGTCCAGGGTGATGTTGGTAAAGGGGGCCTGGGTGCCCCAGCGGCTGGGGGTGTTCACCCCGTAGACAAAGGACTGGATGCACTGTTTTACCTCGTGCTGGCTCAGATGGTCCACCCGGACAAAGGGGGCCAGATAGGTGTCGAAGGAGGAGAAGGCCTGGGCTCCAGCCCACTCGTTTTGCATGATGCCCAGGAAGTTCACCATCTGGTTGCACAGGGTGGACAGGTGACGGGCGGGGGACGAGGTGATTTTCCCCGGCACGCCCCCCAGACCCTGGTAGATGAGCTGTTTCAGGGACCACCCGGCGCAGTACCCGGTGAGCATGGACAGGTCGTGGAGGTGCAGGTCCCCGTCCCGGTGGGCCTGGGCCACCTCCTGGTCGTAGATTTCGCTGAGCCAGTAGTTGGCGGTGATGGCCCCGGAGTTGGACAGAATGAGGCCCCCCACCGAATAGGTGACGGTGGAGTTCTCCTTCACCCGCCAGTCGTTGATGCGCAGATAGTTGTCCACCAGCTCCTTGTAGTTGAGGAGGGTGGACGAGGCGTGGCGCACGTTTTCCCGCTGCTTGCGGTAGAGAATGTAGGCCTTGGCCACCTGGTCATACCCCGCCTGGATGAGCACCACTTCCACGCTGTCCTGGATGTCCTCCACGGCGATGAGGTCGTTTCGAATCTTGGGCTGAAAATCTGCCGTCACCCGCAGCGCCAGCAGCTCCACCACCTCCGGGTGGGCCTGCTGCCCCTGGGCCTCAAAGGCACGGGTCATGGCGGCGATGATCTTGCTTAATTGAAAGGGAACGGTGGAGCCGTCCCGCTTGGTCACTTGGTACATAGGCCACGCTCCTCTCTGTGTATTTGCGGTTGCCGCCCCGCGGGCGGTGCTCTTCCATGATACCACTGGCCCACGGTAAAATCAAGATATACTGGTGTGTTATATTTTGGACACAAGATATTGTGCATTCAAGCGTGTCCCTGCCAGGGACGCTCCGCTGGGCCCCATTTCTCGCCGTGGAGATTTACAATGCAAGTGCAACACCTAAAATAAAAGATGACCCATTGGGGAAATTCCTGTAAAATGGCAGTTGACGAGACAAACCATAAGGAGGAATCCCCAATGAGTCACTAC
>NZ_NFIH01000042.1 GCF_002161675.1 Pseudoflavonifractor sp. An44
CACTGATCTTGCTTGTTATAATTTGTCTTCACAAACAAATTGTAAAGCAAATGAAACGAGAGGCCAACCCCCAAAAAGGTTAGCCTCTCGTTTTGTTGTTCTGGCCTATTTTGCAACAGGCCCTTGCCCCTTGGTGATTGAGTGCATCTCGCTTCATCTTATACGCAAATGCTCTCTCGCTGGGCAACAAGGTCTCTCGCTGGAGATTGGAGTCCACCATGATAATGATAGCTGCATCATCATCCAGGTCACGGACGATAACCGGCATAGTCTCCATCCCAGCCAACTGGCTGGCCCGGTGCCGTCGGTGTCCAGACACGATTTCATAGCCGCCCTCCGGGTCCGGTCGGGCAATCGCCGGAACCAAGACACCATACTGCTTGACGCTCTCTACCGTCTCCATCATTTTCTCGTCATCCAGTACCTTGAACGGATGGCCCTTGAATGCATGAAGGTCGGAAAGAGGAATGTCCATCACCTTTTCCCGCTGGGCATCGTCCCGGTCTGCCTGAGTAGAGAACAGCTCATCGAGAGATGTCAGTGCGAACGATGTATCGTTTCTTTTCAAGCTGCATCACCTCCTGGGTCAGATTCTGGTACGCCTCGGCCACCTTGCCATTGGGGTCATGGGCAAAAATACTCTTGCCCTTGGCTGAGATTTCTTTGGCTCGGACCGAATGGGGAATTTCGGTGGAGAATACCTTGATTTTGGCTCCGTAAGTATCCCGCAAGAGTACGGCGGTTTCTCGGGCGAAGTTGGTACGGTTGTCCACCATGGTCATCAGGATACCGTCAATCTTCAGATTGGGATTGATTTGCCTCCGCACCTTATTGACCGTCTGGAGCAGCTGCTCTAATCCCTTGGCAGGCAAATACTCCGCTTGTACTGGAATGATTACCCGGTCAGCGGCAGCCAAGGCATTGATGGTCAGCATCCCCAAGGTGGGTGGGCAGTCCAGCAGGATGTGACTGTACTGCCCCTTGAACCGCTGGAGATATTGACGCAGGACGGTCTCCCGGCTCATAGCGTTGACAAGAGATACCTCCATGGCGGATAATCGGATATCGGAAGGCATCAAGTCAATGCCTTCTGGATGGCTCACCAGATGGTGATCCATCTTCCTCTCTTCAGCTCCTGGTTGATCGTCCATCAGGACTTGAGCCATTGCATCAGGTAAGGTAAACGGTAGCCGATCCGGCTGGCGAATCCCCAAACTGATGGATAGGCTCGCCTGTGGGTCACAATCAACCAGGAGTACTTCCTTTCCGGCCTGTGCCAATCCAATCCCCAGGTTGGCGCAGGTCGTTGTCTTTCCCACACCGCCCTTCTGATTGACTACAGCAATGATTTCTGTGTTCATTAAATCACCTCGTTACATTTTTAGCATAAAAAATGCCCAGAAACTTTAAAAGTCTCTAGGCATTATGCGGGCACCATAAAATTGGCATTATAAATGATGTCTAAATGTCGATTATACGAGTCAGAACGGATATTTCCTGAGAAAAGTGCTTTGTCCTTTGGAGTACATGTTAAAACTTTTTTATAAACTCTTGCCCACGGCTATTTTCCATGTGAGTGCCCTTCCTTTCTATGCGCTTTCTATGTGAGTATGTTATCATAGCAGAGCAAGTGTGTCAAGGCCAATCCTGCTCCTTTTTACTTGCAATGTAAGTAATTTTATGGTATCGTAGATACCACAAGGAAGGAGGTCCCTAAATGACCGTCAACCAGAGAATTAAAGAATTACGTCTCAAACTTGGTCTTTCCCAAGCTAAGTTTGCAAAAGCCATCTCCATATCGAACGGCTATATCGCTGGGCTGGAGCTTGGGAATAGGAATGTAAATGAACGCCTCATTAAACTTATCTGCATTACTTTTAATGTGAGGGAAGAATGGTTAAAAACCGGCAACGGGAATATGTTTAATGAAGAACCGAGCGAACTTGCAGAACTGGCTTATTCAACATTTAAGGAGCTTAAGCCTGAATTTCAAGAATATGTCCTCAAGCAAATGGATCAATTATTAGAGATACAAAATAGGATGCACGATGACTAACTTCTAGACCCAGATTTAGAGGACATTACCAACGCTATCTCTAGTAGCTCACGGCCTTTTGAGGGGTAGTCAGAGCGCAAAAAAGGAGAGCTGGCCCTCAATGGACAGCTCTCCTTTTCCCCTATTCATTTTTGGTACTCACTAATCGTCATAATGTCCCAGGCAGGAGATAATATACACGACCTCTTCCTGCTCAAAGTAAACGATGCGATTGGTTTCATCAATGCGGCGACTCCACAAGCCACTTAGGTTGCCCCGCAGCGGCTCCGGCTTTCCGATTCCCTCATAAGGGCTCCTCTGAATATCTTTTATCAGTGCATTGATCCGTTTCAGAGTCTTTTTGTCCTGTATCTGCCAATACAGATAGTCGCTCCACGCCCGATCCTCCCACAGCAATCTCATCAATCCACCTCATGCAAATCATGCTCAGCAAAGTGGGCCTTGCCCGCCTTGACGTCCTGCATGACACTCTCCAAGTGCCGGAGATTGCTTTCCGAATAAAATGGATCAGCTGAAACCTCAAATGGGATACGGCACTCTCTGCCAACCTTCTTTGCAAATATCGTAAAGGCTGCACTCATGGAAAGGCCCATCTCGGCACAGGCTCGCTCCATTCTTTTTTTCACATCTTCGTCCAGCTTAAAATTAACATTGACCGTGTGCGCCATATACAACACTCCCTTCCTACGTTCAGTATATGCAAAATTAAAGAAAAAAGCAAGTAATTTTCTTTACGACTTTATAAGGGGAATTTCCATGACAACAGGAGAGAAAATAAAGAGAATACGCATCTTTCGTGGTATGACCCAAAAAGAGCTTGGCGTCTTAGCTGGTCTTGGAGAGCCGAATGCCAATATTCGAATAGCTCAATACGAGTGTGACGCTCGTATTCCCAGGGCGAACTTGTTAGACAAATTCGCCTAAGTGCTGAAGGTCAATCCTCTGAACTTCCATTCCCCTGTGCCCGGAAGTGCAGAAGATGTTATCCAGACACTCTTCTGGATGGAGGAAGAAATACCCGGAGCAATTTGCTTGACCCAACTTGTAGGCACTCCCGATGAGACAAATCCTTTCCCCAATATTGTTGTTCAGCATAGCGACTCTGATGAGCAGGCCACAGAGGCCACCACAGGTCTTTACTTCCAAGATAGCGTAATGAACAACTATTTGCGTGAATGGCTCCTTCACCAGCAAGAACTACGCCGGGGAGAGATTACCCGTGATCAGTACTTCGAGTGGAAACTCAACTGGCCATACACATGAAAGAAGTTGACGTATTGGGCCTATTGTAGTACAATGTATTACGAAAGGAGTTGAGCCTATGAGTTTTTCCATCAGACTGACAGCAGAAGAAAAATCTTTGGCAGAAAGCTATGCAAAACTTCATTCCATGTCCCTTGGCGAAGCGTTCAAAACCGCTCTTTTTGAAAAAATCCAAGAGGAGTACGACATAGCAGTTGCCGATGCTGCACACCGTGAGTATGTTGAGGGCGGGATGCAGAGCAGGCCCATCTCTGCCCTGTGGGAAGAGCTAGATTTGTGAAATACTCCGTACACACAACAGCTCGCTTTGACCGAGAGTTCAAGAAACTAGACCGCTATACACAGCGAATGCTAAAAGCCTGGATTGAAAAAAATTTGGTGGACTGCCAAAATCCACGTTTACACGGGAAGGGCTTAACTGCAAATAGAAGTGGTCAGTGGCGATACCGAATCGGAGACTATCGACTCATTTGTGAAATCGAGGACGATAAGCTCGTCATACTTGCCCTCTCTGTAGGACATCGAAGAGACGTCTACCAACATTGAGAGACTGCACTGAAACAAAAGAAGCCTGGGGCGGTTCAATCCGCCCCAGGCCCTTTCCCATATCTAGAGAGTATGTTACAATTATAAAAACAAAAGTGAAGGCGGGTGATTCCGTGACAAACAAAGCCCTTTTGGATAAAATCGACCAATACGCAATGTTAATTAGGGAGCATCGGCCTTTGTCTCCAGACGAAGTGAAGGAGCTGGATGCCTACTTTCGGATCGGTACTACCTACTCCTCAAATGCTCTGGAAGGAAATTCTCTGACATTGTCTGAAACAAAGGTGCTGCTAGAGGACGGTATTACGGTGGGGGGCAAGCCCATTCGGGACTGCTACGAAGCCACAGGCCATGCCCGAGCCTACGACTATATGCTGGAGATTGCCCGGGGCGGACAGCTGGAATTTCGGGAAGAAACCATTCTTCATTTACACGGCTTGTTCTATGGCAGCATTGATCCAGACCACGCCGGGAGATACCGTAGCGGCCAGGTGTTTATCTCAGGTACAGAGTACATTCCTCCGCCCGCCGAAGAAGTGACCGCCCAAATGGCCAGCTTGGTAGATGATCTGAATAAGAGGAAAGATACCATGCACCCGGTACTGCTGGCTGCCTACGCACATCGGAGATTGGTTGACATTCATCCATTCCAGGATGGGAACGGACGTACTGCCCGTCTGCTTATGAATCTCATTCTGGTGAACAAGGGATACTGTCTGGTGTCTATTCCTCCTATTCTGCGCCACAGCTATATTACATCGATCCAGCAGGCTCAAAGGCGTCAGAACCCCAGTGATGTTGCTTTTGTCAATCTGATCTGTGAATGCGAGTTGGAGGCCCAAAGGGATTATTGCAGGATGTTCCGCATTAAGCTCCCGGAGCGAAAAAAAACGTCCCTGGAACGATAAAACAGGCATAAAAGAACGCTGTCTCTCAAATCCGAGAGGTAGCGTTCTTGCCCATCCTATAAACTCATGGTACAATGACGACAAATACATGCGAAAAAGGTGTACTCTATGAACAACTACGAGAAAGCTGTACACTTATGGCAACTGCGAAATGTCTCTACAGATGCAGAACTTGCAGAAGCCCTAAATGGCCACAGCATTACCTTTGCTTACAATTCCGGTAAAATTGAAAACGACAACATCACCTATCACGACACCCGGGATATCTTTGAGCGAGATGGTGTCTCCTCCTATACTGGCGATCTCCGCACCCTCTTTGAAATCAAGAATTCCAAAGACGCCAATGAGTTTTTCCTTCAGTCTTTCAATCAACGGACGCCGTTGAACGAAGGTTTTATCAAGGCACTACAACAGCTGCTAACCAAGGGTACCTATGACCCAAGGCGTTATCAGCTCGGCGAACGGCCCGGAGAATACAAACACCATGACTATGCGACAGGGAAAGAAGAAGTTGGAGCTGCTCCTGAAGATGTTGCTGATGAAGTGTCGGAGCTACTGGATGAGCTCCAGGACATCTCTGATGCCAACGCCCTGACGGCCGCTGCCTACTTTCATGCCAAATTTGAAAACATTCACCCCTTTGCAGATGGAAATGGGCGAACGGGTCGGCTGGCCATGAACTACTTTCTCGTGTTGCACGGTCACCCTCCCATTGTTATTCACGAAGAGGATCGCAAGGCATACTATCAAGCCCTGGAAGCCTGGGATACTCACCAAGAGTTAGGCCCTTTGTGTGACTTTCTTAGAGCACAAACGGCAAAGACCTGGGAAAAGCAAATCCAGCGAGCTGAACGCAAACACCATCGGGGCCAAGCACGCTAAGGTCCTTACAAGAATAGAATTAAGCCGATGTCGGACACCATGCCCGACATCGGCTTAGTTCTATTCTTCTAGTTGGTTTCTAGCATGCACGTGTAGCCCCCCAACGATTAAGATGGTCAATCCAAAGACAACCACACCCCAAATCATGTCCCCTTCACTGTACGCTATCAGACCAAAGGCAGATGCGTAGGCCAATGTAAAAAGACCACCAATCACCCAGAAGCCAATGGTTGTTGTCTGCAACATGAAGATAAGAAAAAACGCCGCCAGTCCGATCACAATACATATCGCCGGGTGGATATGCGCAAAGTGATTACACGCCATTCCGGCAGCCACTCCAGTGAGAGCACTGTCAAAAAAGATGATTTGTGAGAACCACAGGCCAACCACCCCAGCAAGCACTTGCAACCCAATTGACAGACATACCAAACCCACTAACACAGCAATATACATAATTTCTCTCTTCTCTCTGTTTTTGACATTTTACCAAAGTCACTTTCTTTTGTTCATCGTATGTTGGTAGCTTCTCCTGTGTTGACGGAACCGCATAATTGTAGTACAATGTATTACGAAAGGAGTTGAGCCTATGAGTTTTTCCATCAGACTGACAGCAGAAGAAAAATCTTTGGCAGAAAGCTATGCAAAACTTCACTCCATGTCCCTTGGCGAAGCGTTCAAAACCGCTCTTTTTGAAAAAATCCAAGAGGAGTACGACATAGCAGTTGCCGATGCTGCACACCGTGAGTATGTTGAGGGCGGGATGCAGAGCAGGCCCATCTCTGCCCTGTGGGAGGAGCTAGATTTGTGAAATACTCCGTACACACAACAGCTCGCTTTGACCGAGAATTCAAGAAACTAGACCGCTATACACAGCGAATGCTAAAAGCCTGGATTGAAAAAAATTTGGTGGACTGCCCAAATCCACGTTTACACGGGAAGGGCTTAACTGCAAATAGAAGTGGTCAGTGGCGATACCGAATCGGAGACTATCGCCTCATTTGTGAAATTGAGGATGATAAACTCGTCATACTTGCTCTCTCTGTAGGACATCGAAGAGACGTCTACCAACACTGAGAGACTGCACTGAAACAAAAGAAGCCTGAGGCGGTTCAGTAATGTGCCGATTCTTTGCAGTGTCCAGAAGCGGCTATTACAGCTTTGTAAAGCGGATGAAGCGACCCGAAAAAGATGCTGTCCTTGCTGAAATCATCCGGCAACAGCAGGCAAAATGCTTTCATACCTACGGATACCGACGGATGTGGCAGTGGCTGAAAGGCAGCAAAGAGATTTGCCACAACCCAAAGACCATTTTGCGTGTTATGAAGAAATACGACCT
>NZ_NFIH01000043.1 GCF_002161675.1 Pseudoflavonifractor sp. An44
CGATAAGTATGTGGAGACTCACTGGCAGGAGCTGTTGGACGCTCTGACGGGGGCTCAGGCAATCATGGCTGATCAGACTCTTTCCGAGGATGACCAGGCCAAGGTAGACGAAGCCGCCGACGCCCTGCTGAACGCCATTCTGGCCCAGCGCTTCAAGGCGGACAAGTCCATCCTGGAGGACCTGATCGGCAAGGCCCAGGGCATGGACCTTACCGGCTACACCGCCCAGTCCGTGGCCGCCTTCCGCACCGCTCTGGCCAACGCCCAGGCTGTCATGGCCAACGAGTCTCTCTCTGAGGACGATCAGACCACTGTGGACGCCGCTGTGGCTGCTTTGAGCGACGCCATGAACGGCCTCACCGCCGGTGGCGCTCCTGAGACCACCGACAAGCCCCAGGCCACCCAGAAGCCGGAGAGCGTGCCCCAGACCGGGGACCATGCCCAGCTGGGTCTGGTGTTCAGCGTCCTGGTGCTGTCCGCCGCCGGACTGGCTGCTGTGGTGACGATGCGCCGCCGTCGCAGCTAATTGCCAACCAAGTAAAAAAGTACGGTCAGATTCGTCTGGCCGTACTTTTTTCATGGATATGGGAAGCATACGATTGTTTTTCTCTGGTGCGGGCTTGCCAGCCCAGGGGACGCGCTCCCCGCTGGGGGTCCATTTTGAGTGGCCAAAATGGACGAAAAGCCACAAAAGGGGCCCGCCCCTTTTGAAACCCCAATGGTTTTATGTTGTTTTGTGCGGTGGGGCCGTAGTCGGCCCTGGTCCCGGTGGGGTCACATAGATGGCACATAACCTCTCAGGGGTCTACCTACTCCGCTGGCAGATCTCCCTTCCATCGCCAGGGCCTCAAGTCTGGGTGGTGTGGGGCCGATTCCCGGCCGCCATCGGCCGGGTGGACCAGAAAGGGCCGAAATCTGGAGAAACGTGCACTCTCCCAGCAGGAATGGAGAAAAACAGAGCGTTGTTCTTTCTTGGTATGGCATTGGCTTTCGGCCCGGCCTGAGAACCATCGCAGGTCCAGCCTCGTACCCCTGGGAGGTCCTTAGGGGGGAACGCCCTAAGCGATTCTTTCCCCGATTTCTCATCGGGGAGAAATCGGGCCCAGCGGAGCGCGTCTCCCCCAGCCCTGACGGGCTGCACCTTTGGGAAGGAAGCAGCACAGCAGGGTTGCGTTTTTCCTAGAAGTATGCTATGATATTGAAAATGGAAAAATCTCCGCTGAACGCGGACAAACGAGGTAATTTTTGTATGAGTTGCGAGTGTAAATTTGTGGCACCGAAATTGGAGGACCGCCAGTGGGCGGCCCCCCTGTTCCAGAAAACCGGCAGCATGGGCTGTCAGTACAACTTCAACAGCATGTATCTGTGGAGTGGCGCCTATCCCCAGCAGTATTGCCGGGTGGGCGACCGGGTGGTGGTGCGCCTGCTGGGCGGCCTGGGTGAGAGCTTCCTCTTCCCCCCTGGGACAGGCCCTCTGGCCCCTGCCCTGGAGGTGATGGAGGACAACGCCAAAGCCCTGGGGGTGCCCCTGGTGATGGTGTGCGTCACCCCCGACCAGAAAGAGCAGCTGGAGGCGGAGTTCCCCGGCCGCTTCACCTTTGAGGAGGACCGGGACAGCTTCGACTACCTGTATGACGTGAACAAGATGGCGGACCTGCCCGGCAAGAAGCTGCACCAGAAGCGCAACCACATCCGCCGCTTTGACGACAACAACCCGGACTGGATGTTCCACCCCATCACCAAGGACAACATGCACCTGTGTCTGGAGATGGAGAAGGAGTGGGCCAACCTCAAGGACGCCAATGAGGACAAGAGCCTCAGCGCCGAGACGGTGGCCATCATCGAGGCCCTGTACCAGATGGACGCCCTGGAGATGGAGGGCGGGGTCATCACCGCCGGAGGCCGTCCCGTGGCCTTCTCCCTGGGCAGCCTCACCACCCCGGAGTGCTTCAACGTCCACTTTGAAAAGGCCTTTGCCGACATCCAGGGCTCCTACCCCACCATCGCCCGGGAGATGGCCCGGATGGTGCGGGAGCGCCACCCAGAGGTGAAGTGGCTCAACCGGGAGGACGACATGGGCCTGGAGGGGCTGCGGAAGGCCAAGCTGTCCTATTACCCCGAGATTCTCCTGGAGAAGTACACCGTGCGGGAGCAGAGTCATGGCTGAGTGCAGACACGCCCGGCCCCAGGAGCGGGAACAGACCCACCAGCTGTGGCGCACCGTGTTCGGGGACGAGCCCCAGGCCCAAGAGGCCTTCTATGACCTGTGCGCCCCCCAGGGGCCCCTGGTGCTGGTGGAGGAGGGACAGGTGGAGAGCATGCTGGTGCTCACCCCCGTGTCCCTGGCCTGTCCCGCAGCCGCCCCCTGCCAGGGCACCTATCTGTACGCCCTGGCCACCAACCCCCACAGCCGGGGCAAGGGGTACGCCGCCCAACTCATGGACGCCGCCGCCCAGTGGACGGCCGACCAGGGGATGGACTTTGTGTGCACCGTCCCCGCCGCCCCCTCTCTGTTTCAGTTTTTCGGCAAAAACGGCTTTGAGCCCGCCTTTTACCACCTGCGCACTCCCCTCCCCGCCCCCCAGGAGGGGCCGTGGCAGGAGCTGACTCCCCAGGAGTATGTGGCCCTGCGGGAGGAGCTGCTGGGCGGCATCCCCCACATTGTCCACACCCCCGGCCAGGCCGCCTTTGAAGGCCAGCTCCACGGCGCCCTCTACCGCCTGGACCTGACCCACGGCCCGGGCTGCGCCGTGGTGGAGGACTGGGGGAAGTTCCACATTGTCAAGGAACTGCTCTGCCTGCCCGGAGACGAGGAGGAGGGTGGCCGCCGGGTCGCCCACCTGTGCCACGGCCCGGGCGAGCTGCGCACCCCCGCCGGCCGGGCGGAAGGGGCCCCCTTTGGGGCCATCCGGTGGCTCACCGAGCCCCCCGCCCTCTGGCAGCAGACCCGCCGGGGCTACCTGGGACTGGCCCTGGACTGAGGGTTGTGCAGGAAACTTGCATAAAAATGAATATGCATTCATATCTATCCGGTCATTTTGGATAAAATACAGGAATATTCCGGTTTCCTCTTGCATTATATTCATTTCGGCGATATAATCATGGCAATCACTTCCCCCGGATGGGGCAGCTAAGACATGAAATGGATTTGAGGAGACGGATGAATATGAAAGTTTGGAAAAAGATTGCAGCCATGGCCATGGCCATTGGCATGGTGGCCTCTCTGGCCGCCTGCGGCAACACCAGCAGCAAGCAGGAGGGCGACGACAACGGCCTGAAGACGGCGGAGAGCGGCAAGCTCATCATGTCCACCAACGCCCAGTTCCCCCCCTATGAGATGACCACCGACGACGGCGGCTTCGAGGGCATTGACGTGGAGGTGGCCCAGGCCATCGCCGAGAAGCTGGGCCTGGAGCTGGTGGTGGATGACATGGGCTTTGATGCCGCCCTCACCGCCGTCCAGACCGGCCAGAGCGATATGGCTATGGCTGGTATCACCGTCAACGACGACCGTCTGAAGGTCATGGACTTCTCCGACAGCTATGCCACCGGCGTGCAGGTGGTCATCGTCAAGGAGGGCTCCTCCATTCAGACCGTGGACGACCTGGCTAACGCCAAGATGATCGGCACCCAGAAGGGTACCACCGGATACATTTACTGCTCTGCCCCTGTGGAAGAGGACGGCTACGGTGAGGACCATGTCACCGGCTATGACAGCGGCGCTCTGGCTGTCATGGCTCTGATGAACGACCAGGTGGACGCCGTGGTCATCGACAACGAGCCCGCCAAGGCCTTTGTGGAGGCCAATGAGGGTCTGAAGATTCTGGACACCGAGTTCGCCGTGGAGGACTACGCCATCGGCGTGGACAAGGGCAACACCCAGCTGCTGGATGCCATCAACGGCGCGCTGAAGGAGCTCATTGCCGACGGCACCGTTCAGTCCATCGTGGACAAGTACATCACTGCGGAGTAAGAACGAGAGAAATTGAAGAAGGGCGGCCCCCTGTGCCGCCCTTCTTTCCTTCTTGAGGAAAGGAGCAGGTTTTATGTTATATAGGCTGATTGACTGGCTCAATGAGCTGGGACCACGTTTTTACACAGCCTTTCTCGAAGCAGACCGCTGGAAGCTTTATTTGCAGGGCCTGGGCCGCACCCTGGAGATGACCTTGGTGGCCCTGGTCATGGGCGTCATCCTGGGCGTAGTGGTGGCCGTGATACGAGCTGCCCACGACCAACAGCGGGCCGGACGGCGGAAAAATCCCCTGCTGGCCATTTTAAACTTCATTTGTAAGATCTACACCACCGTCATCCGGGGCACCCCCATGATGGTGCAGCTGCTCATCTGGACCTTTGTCATCTTCCCCAGCATCCGGGACAAGATTCTGGTGGGTATCATCGGCCTGGGCATCAACTCCGGCGCCTATGTGGCGGAGATCGTCCGGGGCGGCCTGATGAGCGTGGACGGAGGCCAGATGGAGGCCGGCCGTTCTCTGGGCCTGGGCTATCTGGATACCATGCGTTTTATCGTGGTTCCCCAGGCATTTAAGAACATTCTGCCCTCTCTGGGCAACGAGCTGATTACCTTGTTCAAGGACACCTCCCTGGTCCAGGCCATCGGAGGCATGGAGCTGGTGTACTATGCCAGCACTATCGGAGGCCGTACCTTCGACTACATGCCCCCCTACATCGGCATTGCCGTGATGTATCTGTGTATTGTGGTGGTGCTCACCTGGCTCCAGGGTAAACTGGAAAGGAGGCTGCGTCAAAGTGATCGACGTTAAAAACTTATCCAAGTCCTTTGGCAACCACCTGGTGCTGGACAATTTGAACCAGCATATCTATCCCGGTGAAAAAGTGGTGGTACTGGGCCCCTCCGGCTCGGGCAAGTCCACCTTCCTGCGCTGCCTGAACCTGTTGGAGACCCCTTCCGCCGGCACCATCACCTTTGACGGCACCGACATCACCGACCCCAAGTGCGACATCGACCAGGTGCGGCAGCACATGGGCATGGTGTTCCAGCACTTCAACCTGTTCCCCAACATGACCATCCGCAAGAACATCACCCTGGCTCCGGTGCGCACCCGTCGCATGAGCCAGCAGGAGGCGGACGACACCGCCACCCAGCTTTTGCGCCGAGTGGGTCTGGAGGAGAAGGCGGACGCCTACCCCAACCAGCTCTCTGGCGGACAGAAGCAGCGGATTGCCATCGTGCGGGCCCTGGCCATGCGGCCCAAGGTGATGCTCTTTGACGAGCCCACCTCCGCTTTGGACCCTGAGATGGTGGGCGAGGTGCTGGACGTGATGAAGCAGCTGGCCGACGACGGCATGACCATGGTGGTGGTCACCCACGAGATGGGCTTTGCCCGGGAGGTGGGCAGCCGGGTGCTGTTCATGGACGGCGGACACATCCTGGAGGAGAACAAGCCCCAGGAGTTCTTTGCCAACCCCAAGCATCCCCGCACCATCGAGTTTTTGTCCAAAGTTCTGTGATTTTTGCTTCCTCCTCTGCCTTGGCGGGGGAGGAAGTTTTTCTATGTGACCTTTTTCAGGCTTGCCAGCCAGAGGATACGCTCCGCTGGGCCCGATTTCTCCTCGATGAGAAATCGGGGAAAGAATCGCCAAAGGCGGGGCCTTCCCCCGCCTTGTGGAATCCACCCCGCGGTACTGGGTGGAAGGTGCATCGTTCTCGGTTCGGCCCTTAGTCTGGTAGGGTCACATAGATGGCGTTGCATTCTAT
>NZ_NFIH01000044.1 GCF_002161675.1 Pseudoflavonifractor sp. An44
TTTCTTATATTCAGACGAAGCAGGGGGTATTGTACCTGTCCATGATCCGGGATCTGTATGACAACAGCATTGTGGCCTACAAGACTGCGACACAGCAAACGGTGAACCTGGTGCTGGACACCATCCGCCAGGCAGTACGCAACGAAAAGAAGAAGGTCGCCGCAGAGTTGCAGCTCCACAGCGACCAAGGCTTTCAATACACATCCCAAGCATATTTCCAGCTGACTAAACAATACGGCATTACGCCTTCGATGTCAAGACGGGGAAACCCGTATGACAATGCAATGGCAGAAAATTTCTTCTCCATTCTCAAAACAGAGTGCATCTACCGCCACAAGCCGGCAACCTTCTCCGAAGCAAATGAAATGATTGACCGCTATATCCATTTTTACAACCATGATGTAATTTATAAAGGGTGGATTACACCACCGAAAATTACATCATGACTGCGGCTCATTTGTGGCGAATGAAAAGACAGTTGTGATGAAGGAGGGATACCCCTGAACCTGACCGTAACTGTCAACCCCACACATTCCCACAAAGGAGGCCATTATGGAACTGACCTACACCCAATGCGGGGATTATCTGATTCCCGACCTCGTATTGGCTGACACGCAGGAATACCGCATCGGTAAATATGGCCGTATGCGCCGTGCTTATCTGAAAGACCACCGTCCCGCCCTTTACAGTATCCTGCTGCTCACGGAAAACTCTTTCCCCATTTGTCGGAGATCGACGCCGCCTGCAAAAAACGGCTGGACATTATCGAAGCTGAGATGATGCGCCGAGAAGGCGTGACTGAGGCACTGAAAGCCGCCGATCAGATGGAGTGGGTGTACCGGAGGAACAACATCCACAGCCGGGCCGAAGAAATTGTCCTGCATGAACTTGTGTACGCAGAATAAGCAGCAATGCCCTCACAGCAAGCCTTGTCAGCCTGCCGTGAGGGCATTTTGCGTTATTTCAGCAACTTCCAGTATCCTTTGCGGTCGGAGCCGATACGCTCAATCAAGCCAGCATCTTTAAGCATTTTTAATCTGAGCGACACGGTTTTCCGGCTCAGAGACAGATTTTCGGCAAGGAACGTCGTTGTGTATGCCGGATCGACGGCAAGGAGATTCAGAATTTTCAGTGATGTCTCATCCAACGTATCTGTCACCTTATCTGTTACCTTTTCTGTCACCCTGCCGGTAACAGAACGGATGAGCCGATCTTCCGGTGCGGTGAATTTTATCATAATGTCACCGGGGTTAATCGTATATTCCGGCTGCGGCACACCGTCCTTTTCACAGGCAGAGCAGATTTTTTCAATACCTCGGCCCCAGCTCTCAATAAAGCCCGCCAGATAGAACACATGGGCAATGTTGGGGTTGTAGGGGCTGGAGGCGTGCTTGCTCATCAGGTTTTCCAGCGTCCAATTTTCCGGCAGACATCCGCAGTTGACAATATACAGCTTATCTTCATACACGCTGATCTGAATGGGCACACCGGATTGATACTGCTTGTGGCACAGGGCGTTCAGCAAGGCTTCCCGCAGGGCTTCTTCCGGCACAAAGTACCGCTCGATCCGCTGCATCCCCTCATATGTGATTTTGGCCCTCATGTACTTGAGGTACACCAGCTCCACGATCTTGTCGATCTGTTCCAGAATGGAGCCGTGTATTTCATCCTGATACAGCAAGTCGGCGTCCGTCTCAAAATAGCCGATTTTCACATACGCACCCAGCTGCCATTTCTCCGGGTCTTTGCTGAACAGGAGCATGGCCGCGTTGGTCAGATACGGGCCGTTCATCAGGTGCAGCTTTTCCATAAGCACGTCCTTTGGCTCATCCAACACGCTTCGGTCAATGCGTCCCTTTTTGGCGGCCCACTGCTTAAAATGAGCCACCGTTTCGTCATCTACATCATCCAGCGAAAAAGCCGGGAGAGGCAGATTGTCCCAAGTCGCGCCCCTCTTTCGCATGAGGAAGGCTTCCAGCGCCGGGCCGGTCAGAATCTGCCGGGTACTGCCGCTGCGGTAGTAGTAGACACCCTTACAGGAGATGCCGATGGGATACGGTGGCACGTCGATCTCGATGTATTCCTTGCCGTTCTTATCCAAAAGGTTGACGCCGACAATAATTCCCATCGCATCCCGAATTTTATTGGGAATGTCCTCCAGCAGCTTGCGGGCGTTAGATAGGCCGATAACATTGCCCTCGTCATCGCAGCCGATATAGATTTTTCCGCCCTGCGCGTTGGCGTAGCCGCAAATCCATTCCAGATATTCGTCTTTCCACTTGCTTTTCCATTCCGTATTCTGGCTCTCAGGCATTTTCGTCACCGTCCTGTTCTTTATGTTTTCCCCGGCTTTTGTACACATTATACTGGTTCTTGCACCGTGCGCTGCAAAAAGCGGCGTTGGCACGGCTGCTCATAAACACCTTCTGGCAGTGCTTGCACAAACGCAGCGGCCTTGCCTCGTCCACCAGCATGAAGCTGAACATCATCTGGATACCTAGCAAAAGTGAGTGAAAGTCCCAATAAATCGTCGGCTTTTCCAGCAACTCAATGTGATAGCTGGGCGCGATCCCGCCAAAGGCCGCCATCGCCTTGCGGTACAAGTTCCGGGTGCCCTCGTCGATAGAATCATAGTCGTGGTAGTACAAAACGGAAGTTGTCAGCGTAAAGGCCCAGTCTTTGAGCTGCTGGGCGATCCAGTCATAGGGTTCCGCATATTCCCGCTGGAAGCTCATGGTTTTTGCCATCGGCTCGTCGGCAAAGGTCATGGTCAGCGCGATCATCGTGCGGTCGCCGGATACCGTCCAGTCGGATTCTACGCCCTGTTTCACCACATCCAGCTGCTCAAAGGGATAGAACAGCGCCAGATAATCCTCCGTCTCCATCGTCTCCGCCTTGATGAAATGATTCTTCGGCAGGTAAACCGCCTCGTAGTCCATGAAAGACGGCGTGGTGGGCAGCGCCGTCATCAGGCCCAGCAGGCCGTACTTTGTGACAAATTCCAGAATGGCCGCATCCACGTCCACGTCCGTCCGACGGCCCATCATCAGCATCCCCACATTGAGGGCGTCCAGCACCAGGTTCACCGTTTGCTGTGTCGCAGTCTTGTAGGCCACAATGCTGTTGTCATACAGATCCCGGATCATGGACAGGTACAATACCCCCTGCTTCGTCTGAATATAAGAAATGTCAGTGACCCATTTGCAGTTGGGAGCCGCGGCTTGGAAATTTCGGTTGAGCAGATTTTGGTATTTATGTACGTGCTGGCTCATCTGCTGCCACTTTCTGCGGCGACGAATCTCTGCCAACAGGTCGTATTTCTTCATAACACGCAAAATGGTCTTTGGGTTGTGGCAAATCTCTTTGCTGCCTTTCAGCCACTGCCACATCCGTCGGTATCCGTAGGTATGAAAGCATTTTGCCTGCTGCTGCCGGATGATTTCAGCAAGGACGGCATCTTTTTCGGGTCGCTTCATCCGCTTTACAAAGCTGTAATAGCCGCTTCTGGACACTGCAAAGAATCGGCACATTACTGAACCGCCCCTGGCTCTTTGTTTTATTTAAGCAGTTATTAACTTTCTTCTCTTGCCTTCAGGTGTAGTCCAGCAACGATTATAAGGGTCAATCCAAATACCACCAATCCCCAAATTGTATCGGCAGTTAAAACAAGAGCGATCAATCCAAATAACACAGAGTACGCCAACGTGAAGATACCACCCACAAGGAAAAAACCAATCGTTGTATTTTGCAGCGCAAAAAACAACACGCAAACTCCAATGCCAACAAGCACAGATAATGCTGTATGGACATGTGCAAAGTGGTGACAGCATACACCCGCAACGATTCCCATCGCAATGCTGTCAAACAAAATAATTTGACCGAGCCACAGACCCAAGATCGTTGCTACCACTCCAATCGCCACACTGAAAGCAATAAGAAATCCGACTCCTACAAGATAACCCATATACTTACCTCCTACTATAAAGATTAAGATTTGGTATCAGCAGCCAGTAGGCTGATGATATAATACCGTCGTATGGGTGAGGCTTCCTTTCCCTCCTTGCGGCAGAGTCCGCTGAATACAAGAGTG
>NZ_NFIH01000045.1 GCF_002161675.1 Pseudoflavonifractor sp. An44
AGTTCCTTAACAACCCTTCTCCCGTTGGCCTTAGGATTCTCTCCTCATCTACCTGTGTCGGTTTGCGGTACGGGCACCTTAGTATACCTCACACCTTTTCTCGCCTCTGGACATCGCCGACTTCCCTACTATATTTCGGTCCCTTACGCCCGGGTCAACCAACGCCCGGGTTCGGCTATTCCAAAGTGTCAGTGTGCTTAAAGTTCGGTGGCTACGGAATTTCAACCGTATGTGCATCGACTACGCCTTTCGGCCTCGCCTTAGCTCCCGGCTTACCTTGGGCGGACGAACCTTCCCCAAGAAACCTTAGATTTTCGGCCATCATGATTCCCACATGATTCTCGCTACTCATTCCGGCATTCTCACTCGAATACAGTCCACCGCTCCTTCCGATGCGACTTCACCCCATATTCGACGCTCCCCTACCCCTGTCTTACGACAAGCCCAAGCTTCGGTTATACGCTTAGCCCCGTTACATTTTCCGCGCAGAGTCACTCGACCAGTGAGCTATTACGCACTCTTTTAATGAGTGGCTGCTTCTAAGCCAACATCCTGGTTGTTTTCGCAACTCCACATCGTTTTCCACTTAGCGTATATTTGGGACCTTAGCTGTGGGTCTGGGCTGTTTCCCTTTTGACTATGAGACTTATCTCACACAGTCTGACTGCTGTTCATCAATTAGCTGGCATTCGAAGTTTGATAGGGTTCAGTAAGCTTATCGCCCCCTAGCCCATTCAGTGCTCTACCTCCAGTAATCTAAAACAACGCTAGCCCTAAAGCTATTTCGGGGAGAACCAGCTATCTCCGGGTTCGATTGGAATTTCACCGCTATCCACAAGTCATCGCCGATCATTGCAACGAGCGTGCGTTCGGTCCTCCATGGAGTTTTACCTCCACTTCAACCTGCTCATGGATAGGTCACCCGGTTTCGGGTCTATTGCCACTGACTTCATACGCCCTATTCAGACTCGCTCTCGCTGCGGCTCCGGTACTGAATACCTTAACCTTGCCAGTAACAATAACTCGCCGGACCATTCTACAAAAGGTACCTCATCACCCTTTAACGGGCTTTGAGTGCTTGTAAGCACAAGGTTTCAGGTTCTATTTCACTCCCCTCTCGGGGTCCTTTTCACCTTTCCCTCACGGTACTGCTCCACTATCGGTCATCAGGTAGTATTTAGGGTTGGAGGGTGGTCCCCCCAGCTTCCCACGGGGTTTCACGTGTCCCGCGGTACTCTGGATCCAGTCTCACAGCCTTCTCTTTCGGATACGGGGCTGTCACCCGCTATGGCCGGCCTTCCCATGCCGTTCTCCTAGATAACTTCTGCTAAATGACTGTCCACAACCCCGGTGGATAAATCCACCGGTTTGCCCTCTTCCGCGTTCGCTCGCCACTACTAGCGGAATCTCGGTTGATTTCTCTTCCTCGCCCTACTTAGATGTTTCAGTTCAGGCGGTTCCCTTCCTACGCCTATTTGATTCAACGCAGGATGACAGTGTATTGCACTGCCGGGTTTCCCCATTCGGAAATCTCCGGATCAAAGGCTGTTTGCGCCTCCCCGAAGCTTATCGCAGCTTGCCACGTCCTTCATCGGCTCCTGATGCCAAGGCATTCCCCTTGCGCTCTTATTAGCTTGACCTCGTCGCCGCAAACTTCATATCTTTCGCTTCCGCGCAAGCACGAAAGCTCAATCATTCCGTTGCGGCTCCTCTCCGTTCAAAACCCGCTTCGCTGGGCTTTTGAACGGTTTGGTCCTAGAAAACACTTAGTTCTCTTATAAGAATCATGCAGGCTTCAGAGTTATTTTTTGGCTAATTGTTATTACCCATTGACAGAAATGACTTTTGCCATTCTGATTAAAAATCTACTCTGTTGCTTGCTCTTCCATCTGGAATTATCACATTGTTCAGTTTTCAAGGTGCGGAATTCTGGTCTCGATTGAAACCAGATATCAACACTCAATCTCTTGAATGTTGATATCCATTCTCAATGGACACTGGTGGGCCAAAATGGACTCGAACCATCGACCTCACGATTATCAGTCGTGTGCTCTAGCCAGCTGAGCTATTGGCCCGTAAGATGCGCAGTTTGCACCCTCTAAATTAAACAATGAGAAAC
>NZ_NFIH01000046.1 GCF_002161675.1 Pseudoflavonifractor sp. An44
GATACAGTTCATGCTTTTCCATAGGCGTCAGCACACCCAGATTTCGCTGCACTCTCCTGGTGTTGTAATAGTGGATGTAATGTCTGATCATCTGGACAAGTTCTTTCTTGCTGGTAAAGCGTCTGCCGTAGTAACGCTCCCGCTTTAAGATGCCCCAGAAACCTTCCATAGGGCCGTTGTCAATGCAGTGGGCCACACGGGACATACTCTGTGTCATCCCCGCCTGCACGAGCTTGTGGTGGAATGTTCGGTTTGTATACTGAAAGCCTCTGTCACTGTGGAACAGTGGGTGAGCAGTTGGATTTGCCTTCACCGCTTTGTCAAAGGTCTTGAATACGAGAGGGTTATCGTTGCGTTCACCAATGATATAGGACACAATGCGCCGATCATATAGATCCAGAATGGCACTGAGATAGATCTTGTGTACTTCGGTACCCTCATACCACTTGAACTCGGTCACATCGGTCAGCCATTTCTCATTCGGCTTTACCGCATAGAATTGGCGATCCAGCAGGTTCTCAGCTAAATACTGAGGGTTCTTGGCCCGCCTGGTACAGCTGTGGTTACTGTACTTCACGGTAGACCGAATATCTCTGGTCCGGCAGATACGAAGCACTCTCTTGTCATTGACATGGATACCGTAGTCATGGCGCAGGTCGTCATTGAGCCTCCGATAACCCTTATCTGGACTTTCTAAGTGAATTTTCTCAATGGTGTCGGCCAACTGCTCATTCTCCGCAGCTCTGTGGCTACGCTTGCCAGTAGCCCATTTGTGGTACGCAGACCGAGCCACGTGGAGCAGCTTGCAGGTTGCCTCAATGGGAAACCCCTGCTGCTCATGACACTCCTGAATTGCTTTATAAGTACGGCGCTGTCTCACTTCTTCCAGGCCTCTCTCCTCTCGATCTCGTCCAATTTTTTTAGCAGTCCATTCTCCATTTCTGCCAGATATAGCTTGTGCTTGAGTTGCTCAATTTCGATTTGGGCTTTTTCCAGTTCGGTGCGAGGAGTTTGGTCTTTCTTCCGGCGGCCCCGCCGATCCTCCAATCCTGCTTCTCCCATCTGTTCAAACCGAAGAGTCCAATTCCGAACCTGTTGATAGCTAACCTGGTATTTCAGGGCCATTTCTCCATAGTTTTTACTACCGGCAATGCAGTCCTTAACAATTTGTATACGTTCTTCCTGTGTGGTCTCCCGTCCTTGCTTCATGTAGTTTCCTCCTCCGGAATGTTTGACCGAGTCGAAGTCTCCATGAGCATTATACACCTTTATCCATTCTCTGAACTGCGTATGACTCCGAATGTGATATTTTCTGCAAATATCCGACTCGCCTCCAGCACCGGATAAATAGTCTTCCACAGCAGATTTCTTTAATTCTGGGCTGTATACACGATTTTTATGTGGCAGAAATGCATCCACCCCATCTATCTCATAGTTACGTACCCACTGTCCCATGGTATTGTGAGAAACTCCAGCCCTCCGTGCCGCCTCACGCATACCAATGCATCCATTGATGTAATCTTGTATGATTGTGACCTTTGTCTCTATACTGACCTTTTGTTTCTGTGGCATAGCAATGCTCCCCCTATGTTTGACAGTGTTTTATTTCACTGTCTCTCATAGAGGGAGCATATCAT
>NZ_NFIH01000048.1 GCF_002161675.1 Pseudoflavonifractor sp. An44
TGGAGATTTACAATGCAAGTGCAACACCTAAAATAAAAGATGACCCATTGGGGAAATTCCTGTAAAATGGCAGTTGACGAGACAAACCATAAGGAGGAATCCCCAATGAGTCACTACCATCATCTTAGCATATCCGAGCGGGAAAGTATATGGGAAAATAAACTTTTGGGTAAGTCATTGCGAGAGATTGCCAAGGGCATAGGACGCTCCGTATCCACTGTAAGCCGGGAATTAAAACGTAACCGATTCGCTCGCTCCTATCGTCCATCTAAAGCCCAGGAAAAGTATCAAAAGAGGCGCAAACACTGTCGGAGGCACAAGATATTGGAGCAAACAGATATAAGAGAGAAAGTGGTTAACTTGCTTACCGGTCAACAATGGTCTCCAGAACAGATTTCCAAGCGCATAGAACTAGAACATGGGAGTCCAGTGGTCAGTTATAGCACCATCTACCGTGCGATCAAGACAGGCTATATGGAGCCAAAGGAACGGAAGAAAAAGAAACACGGGCGCTATTTTATGGAGCGTTATCTGCGCAGGAAGGGTTGGCGTGGTAAGAAAAAGGAGAAGCAAGAGAAGGCATATATTCACCGTGGAATTGAAGAGCGCCCTAGATCTGCGGAAAATCGCAGTCGTTTTGGACACTTTGAGGGCGATTTGGTGTATAGCAGCTGTCACAAGCTGTATATTGTCACACTGGTAGACCGACGCTCACGGTTCTTGCTCACCGGAATCAGTAAAACCAGAAAGGCTTCAGAAGTTGCGCAGGTCATGGCCTCGATGTTGGAGAAACTGCCCAACCGACTGCTGCGTAGCATTACTTTAGACCGTGGCTTTGAATTTGCAAATCACGCTGACATTACAGCTAAGATTCCAAATGCGCAGTTTTACTTTGCCCACCCTATGTGCCCATGGGAGAGAGGGACTAACGAGAACACAAATGGTCTTCTACGTCAGTATGTCCCTAAAAATACCTATAAGGTGCCATTCTCTCCAGAGCTTCTGGAGGAGTTCACACACAAGCTCAATACTCGACCTCGCAAATGCCTGGGATGGAAAACTCCTGCGGAAGTCTTTTATCACCAGGTGTTGCACTTGACTTGACAATGCGCC
>NZ_NFIH01000049.1 GCF_002161675.1 Pseudoflavonifractor sp. An44
GGAGAACGCACCCGTCCGACTGGCAAGTGCCCAGCTTGAGGAACTGGATTACAGGAAACTGTATCGCACCTATTCGTCCAGAGGACGGAAATCGGCAGTGGAACCACGGGTGATGTTCAAGGTAATTGTCTACGGGTATCTGTGTGGCATCTACTCCAGCCGGAAGCTGGAAGAGGCGTGTAGGTACCGAGTAGATTTTATGTGGCTGTTGGAAGGCCAAAAGGCACCGGATCACACCACCATTGCCCGTTTTCGAACCGGGCGGTGCAGAGAAGCCATAGAAGACCTGTTCTACCAGTTTGTCCGCAAGCTGGAGGAAATGGGGGAGACAGACCACAGAGCTGTCTTTATTGATGGAACAAAGATGGAAAGCCGTGCAGGCCGCTATACCTTTGTGTGGCGCAAAAGCGTGGAGAAGCACCTGGCCAAAGTAAAGGCCCAGGTGGAACGATCTACCGGTTTTACTTCCACACAGGAATTGCGGGCATGGTTGGAGGAGTTTGCTCAAAATATTACCTTTGTCCATAGAAGTGGCCGGCGGAAAAGTCCCGGACAAAAGGAATGGGAGCGCCTGTCTGAACTTCTGGAGCGGTGGGAGCAGTATGAAAACATGCTATCCACCATGGGAGAAGGGCGCAACAGTTACTCCAAAACAGACGAAGATGCCACATTTATGCGGCTGAAAGAAGACCACATGCGAAACGGGCAGCTCAAGCCAGCTTATAATGTGCAGATTGGTGTGAACAGTGAGTATATCACCGGGATAGAGCTGTTTTTCGACCGAAATGATGTGAGAACGCTTCAGCCGTTTTTAAAGAAGCTGGAGCAGTTTCACCATGTCCGTTATGAAGAAGTGGTGGCCGATGCCGGGTATGAGAGCTTGGAGAACTACCTCTACCTGGATTCCACAGGACAAATCTGTTATATAAAGCCCACGAACTATGAGCAACGACGCAGCAAAAAGTTTAAGAAACAAGTTGGGCGAGTGGAGAACATGGAATATGACCAGGA